>NZ_JAOCFS010000021.1:0-59552 GCF_029842105.1 Empedobacter sp. GD03797
AGATTTATTGATGTGTTAAACTTTTAAAGTTAGTCTGAAATAATTTGCAAAACATGATTTTTGTCATTAATTTTACATCAAGGAATTAATAATTATTCGTTCAGGACTTCAAAATACTTTAGTTGTTATGAAACAGAACATTAAAATTAATAGTTGTTTTTCCACAAAATAACGAAATTTTTAAGCCGACAGAGAATTTTCATAATAAGGTGAAAATTAATTCAAATCATTATCAAAAATTTCGGGAAGGATTTCAAGAAATTGAAATCCTTTTTTCTCCAGACGTTCTTTTTAAATCGATTTTACTCATAGTTTCTGCATTTTTGCACTTGGTTAATAATCAAACATGAGTACATTTCATTTATTATTTACAATAGATATTTGTTCTATTTATAAAAATTCTTTTTTTATAATCATTTAAAAAGAACAAGTTACAATGGACTTATTCAGAAGAAAGAATTTGACATTGGGAAGGATTTCAAGAAATTGAAATCCTTTTTTTATGCAATTATTATACAAAAAAAGAGCGACAAATATGTCGCTCTTTTAATATATATCAGAATTTTATTATTCTTGTGATACAATTTTTGCAGATAAATACTCACGGTTCATACGTGCGATGTTATCTAACGAAATTCCTTTTGGACATTCGATTTCACAAGCTCCTGTATTTGTACAGTTACCAAAACCTTCTAAATCCATTTGAGCAACCATTTTTTGTGCACGACGAGCTGCTTCTACTTGTCCTTGTGGTAACAATGCGAATTGAGAAACTTTAGCTCCTACGAATAACATTGCAGATCCATTTTTACAAGTTGCAACACAAGCTCCACAACCAATACATGTTGCAGCATCAAACGCTTCATCTGCATGCATTTTGTTTACTGGAATGTTGTTTGCATCTACTGTACGTCCTGATGTGTTTACAGAAATGTAACCACCAGCTTGTTGGATACGGTCGAAAGATGAACGGTCTACAATTAAATCTTTGATTACTGGGAATGCAGCAGATCTCCATGGTTCGATGTAAATCGTTTCACCATCTTTGAACATACGCATATGTAATTGACAAGTTGTAACACCTCTATCTGGTCCGTGTGCTTCACCATTGATGAATAAAGAACACATACCACAAATACCTTCACGACAGTCGTGGTCGAATGCAACTGGCTCTTTTCCTTCCTCTATTAATTGCTCGTTTAATAAATCAAGCATTTCTAAGAAAGAAGAATCAGTAGAAACATCTTTTAAGGAATATGTTTCCATTTTTCCTTGAGCATTAGCGTTTTTTTGACGCCAAATTTTCAGCGTGATGCTGATTGTTTTTGATGATGCCATAATTCTATATGATATTTTGACATTTTGCTTGAAGGTTTGTTATCAAGCAAAATGATTTTATTATTTATAACTACGAGTTTTAAGCTCGATATATTTGTAATTTAATTCCTCTTTGTGTAAAACCTCTGTGTTGATGTCATCACCTTTATATTCCCAAGCGGCAACATAAGTATAGTTTGCATCATCACGCATTGCTTCACCTTCTTCTGTTTGGTACTCCTCACGGAAGTGACCACCACAAGACTCATTACGGTTAAGTGCATCAATTGCCATTAACTGTCCTAATTCTAAGAAGTCAGCTACACGTCCAGCTTTTTCTAACTCAGTATTCATTTCGTTAGCATCACCAGGAACTTTTACATCGCGGTAGAATTCTTCACGTAAAGCAGCAATTTCAGCAATCGCTTCTTTTAAACCTTCAGCGTTACGAGCCATACCTACTTTATTCCACATAATGATTCCTAAACGTTTGTGGAAACTATCTACAGTTTTAGTTCCTTTATTGCTTAAGAAATGTTGAATTTGATCTTTAACAGCTTTTTCAGCTTCGTCAAATTCTGGCGTATTTGTAGGAATTTTACCTGTACGAATATCTGCTGATAAATAATCTGCAATTGTATAAGGCAATACAAAATAACCATCTGCTAAACCTTGCATTAATGCAGAAGCTCCTAAACGGTTAGCTCCGTGATCAGAGAAGTTAGCCTCTCCAGCTACGAAACATCCTGGAATTGTTGATTGTAAGTTGTAATCAACCCAAACACCACCCATTGTATAGTGAATTGCAGGATAGATACGCATTGGATTTTCGTACGGATTCTCATCTGTAATTTTCCAATACATTTGGAACAAGTTTCCATATTTCTCCTCAATCCATTTTTTACCTAATTTCTCGATTTCAGCATCTGATGGATTTTGATCTCCGTTTGCGAAAGCAACCTCACGACCTTTTTTCTTAATCTCATCTGTAAAATCTAAGTAAACTCCTTCTCCAGTTTCATTAGCTTCGATACCATAACCAGCATCACAACGCTCTTTTGCAGCACGAGATGCAACGTCACGAGGAACTAAGTTACCGAATGCAGGATAACGTCTTTCTAAGTAGTAATCTCTGTCTTCTTCTTTGATATCAACTGCTTTTTTCTTACCAGCACGGATTGCTTCAGCGTCTTCTTTCTTTTTAGGAACCCAGATACGACCAGAGTTACGTAAAGATTCAGACATTAAAGTCAATTTAGATTGATTTGTTCCGTGGATTGGAATACAAGTTGGGTGAATTTGTACATAACAAGGGTTAGCAAAATAAGCACCTTTTTTGTGAATTTTCCATGCAGAAGTTACATTAGAACCCATTGCATTAGAAGATAAGAAATATACGTTTCCGTAACCACCAGTAGCAATAACTACTGCGTGAGCAGAATGTCTTTCGATTTCACCAGTAATTAAATTACGAGCGATAATACCACGAGCTTTACCATCTACAAGTACAATGTCTAACATTTCGTGACGGTTGTACATTTGGATGTGCCCTAAGTGGATTTGCTGATTCATTGCTGAATAAGCTCCTAATAATAATTGTTGTCCTGTTTGACCTTTCGCATAGAAAGTACGAGATACTTGTACCCCACCAAAAGAACGGTTATCTAATAACCCACCGTAATCACGTGCAAAAGGAACCCCTTGCATTACACATTGGTCGATAATATTACCAGAAACCTCTGCTAAACGATAAACGTTAGACTCACGAGCACGGTAATCACCACCTTTGATTGTATCATAAAATAAACGGTAGATAGAGTCGTTATCTCCTTTATAATTTTTAGCAGCATTAATCCCCCCTTGTGCAGCAATAGAGTGCGCACGACGTGGTGAATCTTGGTAACAGAAAGCTTTTACTTTGTATCCTAACTCTGCTAAAGTAGCAGCTGCAGAACCACCAGCTAAACCAGTACCTACAACAATAACATCAATTTTATCACGGTTATTTGGAGCCACTAAGTTTAAGTGTGCTTTGTGTTCGCTCCATTGTTGTGCGATATCTCCTTGTGGAGATTTTGAATCTAATATACTCATTTCTTGATATTATTTAATTATTTAACAAAAAAATGGTAAACAGCGATGATAATGAAACCTGCTGGAATTAAAATTGAATACCATTTCCCGAAAGCAACAATTACTGGAGTGTATTTGTTGTGTCTTGCACCAATAGATTGGAATGCAGATGCAAATCCATGTTGTAAGTGTAATGATAAAAATACAAATGCAACAATGTAAATTACTAATCTTACAAAACCTAAAGCACCTTCTAATGTGAAAACGTGGTTTAAGTGATCCATAAAGTAATTTCCTTGAGCAAACTCAGGATTTGGAGCAATGTAGTGATCAGTAATTGTAGGAACCCAAAAGTCATACAAGTGTAATAATAAGAAAACTAAAATTACAGATCCAGAAACTAACATGTTTCTTGACATCCAAGAAGCATTTGCAGCACCATTATACTTTTGGTAAGCAACTGGTCCACGCGCTTTCTTGTTTTGCGCTTCTAATACAAACCCCATTACAAAGTGGTATACAACACCAATTAATAAAATAGGCTGCATTAAATATTGGATAAAAGGGTTATCACTCATGAAAGCCGAAACTTCATTGAACCCATTCGGATTAATAACAGATAATGCATTAATCACGAAATGTTGTAACAAGAACACGATCAAAAATAACGCTGAAAGCGCCATCGCGAACTTCTTACCAATCGACGATTTTAGTAATGATTCATTTGCCATAAAGCAATTCGTTTAATTTTTTAGATATTTCCACAAATTTAATCATCCCATTGCTCTAATCACAATGAATTATATCATTTCGTTAACAGATTTCAATAGTTTAGAATCATTCTTAGTTAATTAAGACATTTTTAACAATTTTTCTAAATTTTTATTGCTTAATAAATAATTAATTTCTATACTTGCAGTAGAAAAGTAGAACAACTTTTCATAGGTTTAAGTTAGTTAGGTTAATCCTCTTATATTTCTATAAGAGGATTTTTTATTTTTTTAGTTGTAACATTATTCTTTTTTTTACTACAAATAAAGAGCAACAGAATAATAGTTTGAATAATAAAGCAAAAATATTTACCGAATTAGTCGAGAAAAATCAGGGAATTATCCATAAGGTTTGTCGTATTTACACAGACGACAAGGATTCTCATGACGATTTATTTCAGGAAATTGTATTGCAATTATGGCGTTCTTACGATTCCTTCAAGGGAGATTCAAAATTTAGTACGTGGATGTATCGTGTTAGCTTAAACACAGCAATTACATTAATCAGAAAAAAAACAAAATCCAGTGAAACTGATTTTAATGAAGCTCAATTTTTAAACTTAAAATCAGACGACAAAGACGAATTTTTAGAAGAGCGTATCACACTTTTATACGCGGCAATTAGATTATTAAACGACGTAGAACGTGCATTGGTACTGCTATTTTTGGAAGACTTACCTTACAAAGACATTGCCGAAACTTTAGGAATTTCGGAAGTAAATGCACGAGTAAAGATGAACAGAGTGAAGATAAAATTAAAAGAAATAATGTCTAAAATGGAACAATAATGGAGTTAGATGACTTAAAATCAATTTGGGGTTCCATAAAGGAAGAAGAAAAGTTTGATCAAAATCAAATTTTTCAAATGTTGAAGAAAAAATCATCAACAACAATAAAATGGTTATTTATATTCACTTTTTGCGAATTTATCCTTTTTCTTGTCTACAATTTATATGTTTTAATTTCAGGAAAAAACTTCTTTAATAATGAAGTCAAAACATTAGTCGAAGAAAAAACGATTAATAATTACGAAATCGCTTCCGTTTTTAGTATTGTGATTACGTTTGGATTTTTGGTAATGGCTTATCGTTATTTCAAGAAAATAGATCTTAATCAATCTGTTGTCGATTTGATGAAAAACATTATTTCATTTCGTCGATTGGTGAACTTGTTTATTCTTTTCACCGTTTTGAGTTTAATTGTTTCCTCTGCCCCATTCTATTACGAATTAGGTCAATCTATTTATTTAGCAAAACATGCCAATGATATACAACCAATTGCGAATAATGCTGCTGTTTATGGTTGGATTGCAATAATAACTGCTGTTGCTTTTATTGTGATTATAGGAACGGTTTATTATGGAATTATTTATTTTTTATTTTTAAGAAAACTTCAACAAAACATGAAAGAGTTGAAAGAAATGAAATAAAATCTTATTTTTGTAACCGAAATGAAAAAATTTATCCAATATATTATGCTTACAATTTCACTGTTTATGACAGTGTATCAGTCTGCGCATATATTGGATCATGCTCTAAGTAAAGAGCATAAAGAGTTGAAAGATAAATTCTCTAACGTACATGATCACAGCTGTACAATTTGTCATTTCAATCAACATTTTATCGAAAATGATTCAGAAATCGAGTTATTCGAATGGTCTCAATCATTTATCCAAAAAGATAAAACGCTTTACACAACTCGTGTAAAACAAGCAGTATTACTTACTCAAAAAAGTCTTCGAGCACCACCCTACGCAATTTAATTTCAAGAAAAAACCACCTTATTTTTTTAACGTTATTAAATTATTGTATTTATGTCAATCAACATAAAATGGAGCATTGCTGCTACATTATTGTGCGGAACTGTGTTTGCACAAAACATTTTCGAAGGTCAAATTATAGATAAAAATCAAAAACCAATTCCTTTCGCAACTGTATATTTCAACAACGAAGAATATCACACAAATGCCGAAGGAAAATTTAGAATCGAAAACTTAAACAAAGGAAATTATCAAATTCAAATTGATGAGCAAGGTTACGAACCTTTTTCTCAAAATATTACGTTTGATTCACAACAAAAATTTGTTTTTACACTTACTTTTCACAAATCGTACAATTTAGATGAAGTTACTGTTTTAGGCCATCATCACGATTTTTCAACAGCTAATGTAGAACGTGTCGATCAATCTTATATTCAAGAAAATTATGCAGGATCGTTAGCAAAATCGCTCGAAAATATTGCAGGTGTCAATGCTTCAGGAATTGGATCATCAGCTTCAAAACCAATTATTCGTGGACTTGGTTTCAATCGATTAATTGTTGCTGAAAATGGTGTAAAACAAGAAGGACAACAATGGGGAGCCGATCATGGTTTGGAGATTGATGCACTAAATGTTGAAGATGTCGAAGTGATAAAAGGCCCTGCTGCTTTGGAGTACGGAAATGAGGCTATTGCTGGAGTTATCAAGATTAACAATAACAATTTACCAGCAAAACATTCACTTTCTGGAGAAGCAAAAGCATTGTATCAATCGATTAATGATAATTACGGAATTGGATTTAATTTGAAATCTCGAAACGATCATTTTTTCTATAAAATAAAAGGTTCGTATTCTGATTATGCAGATTATAGAACAACTACCGATCGCATTTATTACTTGAATCGCTATTTACCAATTTACAATAAACGTGTAAAAAATACGGCTGGACAAGATTTGAATGCTGAAATACAAACAGGTTATATTGGTGAAAAATTTCGTTCAATTTTGACTGTTTCTAATGTTAATCAAAAAATTGGTTTTTTTCCTGGTTCGCACGGAATTCCTTCTGTAGATAGGCTTCAAGATGATGGAAATTATAGAAATATAGAATTTCCTTATCAAAAAGTTAATCATTTTAAAGTGATTTCCGAAAATGAATTTCGTTTAAATTCAAAAGATGTTTTAAAATTTTTGGCAAGTTATCAAAACAATCGTCGCCAAGAAGTTAGTTCGTTTCACACTCATTATGCGAATCAACCCGCTCCAACAAAAAATCCTGATTTAGAATTAGATTTCAATCTTTCTACTTACGATTCTCAATTAAAATTTGAACATAATCATAGCAAAAATTTCAAAACAATAATCGGTGCTCAAGCACAATTGCAAGCCAATAATATTGCGGGTTACAATTATTTATTACCAAAATATGATCGAAATATTTTTAGCGGATTTTTGATTGAAGAATTCAAAAAAGGAAATACGTGGAAAGTTACAGCTGGTTTACGTTATGATTATTCAACATTCAAATCAGAAGGTTATTTTGATGATTTTTTGTATAATTATTTGATTGAAAAAGGAAATTCTGAAGGAATTGCAGATTATTATGCAAATCGTAGCAAATCAATCGATCGTAATTTCAGTAATTTAAACGGAATGATTGGTGCAACTTTTCAACCAAATGATTTATGGGATTTCAATTTAAATGTTGGAACAAATTTTCGTTTACCAACCGCTATAGAATTGGGTTCTAACGGAATTCATCACGGCAGTTTTAGACATGAAAGAGGTGACGAAAATCTTGATGTAGAAAAAGGAATTGCAGTAGATTTCAAATCTGTTTTTCACAAAAATGATTGGGATATTTCGCTAAGTCCTTATTTATATTATTTCAGCAATTATATTTTCTTGAAACCTTCGGGACAATTTTCGATTCTTCCTCATGGTGGACAAATTTATCAATATACGCAAAGCAAAGCATTGTTGACTGGTTTTGAATTTGAAGTTCGTAAGAAAATCAACGAAAATTTTGATGCAAATCTTGTGTACGAATATTTATACAATCGACAAATCACGGAAAATAAAAAATTCGGAAATTATCTTCCTTTCACGCCTGCAAATAATTTATTTGGACAAATTAATTATAAAATCAATCAAAATATTGCATTTTTAGAAGGTTTGAGCTTTTTTGCAAATGGAAAATATACATTTGAGCAAGATAAAATCGCCCAAAACGAAGATATTACTCCAAGTTATTTCTTGGTTGGAATTGGAGGAAAAACGAAACTTAAATTCAATAATTTTAGTGCAAATTTAAGTGTTCAGGTTTCTAATTTATTCAATAAAAACTATTACAATCACACCAGTTTTTATCGTGCATTACAATTACCAGAACAAGCTCGAAACATACAAGTTATGTTAGGAATTCCGTTCGGAAAATAGTTGGTACATGAAAAAGAGACATCCTATTTTTGGACTTTTCTTTAGTATTATTCTTTTTTCGATTCCAATTTTTAATCAATTACATTTTTCTTTAATTGATCATTCACAAGATTTTTCGAATCAAAAGAAAGAAATTATTCATCATCAATGTAATCACTTTACATTCTATTCTGTCTTTATTGACACGCATGATGATCCAAAAATTGAAGGAGAACAAAACGAAGAATTTTACAGAAAAGAAAGTTTTGAACAAGTAGAAAAAATTAAACTTTCTACAATTGAATATCATTTTACTCGAGGTCCGCCTCAAGATTTTGTTTATTAATAAATCAACCAAAATCTTAAAAAATAACATTCAATTCAAAAAAATTAAAACAATGAAAAATTCAATTTTAAAATATTCATTTATAACATTATCAGCATTATTTATTACATCTTGTTCATCAGACGATTCTTCATTAGATACAACAAAACCAGAAATTAATTTAATTTCACCAAAAGATGAAGCTCATTTACATTTAGGTGACGAGATTAATATTGAAGCTATCTTGAAAGATAATATTGAGTTGGGAGCTGTAAAAATTGATATTCATTATGCAGGAGATGGACATACTCATAACCATCGTTCTGCTAGTTTGCAAGAAGCGTCGAGTTCTACAAATACTCAATGGGAATTTACCAAAGAAGAAGCAATTCCTTCAGGTAAAAAGGAATATGCATACAATTATAAAGTTGCAATTCCTCAAGAAGGTATTGTAGATGGTGCATATCATTTAGGATTAATTCTAATTGATAAAGCAGGAAATCAATCCGAAACATACATCGAAATCGATATAGTTGACCATAGCCACGATCATTAATTATTTTTTTATATAAAAAGCCTGAAATTTCAGGCTTTTTTTTATGCGCATTGTTAAAAGAATGTTATTTTAGCACTCCTCAATTATATCAAAACAAAAAAATGATTGCAATAGCAGATAGCGGTTCTACTAAAACGGATTGGGTAATTTTAGATAGCGACCTTAATGAAGTTTTTAGAACAAGTACAATCGGATTTAATCCGTATTTTGTAACATCAGAAGATATTACGACTGAATTACAAAAAAATGAAGATTTTGCACCTGTTGCAAATGATTTTACAAAAGTCTTTTTTTATGGTGCAGGAACTTCCAGCGAAGCAATGCATGCTGTTGTTAAAGAAGGTTTAGAGAATTTCTTTACAAATGCAGAATTTGTCGTAGACCATGATTTATTAGCTGCTTGTTACGCAACTTATATGGGAAAACCTGCAATGGTTTGTATCTTAGGAACAGGGTCTAATTCTTGTTATTTCGATGGAACAACAATGCGCGAAGAAACAAAATCTTTGGCTTATATCTTAGGTGACGAAGGTTCTGGAAATGACTTAGGAAAACGTGTATTACGAGCTTTCTATACAAAAAAAATGCCTCCACATTTAGCCAAAGCTTTTGATGATTATTATAAATTATCTGTAGAAGAATTGAATAAAAATGTGTATCAAAATAAATTTGCAAACACATATTTAGCATCTTTCAATAAATTTGTTGTTGAACATAAAAATGATCCATTTATTCAGAAAATTATTTATGATGCAATGTCTTCTTTTATCGAATATCAAATTATGCCTTACGAAGAAGCTCGTCATTCTGAATTAAATTTCATTGGTTCAATTGCTCATATTTACGAAGATGTTATTCGTTCAGTGGCGGCAGAATATCACTTAACAGTTGGTCATATTATTAGAAAGCCAATTGATAATGTTGTTGATTATCACAAAAAGTATTTGATTAAGTAAATTGATGAATCAGCCAAAAATAGCGGTAATTTCTTACAATACTCCTCATCGCAAAACGCAAAATGTTTTACACGGATTAAAAGCTAAAGGTTATCAAAATGTAAAAATATTTGCATTACCTTTTATACAAAGGGAAAATCCGTTCAAACCAATTTATCAACATCGTCCAAGTAAAGCTATTCAAGTAAATTTAGATGATTATTGTAATAATTTTGGTTATGATTTTGATTTGACAACTGCTGAAACGTTGAATGATCAATTAAACGATTATAAAGCTGAATATGTGATTATTGCAGGAGCAGGATTATTACCAGATGAATTGGTTGAAAATCATAAAATTATCAATACGCATCCAGGTTTTTTACCTTTGACGAGAGGTTTAGATTCATTAAAATGGGCAATCACAAAAGGAGTCGAAATTGGTGTTACAACTCATTTTGTAGACACAGAAGCTGACGCTGGTTTTTTGATTGAACAACAATATGTTCCTGTTTATGGAAATGATACATTTCATTCATTGGCTAATCGTCAATATGAAACAGAAATTGAAATGTTAGTTAATTCGATTGAATTGATTCCAACACTTTCAGAATTCAAATCACTTTCATCAAATGAATTTGAGGCTACGCGCAGAATGCCAAAAGCTATCGAAGAAAATTTGATGCAATCATTTGAAACATACAAAGAAAAATATAAAAGGGATTAAATATTTTTTAGAAAAAAAATTAAAAAGCTAACCAATTGGTTAGCTTTTTTGTTAAATATAATTGTTCACTCTTTCACAATTCTTCCGCCAATAACTGATCACCTTTTTTTCTGACACTTTTATACGCTCTATAACACACATATAAAATAATCAGTACAAAAATAAATGCCAAAGGAGCCAATACAATTGCCGTAATACTTAATACAATAGAACTAAACGTTTCTCCTGTATTAACCAAAAAATTTCCAGCTCCCGCAGTTATGGTGGTCGAAACAGCTCTTGCAGCCGCAGTTGTACCGCTAATCGTAGCCGCAGTTCCTCCTCCGGCTATAATCGCCAAAGCCCAAGTTGCAACTTCGTTCATTTCTGGCATCGTAATTCCAACCGCTATTGTTCCTGCAATTCCAGCTAAAGGAACGGCAATCGTATCCAACAAATTATCAATAATTGGAATATAATAAGCTCCAATTTCTACTAACATCGCTACTCCAAGTGTTATAAGAGCCGGAGTACTCCCAACCCACATCCAACTTTCGTCGAGATTAATAAAACTTCCTCCAAATTTGACAGCTAAACTTAATACAAATAAGGGAAGAAAAATCCGAAAACCAGCAGCAGCGGCTAATCCTATTCCGAGAAATAACGAAAAAATAGTAGACATTGAGATTAAATCGTTCATAGTTTAGTATTTTATAATAGTTCTGATTTTATAAATATAATGATAAAAAAGATAAAGTTTTTATAATTTTTTCTTTCCTTTGCATCCGATTAAGAGAAACCAAGTACTGCAAAGTACTTTTTTTGTGTAAATAAACCTAAATGTTTGAGCTACATCTAAATAATCGAATAATAAATCAATCATTTTTTAAATGCATTGATAATTATTTCTTTTCTCAAAATCAATCAACCAAAACTTCTTCACGACAACATTTAAAATTTTGCAAGAATCAATTTCTTTTTATTTTAATTTCTGATAAGAAAATTTTATCTTTAAGGAAATTTTACGAGAACTCTTGCAATGGAAACATCAAACGAAATTAAAAAAAATAATAAAACAAAAATGCTGGTAATAGGAATTGCAGGAGGAACAGGTTCGGGAAAAACAACTGTTGTAAATAATATTTTAAGAGATCTTAATGCAGAAAGCGTTATCGTTATTTCTCAAGATAATTATTATAAAGATCATCCTGAATTATCTTTTGATGAACGTTCTAAAATCAATTTTGATCATCCAAGATCAATTGATTTCGAATTGCTAAAAGAACATGTCGCTTTATTGAAAAATGGCGTATCAATCGAACAACCTGTCTACTCGTTTATTACGCATAGTCGCAAGGAAGAAACAATTTTAACGCATCCACAATCGGTTATTATTGTAGAGGGAATTTTGGTATTGACTGATGCAGATTTACGCGATTTATTTGATGTAAAAATCTTTGTTCATGCAGATTCTGATGAGCGTTTAATTCGTCGTGTACGTCGTGATATCCAAGAACGTGGGCGCGATTTGGATGAAGTTTTAACGCGTTACCAAAAAACGTTAAAGCCTATGCATCAGCAATTTATTGAACCATCTAAAAATTATGCAGACATTATTATTCCGAATATGAAAAAGAAAAATTCTGTCGCAATCAAAGTTTTATCAACTGTAATTAAAGAAAAACTCAACTCGAAAACTACTGTATAATGAAAGAAAAATCGGAAGAAATCTTTGACGAAGAATTTACACCAGAAGTACCGAAAAGAAAAATTAAGGATACACGTGTATTCAAATTTGTTTGGAATCGTTACTTTGTTCTAACGGTTGCGTTTGCTGTTTGGATGATTTTTTTCGATCAAAATTCTTTTTTCGTACATCGCGAGTTGGATAAACAAA
Source organism: Empedobacter sp. GD03797 (assembly GCF_029842105.1). Lineage (NCBI taxonomy): Bacteria > Pseudomonadati > Bacteroidota > Flavobacteriia > Flavobacteriales > Weeksellaceae > Empedobacter > Empedobacter sp. GD03797. The sequence continues at coordinate 12,757 of NZ_JAOCFS010000021.1, forward strand.
TCAAATTATTAGAAGTTGATGAACAATATTACCAAGAACACTTGGATACTGAATCTGAAAAATTAAATCAACTAAATAGTAATCCTGCTGAAATTGAAAGAATTGCAAGAGAAAAGCATTTCTTGAAAAAAGATGATGAAGATATTTTTATCATTCAGCAAGAAAAAGTTACGAAGCCACAAAATAAAGAAAATGAGTAAGTTATTTGAAAATTTTGATTCTATTTCTGAAAAAGAATGGAAAAATAAAGTTCAAGTCGAGCTAAAAGGTTTAGAATATAATGAAACCTTGGTTTGGGGAACGAACGATCAAATAAATGTAAAACCATTATATACAAAGGATGACGTCGATTATTCGGCTGTGCAACCTTTACCAAAATCGTCAAAAGATTGGAAAATTATTTCGAAATATACAGGAAATAAAAACCAAGATTACAGCTTTTTGTATGGATATTTGATTGATCAAAATCAAGTTAATCCTTCATTAGAACTTCCTAATTATTTGGATTTATTCATTAAATATGATGGAACTTCTGATTTAAAATCGCTTGAAAATCTTCCAAATCTGAAATATTTAGATTTAGATATTTATGGATATTTGGCTCAGAATGGACTTTGGCAAAATGATTCAGAAAAAGCATCAAAAGAAGTTGTGAAAGAATCTTTAGCGTTGAAAAATTTCGAAAAAGTAATTTCAATTCAAGGAGATGTTTATCAAAATGCTGGTGCAAATCATGTTCAACAAATCGCGATAACACTTGCGCATGCTGTAGAATATTTAGAAAATTTTGGAGCTGATATTGCGGACAAAATCTATTTTAAATTCGCTGTTGGAAGTAATTATTTCTTCGAAGTTGCAAAATTAAGAGCATTCCGCTTTTTATGGAAAATGATTTTGGAGCAATATAACAAAGAAAGTGAAGCATTTATTTTCACTTCAACATCAGATCGCAATAAATCTAAATTAGATATTTACAACAACGTTATTCGCTCTACAATAGAAGCTTCTTCGGCTATTTTCGGTTCAAGCGATGCTGTTTTTGTTGGATCATATGATGAAGTAAATAAAGAGTCTGATTTTGGGTTAGAATTAGCCGCAAAACAACAATTATTGTTGCAAAAAGAATCTTATTTGAATCAATTTGCTGATCCTGCTGCTGGTTCTTTCTACATCGAAAGTTTGACAAATCAAATGGCTGAAAATGCGTTAGAATTGTTCAAAACGATACAAAATGTAGGCGGTTTTGTAAAAGCTTTACAAAATGAAACTATTCAAGATTTTGTTTACACAAGCGCGAAAAAAGAGCAAAAAGATTTTGATGAGCAAACTATTAAATTAATTGGTGTTAACAAATTTAGAAATCCTGCGGATGTGATTGAGAAATCGCCAAAAGAAAAAGTGGTAAAACAAGCACTTTTTGTTCCAATTGTTCCAACTCGTTTGGCAGAAAAAGAGGAAAAAAAATAGTTTTTGCATGAATTGGATGCCAATTTCATTAAAAGAACTCAACAATATAATCGAAACTTCAGTAGCTGTGATGGATACTGAAGTTTTGTGTTTTTGGAATTCTATAAAAATAGTTCCAGAAAAAAGACAAGTTCCTTCTTATAGCAATGAAGATTATTTTTGGATAGTAGGTAAAATCAAGAATTATATGATTTATTACAACGATATTGAAGAAGGTTTTAATATTTCCTTAGAAAATAATTTATCGTATATCGAAGTTACTTCTGCTGAACAAGATTAACTTCATTTTGCTTTGATAAAACTTCTTAAAAATTATGAAATCTAATAAATACATTTTTCAACGACTTATAGCGGGATTTATTGATTACGCACTATTTATAATCATTACAGCGCTTTATATTTATAAATTTGGAACTTTAGCAAATGACGGAAGTTATAATGTAAACGGAATAAATACTTTGCCTATTTTTATCTTTTGGTTTATTTATTTTGTTATGATTGAAGTTATTTTTCATGGAACTTTAGGTCATTTAATCCTAAATTTGCAACCTGTAAATGCTAAAACAGAAAAACCAATTAGTTTTTCACAATCTTTTATTCGTCATCTTTTCGATCCTATTGATTATTTTATTTTCAGTGGATTAATTGGAATTTTAATTATAAATAACTCTAAAGAAAGTCAACGTTTAGGTGATATTGTAGCAAATACTAAAATGATTAAAAAATAACAATTTGAATCCAACTATTTTAACAAAAGAATTTCAAGATTATCTGAAAATAATCGAACATGAAGACATCAAATCTATAGGTTTGAAAAAATCGTTGTTTGAAGAAATTTCTTCTGCTGAAATTGCACAACAATTGAAAGGAATTCAAGTTTCAAAACATAAATTTCCAACACTTTATTCGACAGAAAATATTTATTTTCCGCCTTCAATTAATTTGGAACAAGCAAGTTCAGAAGCCACAGCAAATTATAAATCAACTTTAGTTAAAGGAAAAAATTTGATTGATTTAACCGCAGGTTTTGGAATTGATACCATGGCTTTTGCAAAGAATTTTGACAAAGTATATCACATCGAACAAAATCCTGAATTGAGTGAGATTGTACAACATAATGCTAAAATTTTAGCGCCAAATTTAGAAACCTATACAGGAACTTTTCAGTCTTTTTTTGAAGAAAATCCTACATTAAAATTTGATGTTATTTATCTCGATCCAGCAAGAAGAAATTCGAGCGGAAGAAAATTTATTTTGGAAGATTTAGAGCCAAATATTTTAGAATGGATTCCAACTTTTTCCGAAAAAACAGAGAAAATTATCATCAAGCTTTCGCCTTTATTAGACATCACTTCTACCCTACAACAAATTGATTCAATTTTTGAAATACACATTGTTGCATTAAAAAATGAAGTGAAAGATTTTCTAATCATTTTAGATAAAAATTCTTCAACAAAAAACCCTTTGATAAAAGCTGTTAATTTAGAATATAATCAATCCGAATTTTCTTTTCATTTTGAAGAAGAATATAGTGCGAATGCAAGTTTTGGAGGAATTCAACGTTATATTTACGAACCAAATGTTGCGATTCTAAAAACTGGTGCTTTCAAATTATTGAGCGAAAAATTCAATCTTCATAAACTTCATCAGAATACTCATTTGTATACTTCGAATGAACTTTTAGAGAATTTTCCTGGAAAAATTTACTTGATTGAAGAAGAAATTAAAAATCAAAAAAAAGAAATTCTAAAAACAAAAGCGAATTTATTAGTCAAAAATTACAATCAGCCAATAGACGTTATCAAGAAAAAATTCAAAATTATTGATGGTGGTACAACAACTTTAATTTTTACTCAAAGCATTGATGGTTTTCATATTCTAAAAACTTCACGAGTTTAGTTGGGTTTCGAAAAAAGTTGTGTTAATTTTATACAACAATTTTCAACCTTAAAAAATTACACTTGAAAATCATCAATAAAATTGAAAACTTTATCTACGGAGAAGCGCTTTCAGATGGCTTAAAAACTTCTTTAGCGATTATCATTCCGCCTATCGTAGCCAGCTTGTTTGGCGATTTATATGCCGGTGTAACGATAAGTCTTGGTGCAGTTTTAGCACACATGACGGATACACCTGGTCCATTTAAAGAACGCCGAAACCTGATGTGGCTTTCCGTGCTCTTGATTTTCCTTGTTTCATATTTCACCAAAACGATTAACAGTTACCCAATATTTCTAGGTATTTGTTTAACACTTATCGTATTCTTTTCTAACATGTTAACCGTTTGGGGACAACGTACAAGTGCGCTTGGAATGGTCATTATGATGTCAATGGTAATGAATATGAATGATTTACGACATGAGTTAAGTCCTCTTCATATTGCACTTTTTGTGACTGCTGGAGCAGCTTGGTACACTATTTTTAGCCTAGCTATTAGTACCTTTCGTCCTTATCGTATGGCGCAGCAAAACTTAGCTGATACAATGATTCATATTTCTGAATACATTCGAATCAAGGCTTCTATGTTTGATAAAGACTCTAATTACGATGATATTATCAAAAAATTAATCGATGAACATGTTGTAATTAACGAAAAACAAAGTTTAGTTCGTGAATTAGTTTTTTCGAACAAAAAATTGGTAAAAGACCTGACACCAATTGGGCGTTCGATTGTGTTTATTTTTTCTGATTTGGTGGATATATTTGAAAATGTAACAGCAAATCAATACGATTATGTGAAAATTCGAGAAGTTTACGGTGATACAAAAGCAATGCGCAAAATCTATAATTTAATGAATAAATTAGCGCATGAGCTTAAAATGATTGCTTATCATATTAACTCGAACAAACGTCCTAAACAACCTACTTTTGACTTTGAAGTTGAGTTGAAAAAGATTGATGATGCTATCAAAGAATTATATGCAGAAGGACAAAAACCAATCGTTTTATCTAAAATTTACATCAATTTAAAGCAAATTGTTTATAAAATAGAGTTTATCCATAAATTTTTCTATGATGATTCATTCACAGAAAAAAAGAAAAATCCACTGGATCATGCCGAACATTTTGAACCTACAGTTGATTATTCTTTACGAAAATTAAAAGATCATCTGAATCTAAAATCTTCAATTTTTAGACATGCAATTCGTGCATCAATTGTAATGTTATTAGCTTATGGTGTCACGTTTATTATTCCGATGACTTATCATAGTTACTGGATTTTGATGACAGTTTTAGTAATTTTAAAACCTGGTTTTAGTGTAACAAAAAAACGAAACTTTCAGCGTTTGAAAGGAACAATTGGCGGTGGATTAGTTGGGGTTTTAATATTATTGATAATTCCTCAACACAGTATCCGATTTGCTTTAATGCTTATTTTCATGCTGATGGCGTACACTTTTATTCGTCACAAATATGCAATTGGTACATTTTACTTAACCGCGTATATTCTTATTTCGTTTAGTTTTTATTCGCAAAAAGATTCATTGTATATAATTCAAGAACGTTTTATTGACACACTTGTTGGAGGATTTATGGCGTTTATTTCGAGTTACTTGATTTTACCAACTTGGGAAAAAAATAATATGAACGAATATATTCAAAAAGCATTGATTGCAAATTATGAGTTTATTTATTTGGTTTTTAAAAAATTAGCCGACAACGAAGTTTCTACAACTGATTATAAATTAGCTAGAAAAGATGTTTTTATTGCAATGGCAAATATTAATTCAGTTTTTCAGCGTGTCATTTCTGAACCGAAAGGAAAACAAGAAAATGCTAATGAACTGAATAAATTCACTATTTTCAATCAATCATTTGTCTCATATTCAGTTGGTTTAGTTAAAATTTTAAAGAAAAATAATTCGGTCATTTTAACTTCAGAACACACTCGATTGATGAAGAAAATTTTGCAATTATTGTTACAAAATATTCGGCTTTACGGTGAATATGAAACAGAAAATTTACCAAAAACAATAGAGTTTAGAGAAAAAACTGTTGTTTATACAGAAATTGAAACAGAGGCTTTGCAAAATGATTCTGAACTGATTGAAGATTTGTTAGAGTATTTGTACGAGATTGCTTACGATTTTACAAAAGTTGGTCACGTTTTTGTGAAAGAACAACCGTTAAAAGAATAATAAATGACAATCATCCAACTGTTTAAAAATCTTCGTCCATTTGTAAAACCTTATCGTTCTTTGGTTGTTGCAACTTTGCTCCTAACCTTAGTTGGATCTTTTACTTCACAAGTAAACGCCCTTATTTTGCAATATACCGTAGATTCTATAAATGGTTTGGTTGAAGCTGGAAAAGGATTAAAAGAAGGTCTAAAAATCATTTCGTTTATTTCGATTGTTTTGATGACAAAAGAAATCTTGAATGCGTTCATCACATTTGGTCAAAAATATTATGGAGAAAAGCTTCGAATTTTTGTTTCGCAAGATTTAGCACAAGCCATTATCGAAAAGATTTTGACCTACAGAATGGCATTTTATACGAATCAAGATAATCAAGCAGGAAAGCTTCAAACTCGTATTGATAGAGGAATTGAAAGCTTGACACGTTTAGTTCAAAACTTTTTTATCGATATTCTTCCTCTTTTTGCCAATTCAATTGTTGCTTTAATTCTTATGTTCAACGCTAATTTTTATGTTGGATTGGTTGGACTTTGTATCGTTCCGATTTATTTCATTATCACGCAACAACAAGCTAAAAAGCTGAGTGGTTGGCGACGTAACTTAAGAGGTTATCGTGAACAAAAATCGCAAGGAATCATCAGCATAATTGATTCAATTACAGTAATTAAATCGTTTAACCGAGAAGATATCGAAGGTAAAAAACAACTTGATTTGCAAAAAGAATTGACGAATAATCAAATGCAAACACGTAAAACGAGTTTCTTTTTTGATGGTTTAAAATCCTTTATCGAGCAATTTGGCGTAGTGATTATCATTATTTTAACTTCATATTTGGTTCTTGATGGACAAATGACAATTGGCGCAATTATGTTCCATATTTTGTTGTTCAACAACGTTTCGGCTCCTATTCGTCAACTACATCGTATTTATGATGAAATGAATGATGCGATGATATATTCCGAAAGTTTCTTTGCAATTTTGAAAGCGGATGACGAAAAAGAATCTTCTGGAAATTACATTCCAACAAATCTAAAAGGAAAATTCGAAATCCAAAATGTTGACTTTTCTTATCCAAATGGTTACAAAGCCTTGAAAAATATCAACATGACAATTCAACCCAATAAAATTACAGCTTTGGTTGGTTTGTCTGGCGCTGGAAAAAGTACAGTGATTAATTTATTGGATAAATTTTATCAACCTGATTCTGGAAAAATTCTACTTGACGGAATTGATTTAGAAGAATATGACACACAATTTTTACGCGATAATATTGGATTGGTTTTACAAAAAAATCACATTTTTAATGGAACGATTGAAGAAAATATTCGTTACGGAAATGTCAACGCAACTTTCGAAGAAATAGAAGATGCTGCAAAACGTGCTTATATTCACGAACAAATTATGGATTTGCCAGAAGCTTATCAATCCAAAGCCTTATTGTTATCTGGTGGTCAACAGCAACGTATCGCCATTGCGCGTATGTTTCTCAAAAATCCGCCGATTATTTTCTTGGACGAACCTACTGCAAGTTTGGATGCAATTGCGACGGAACAGATTAAAAATAGTTTGGATGCCATCAAAAAAGATCGAACAGTTATCATTATTTCGCATAGTATTTCTCAAATTATCGATGCCGATTATACATACGTGATGAAACAAGGCGAAGTTGTAGAAAACGGGATTCATGAAGATGTGTACAAAATGAACGGTACTTATAAAGAGATTTTTGATGCAATGGCAAAAAGCTTAAACATTGAAAAAATTGCCAAAACTTTTGACGATGAAGAAGAAGAAAATTATTAGGAATAAATCTATTATAAAACATTATAAATCACTACCTTTAAAGAGATAATAGGATAGCGTATGAAAAATTTGGTTTATTTATTAATTGGGTTAACGTTTCTGACCCAATCTTGCGAGCAAAAAAAAGAAGCTCCAAAAGAATTAGCGCTTAATACAGAAACATACGAAAGCGCTTTAGACGTTCCTGTGAATAAAGTTGGTGTTCTGATTAATATAGATTCCCTTGGTTTTTTTGATCATAATTCTCAAAATTTAGATCAAAGCATTGATTCAAAATCAATTGAAAATCAACTGAAACAATTAAATTCTAAATTTGATGTTTTTAAAACTATTCGCGATAAATCAGTCAAAATTCTGAACGATAATAAGTATACATATCAAATGATTGATAAATTTGATAAAAAACTAATTCCGAATGAATTAATCACAAAGGAAAATGTAAATCAAGTTAAATTTAATGATTTAAAAAAAGCGATTAATCAAGATGATTTAGTTTTGATTAATGTAAAATCGGGTCTTGATTATGATCCTGCCAACAAACAGAAATACATCGCCAAAACATATGTCTACATTAATATTCTAGACCTTAAAAATAATGCTTTAAAATATAGCGAAACAATTGGTGGAACAAAGTATATAGACGAAACAATCAATAAAAGTACGACGGATTATTTAGAGAAAATGATGAAAGAGTCATTAAACGAAACGTTGGATATTATTGATAATAAATATTAAATACATTGAACTATGCGCCATTTTTTGGCAACTTTTGGAAGTCCTGAACCCTTAAAAAGTTTCAGGATTTTTATTTTTAATAATATTCTAATATTGACTTTTATTCATGGTATATTTTTTGTTAATTTTATGCTAAAATTATAGGATGCTTATTATTCGATATTTATCTTTTATTCTATTATTGACTTCTATTTCGGGCTTTGCGCAACAATTGATTGACCCGCAACTTCGATTACCTGTTGAAAAAGCGATTGAGTCGAGTTACGAATTAAAAAATAAACAACTGGAAGTCGAAAAAAACAATTACCAATATGACGAAGTAAAAGGTAAACGACAACCAAATTTATCTGCAATTGCACTGGGTGGTTATCTAAATTCATACGGAATCATCGATATTCCAACCAAATCAATCGATATTTTGTCCACAGAATTGTTTTCGGGTAATCAAAAATTCAATACCTCAGCAGGATTATTTACTGTCGGAATTAACGCTACTCAAATTATATTTTCGGGATTACAAATTCCAAATGCTTTGAATGCTATTCAGGAAAAAAGCACTGCTTTAGATTATTTGAAAGAAGCTGAAAAAGAAACAATAACCAAAGATATCTTACAAACCTATGATCAATTGATGTTATTGGTCAAAGTAGAAGAGTTAATTTCAAATTCTGCAAAACGTTTGGATAAAGAGCATCTCAAAGTGCAGAAAGCAATTCAAAATGGTTTAGCTATTCCTTACGATCGTGAAAAAATAAAATTAGCAATGTTAGAGTTAGAAGCTCGACAAGTAGAATTGAATGGTAATCGACAATTGTTATACAAAAAATTAGAAACTTTAACGCATCTGTCTGAACAAGATCTTCAACAAATTCAATACGAACTAGCGCCAATTGACATTCTTGCTTCAAGCTATACTTTAGAAAATAAAAAAGAGTTGAAAGCACTTGAACACTCTGTAAAAGCTTACGAATTTCTGTATCAAAAGGAAAAAGGTTCGCACTTACCACAAGTTTTTGCATTCGCGAACACCAATTATACGTCAATTTTTGGAAGTCGTTTCAAATTAAAAGATGTTGATATATTAGGTGATGTTAATTTGAAAATAAACCAATTTTCGATGTTTCCTAATATTTTGATTGGTATTGGCGCAAAGTGGGAATTGTTGGATGGCGGACAACACAAAAATAAATTAGTACAAGCGAAAACTGACATTTTAATAAATGAAAACAAGTTGAAAGATTCCCAAGAAAAACTGAATTTATTATTAAGTAAAAACAAAATTGATTACGAAACTTCTACTGAAAAATTGAAAGTAAATAATCAACAAAATACCATTGCAACAAATAATTTAGAAATTGCTTCAAGACGATTTCAAGAAGGATTAATAGATGTAACCGAGCGTTTGGCTGCCGAAAATGATTATTACAAAGCCAATTTAGGTTATTATGCTCAAATCTTGGATCAACGCTCTAAAACCTACGAATTACTTCAAACTTCTGGAGAATTATTTAATCAATTATCAAATTAAAATCATGAAAAATACACTATACTATATTTTTGCTTTAAGCGGATTAATACTTTTTACAAATTGTAAATCATCTGACAAGGAAAATAAAAAAGAAGAGCAAACTATTTTTCAAGGTAAAATTGAGCGCGATCAAATTAGCGTTGTAACAAAAATTCCAGGAAAAATAGATCAAATATTAGTTCACGAAGGTGATGAAGTAAAAAAAGGACAAACGCTTTTTATCTTACAATTACCAGAAGTTGATGCGAAGAAAAGTCAAGCAGAAGGTGCTGTAAATTCTGCCGAAGCTCAATACGAAATGGCTAAAAAAGGTGCTACAGATAATCAATTGAAACAATTGCGTGCAAAAGTTGCTGGCTTGAAAGAGCAATTAGATTATGCAGAAAAATCAAATCATCGACTAAAAAATATGCTTCGAGATAGTCTTGTTCCACAACAAAGTTATGATGAAGTTTATGCGAAATATCAAGGCGCTAAAAACCAATATTTAGCTGCAAAAGCGGAATTAGCTGATGCCGAAAATGGTGCGCGTGTAGAGCAACAACAAATGGCTTTGGGACAAAAAGAGCGTGCTTTGGGAGCTTTGCAAGAAGTAGATGTTGCTGAGGCGGAAAGATACATCAAAGCACCACAAGATATGACGGTTGAAACAATTAATCTAAAAGTTGGAGAATTAGCTTTGGCTGGATATTCTATTGCAACCGGAATTTTAGAAGAAACTACATTTTTTAGATTTACAATTCCTGAGAATAAAATCGGGCAATTGCAAAAAAATCAAATCGTCAATTTAAAAGTTCCTTATAAAAATAATATGGTTTTGAAAGGTAAAATTGTTTCGATAAAAGTTCTTAATTCGTATGCAAATATTTCGACTGCTTATCCTGATATCGATCAACAACAATCGCAATATGAAGTGAAAGTTGTTCCTGTTGACTATAAACAAGCTGCTCAACTATTGACAAAAGCAAATGTAGTTTTAGATCTTAATGCTAAATAAATTCTGATGAAAACGATTTTTCATTTAATTATACGAGAATTCAAACTTTTCTTCAAGAATCCTGTTTTACCTATTTTATTCTTGGGAGCACCTATTATGTATGGTGTTCTGATCGGAAATGTTTATAAAAAAGGGAATGTAACCGATTTACCAATTATTGTTGTAGATGAAGATCATACAACGACAAGTCAGAAAATTATTCAGATGTTAGATGAAAATGAATCGGTTAAAGTTGCTGAAGTTTTACCTTCAACATTTGATTCTAAGAATAAAGCTTTAGCAATCGGAGCTGAAGTTGTGGTTGTTATTCCTCGAAACTTTCAATCTGATGTACAACAAAAAAAATTACCCGAAATCGCTTATTTTGTAGATGCTTCAAACACGTTAACTTCTAATACAGCAGCAATCGCAATTACGACAGTTTTAACAACAATGAAAGCTGGAATTTCGATAGAAACAGCTCGAAAACAAGGCGTTCCTGAATATATTGCAACACAAAGCTACGAACCATTCAAATCAACGATGATTCGCCAAAATATCAGAAGTGGAAACTACTTATATTTTATGCTTCCAGGTGTTTTATTAACCGTATTACAACAAGTTTTATTATTAGGTTTAGCACTTTCATTTGCTTCAGAATTTGAGAATAGAACATTTAATGAATTGATCTCAAAATCATCCAATCCGTTTACCATTTTATTCGTAAAAACTTTCCCTTATTTATTTATGTCAGTATTTATATATATGCTGTATTATTGGTTCGGAATGTTTTATGACATGAAATTAGAAACCGAATTTTGGCCATTCTTCACTTCTTCTCTTGCATTTATTTTAGCCGTTTGCTTTTTAGGATTTTTAGTCAGCATTCTCCTTCCAAGCCAACTAAAAGCAACCGAAGTTTTGATGGTTGTTGCAACACCAAGTTTCATTTTAAGTGGATTTACATGGCCTTTAAGTCAAATGCCAAAATGGATTCAAGCAATTGCAGATTGCATTCCGTTAACACATTATTTGAAAATATTCCGAATACTTTTCATCGAAAAAGGCGATCCTGCGTTAATTCAACCACATTTAAATAATCTAATTGTAATAGGAAGTATTTGCTTTGTCTTATCTTTGGCCATTCTAATCGTTAAAATAAGAAAAGCTAAACAATCGATGAAACAAATCGAAACAGAAAAGATTTAGCATCTTTTTTAACTTACAAAACAGATAATAAACTATGAATTTTCTTACAGTTGAAAATCTAACCAAATCATATGGAATCCGAACTTTATTTGAAGATGTAAATTTTCATGTAAATGAAGGAGACCAAATCGCATTCGTAGCAAAAAATGGAAGTGGAAAATCTACTTTACTTAAAATTTTAGCTGGATTAGAAACGGCCGATTCTGGCGAAGTTCGTCCAAATAAAGGTGTTAAAATCTTAATGTTGGATCAAAGTGATGATTTTGACGAAAATTTGAAAAGTGAAGAATATATTTTCAATCATTCGAATGAAGTTTTAGATGTTGTTCGACAATATGAAAACATGATCGAAAATGATCCAACAAATCCTGATTTAATTGATTTAATGGGAAAAATGGATGTTTTAGATGCATGGAAAGTTGAACCAACAATCAAGGAAATTTTATCAAAATTGAAAATTGATTTCTTGGATCAAAAAATTGGAAAACTTTCTGGTGGTCAGCGCAAACGTATTTCTTTAGCAAAATTTTTGATTGATTTAAGTTTCGAAACTGGATATGTTCTTTTAATTTTAGATGAGCCTACCAACCATTTGGATATCGAAATGGTAGAATGGCTTGAATATTTCTTGAACAAAGAAAACAAAACATTGATTTTGGTTACGCACGATCGTTATTTCTTAGATGCAATTTGTACCAAAATTCTCGAAATGGAGGACAAAACATTGTATGTACATTCGGGAAATTACGAAACTTATATTACGAATAAAGCATTGCGTATCGAAAATCAAAATGCGACAATTGACAAAGCGAAAAACCTTTATCGTAAAGAGATTGAATGGATGCGTCGTCAACCGCAAGCGCGTACAACAAAGTCTAAATCTCGTATTGATGCGTTTTATGATACTGAAAAAGTGGCTAAACATAAAATTGTCGATCAACAAGTAAAATTAGAAATGGTGATGACGCGTTTGGGTCAAAAAATCATTGAGATGGAACATGTTTCGAAAGCATTTGGTCAAAAGAAAATTTTAGATGATTTCTCTTATATCTTCGCTCGTGGTGGAAAAATTGGTTTAGTCGGAAAAAATGGTGTTGGAAAAACCACTTTCTTGAAAATGTTAGAAGGAATTGAAACGATGGATTCTGGAACAATTGAACGTGGAGAAACCTTAAATATTGGACACTTTAAACAAGATGGAATAGAATTTAAAGGCGACGAACGTGTCATTGAGTTTGTGAAAGATATTGCAGATTTTTTCCCTCTTTCTAATGGAAAAGAAATGCGTGCAGAACAGTTCTTAGAAATGTTTTTATTTACACCAGAACAACAACATACTTTTATCTCAAAGTTGAGTGGTGGAGAGAAAAAACGTCTGCAATTATTAGCAATTTTGTACAAAAATCCTAACTTTTTGATTCTTGATGAGCCAACAAACGATTTAGATTTACCTACTTTAACGGTTCTTGAAAGTTTCTTAGAAGAATATCAAGGTTGTTTATTAGTTGTTTCCCACGATAGATATTTTATGGATAAAGTGGTCGATGAATTGATGATTTTTGAAGGCGAAGGAAAAATTTCTCGTTATATGGGAACATATACAGAATATCACATCGAGAATAAAAACAAGCCTGTAACTGACGATAAAAAGGTTGAAAAAGAAATCGTTATTCAGGAAAAAGTTGAATCGAAAGAGAAGATTGTAGAGACAAAACCAAAAAAATTATCGTTTAAAGAACAACGAGAATTAGAAGAAATTAATAAATCTTTACCAATTCTTGAAGCTAAAAAAGAAGAATTAACGAATTTACTTTCCGACCCAAATTTAGGTTATGACAAAATCGCAACTATTGGAGATGAACTACAAAAAATTGTAGACGAATTAGAAGAAAAAGAATTTCGTTGGTTAGAATTAAGCGAATAAAAATATTGAAAAGGAACTTTTTTTGAGTTCCTTTTTTTTGTTTTAAAAATTTATTTCTATATTTACTCTATCAATCATCAGGAGTTTCTGAAAAATCAGAACACCAACCGAGCCAAAACCGCGCTACGGTGGTATAGAATGAGGGCAAACGCCAAAATAAAAGGTTATTCTCCACTCTATCCTGTTGTTTTTATCATTAAAAAATTAAAACAATGGAAAATCTAAAAAATGAATTTGTCGTATTATTCCGTGAATTAACTGACAACGAATTAGTCGATCGCTTTAATCAAAATGTAGGAAACAGTTCCTGGAATTCTGCAAGAAGATGTTATGTCAAAACATTATTTGACGAATTACAATACCGTAATTTTGATTGCACAACCATAGAAAGAGGAAACACATTTTCGCTTCAACGTTATGTAATATTAATTGAAAATAGATTAGAATATTTAGATTAAACATAAAAAAAGGAAAACTTGAAACAAGTTTTCCTTTATAATTTATGGTAGACAATGTTACTTACTCTGCTTTTTTATAAAATCATTGATCGTAACATTTAATCGTTTATTTCGGATATCTTTTTCAAAACGAATTGGTTCAGCAACACGTTCTGCACAATCTTTCATGCCACAATTTTCGCACGTAACCGCAACTTCTTTTACAGGAATTGATGGATCATTCATAAATTTCACTTTACGTTGTGCTGATTTATACAATACACCAATCGTTACGCTTCGTAAATAATTTGGATTGAATGGATCTTTCGTTGCTGAAGATATTACATAATATTTTTGATTATTATTGAACGGATACAACGAAATTTGTGCAGAAATCTCATGATGATCATCTTGATGTTTTTCCAATTCTTTCAAAACATTTAACGAAACCCAACGACGACAATAATGCTCATCCGTTTCATTTGCTTGCGGTGATTGTTGTTGATTAAGGTGAAGTTCTTTCGTTAATTTATATGAATTTGAGCCAACTTTTGCTGACAAACGCAAGAAAAACAAATCACGAATATTAAAATGTTTGGGTAACAAATTTGTCATTCGTTGATAAACCGTCTCAGGAGATTCGGTATATTTTCCAAGAATTTCTTGAAATTTAGACAAATCATGATGCTCTATAGCAAACAAATTCTGCATATCCTTCAACAATTTTTCTTCTGGTAACAACAACGCTCCAGCAAAATAAGATGCATAAAAATTGTTTAACAATTGATCAAAATTATCAAAACTTGCCCACGAAAATGTATACAAACGTTCCTTCAAATCAAGGTAATTATAGCCTAATTCTTTCGCTAAAATAAATCGTTTTTGATCATTGTCAGAATTGATATTGATATACAAAAGTTTTTTCTCTTTGATAAAAATAGAACGCAATTTCGCTAAATCCTTTCCTCCTAAAGAAGTGAAATCTTCATAAAGAATGGTATAATTATATTCCTCTTTCAGAATTTCCTCCATCGTTTCATTTTTCACAAAATCTTCTGATTCAATCAAATATTCTTGTAAAAAACTCTTTGCCGATTTCTCAATTTCAGGAAAATAATTATCATTTGCTTCCTGAAAAGACCTCAACGAAGCCAAGAAAAAACTTTCGCGTGTAAGATTGTAATTATTACCTATTTCAATCAACGTAGAAATAAATGCATTTACCTTCATTGGGGCGTTAGAAATGATCTCAATTAAATCTCTTTCTTCAATTCCGAAGAGTTCCAAAGGAATTTCTTGCAATAAATTTGATTGTAGAATCTCAGCGACTGGTGCTAAATTTTTATCTAATTTTAATGAAACTATCTCATCGTAAGGAATTTCCAACGCTTCGGCAAGAGCAACAATTTTATCAGTTTTTGGATATTTTTTACCTTTTTCGATCTCATTCAAATACGATTTCGAAAGACCAGTTAACTTAGATAACTTAAACAATGACAAATCCTTAGCCGTTCTTACTTGTTTTAGTTTTAACCCAAAAATTAATTTAATGTATTCTTCTTGCATAATTTTTTCAAAAATATTTGGTAAATGTAAACGAATTTTTATAATTTAGCGAACGTTCGCTAGAAGTAAAATTCCGCTCGAATAACCAAAACCAAAATTACAACAAAAACACAAAAAATGGATACTATTACAAGTGAATTAAAATTATCGCAGAATAAGCTGGATAGTTATCCAGATGTTTTGACCACCGAAGCGGTTAATTTTTTAACAGCTTTACACAAAAATTTCAACGAAAGACGTTTAGAACTTTTGGCGAATCGACAAGAAAGACAAATCTTTTTTGATTTGGGGAATTTTCCAACTTTTTTGTCAGAAACAAAGGAAATCAGAAATGGCGATTGGAC
Organism: Empedobacter sp. GD03797; assembly: GCF_029842105.1. NCBI lineage: Bacteria > Pseudomonadati > Bacteroidota > Flavobacteriia > Flavobacteriales > Weeksellaceae > Empedobacter > Empedobacter sp. GD03797. The sequence continues at coordinate 28,885 of NZ_JAOCFS010000021.1, forward strand.
AGCAGCTCCTATTCCAGCTGATTTACAAGACAGACGCGTTGAAATAACTGGTCCAGTTGACCGCAAAATGGTAATTAACGCGTTAAATTCTGGCGCTAAAACATTTATGGCCGATTTTGAAGATAGTAATTCTCCAACGTGGGATAACAATCTTCAAGGACAACAAAATTTAAGAGATGCAGTAAATGGTACTATTTCATTCGAAAATAATGGAAAAAAGTATCAATTAAACGAAAAAACTGCTGTCTTGCTTATAAGACCGAGAGGTTTACATTTGAATGAAAAGAATATCATAATAGATAAACAAGAAATATCAGGCTCACTATTTGACTTTGGTTTATATTTTTTCCATAATGCACACACGTTACTTTCCAAGCAAAGTGGGCCTTATTTCTATCTTCCTAAATTAGAACATCACCTAGAAGCACGCTGGTGGAACGATGTTTTTGTTTTTGCACAAAATTATTTAAACATTCCACAAGCTACGATTAAAGCTACAGTTTTGATCGAAACTATAACAGCTTCTTTTCAGTTAGATGAAATTATTTACGAATTAAAAGACCACATCGCAGGCCTTAACTGCGGTCGTTGGGATTATATATTTTCTTATATCAAAAAATTTAAGAAACACCCAAATTTTATTGTTCCAGATCGTTCACAAGTTACGATGACTTCGCCTTTTATGGCTGCATATTCGCAAGCAGTTATTCAACGTTGTCATAAACGAAACATACATGCAATTGGTGGAATGGCTGCTCAAATTCCGATTAAGAATGATGAAAAAGCCAATGAAATTGCCTTTGAAAAAGTGAAGAATGATAAACTTCGCGAAGTAAAAAATGGACACGATGGAACGTGGGTTGCGCATCCTGCCTTGGTAAAAGTCGCAAAAGACATTTTTGACGAATATATGCCACAAGCGAATCAAATAGATAATAAGCGAGAAGATGTTATAACAACTGCCGAGGCTTTGTTAGAATTGCCAAAAGGAACAGTTACAAAACAAGGAATTCGAGACAATATTAATGTTGGAATTTTATACATCGAAAGTTGGTTATCTGGAAAAGGAGCCGCTGCCTTATATAACTTAATGGAAGACGCAGCAACAGCAGAAATCTCTCGTACGCAGGTTTGGCAATGGTTAAGCCAGTCGATTACATTAGAAAACGGATGCGAATTTAACAGTGACAAATACAAAAAATTAAGAGCCGAAGAGGTTCAGAAAATAAAACAATTAGTTGGTGAGGAAAACTATTTGAACGGAAGATTTGAAGAAGCTATTTCAATCTTTGACGAATTAGTTTTATCGCACAAGTTTACCGAATTTTTAACATTAGAAGCCTATAAGTATATTGATTAAGCCCTTATAACCAGACACACAAAAAAAGAAATACACACACAACACACATTCATAAACAAAACACAAAAAACACAATTATGAGCAATCAAGAAAGAATTCAGAAGATTCGGCAGGATTGGGAAACTAATCCACGCTGGACAGACATTGTTCGTCCTTATTCAGCAGAAGATGTTATTCGATTAAGAGGTTCTTTGGACATCGATTACACTTTAGCAAGATTAGGTGCTAAGAAACTTTGGGAAGGCTTAAATTCGAAGCCATTTATGGCGGGTTTAGGCGCTTTGAATGGTAATCAAGCCATACAAGAAGTGCAAGCTGGTTTGGATGCAATTTATCTTTCGGGATGGCAAGTTGCTGCAGATGCAAATCTTTCGGCAGAAATGTACCCAGATCAATCATTGTATCCAGCCAATTCGGTTCCGATGGTGATAAAACGTATTAACAATGCGTTGCGTCGTCGCGATGAAATACAATCTGTAACAGGTCAAGGAAACATTGATTATATGGTACCAATTGTTGCCGATGCAGAAGCTGGATTTGGAGGAAACTTGAATGCTTATGAATTGATGAAACAAATGATAGAAGCTGGTGCTGCTGGCGTTCATTTCGAAGATCAATTATCATCAGCCAAAAAATGTGGTCATCTTGGAGGAAAAGTTTTAGTTCCAACACAAGAAGCAATTAACAAATTGGTTGCAGCTCGTTTAGCAGCAGATGTTTGCGGCGTTCCTACTCTATTGGTTGCAAGAACTGATGCAGAAGCTGCGAATTTGATTACTTCGGATATTGATGAAAGAGATCAACCTTTTATTATACAAGGAAGTAGAACTTCTGAAGGTTTTTACAACGTGAGAAATGGCTTGGAACAAGGAATTAATCGAGGTTTAAGCTATGCGCCTTATGCTGATTTAATTTGGATGGAAACATCTAATCCAGATCTTGGAATGGCAAGAGAATTTGCACAAGCGATTCGAGAAAAATATCCAAATCAGATGTTAGCTTATAATTGTTCACCTTCATTTAATTGGGCAAAACATTTAACAGAAGCTCAAATGGAAACATTTCGCGAAGATTTAGCTGAAATGGGATACAAATTCCAATTCATCACTTTGGCTGGTTTCCATGCGATGAACACCTCTATGTTCGAGTTATCACGTGCTTACAAAGCAAAAGGAATGGCGGGATACTCGGCATTACAAGAAAGAGAGTTTGCGTTACAAGAAGAAGGTTTTGCAGCTGTAAAACACCAATCTTTTGTAGGAACACAATATTTCGATTACGTACAAAACACAGTGCAACAAGGCATTTCGTCTACTACGGCTATGGCCGAAAGTACAGAAGCCGCACAATTCTAATACATACTTTTCAATTAAAAAAAGGACGTACCGCAACTACGTCCTTTTTTCGTTTTATGTATATTAAAAATAATAATTATATTCGTTCATTATAACACTACAATGAAGTATATCTATTATTTTTTATTATTAATATTACCTATTTCAATCTATTCTCAGCGTACTGAAAAAATTACCATTCCAGATGGTATAAAATACAAATATGCTGATCAAGAAATTATTGAAAAAACTAAGGATATGATTCTTTCTAATCTAAAGGATTCTTTAAACTATTCAATGATTGATAAAAAAGTTTTTGTAGGTCCTCATTTATGGTATAAAATTCAAGATAAAAAAGGTTTCAAAAACATTCAAGATGGTAACGTTTACTTAATCATCAATAACAAGCCTTACTTAGGTAAATTATTGCAAAGAGAAAGAGATAGTAAAAAAATGCTTAATCTTTTAAAATCTGAGAGTAAAAATAACACAATTACTATTCGAAAACTTAATGAAATAGAGTTAAAATACTTTTGGGCTACAATTTCAACAGAGATCACAGAACCTATTCTACTAGTAGAAATTGCTAATAAAAAGTATATAATGCATTTCTCTGAAAAGGATAATAAATTAATTTGGATTGATCAATTTCCTTATTAAGCCAAGCTTTATCTTATTTTCGTAATCTGAAACGACTTTCCATTCATTTCGAACGTATCTTTTTCCGTTTTTCCAACCAAGATTTTAGCCAAAGGGGTTTGAGTTGATAGAACAAAAATCTTTTTATTCTCGAAAATAATTTCTCCAAAACTACATGCCATACAGAAATTTCCCATCGTAGTTTCAACATAACTTCCTAAACCAATGGTTTTGTTTTCCACAATTTTTATTTTAGAAAAGATGTCTTGCTGAATCAATACTTCATTCAATTGGTTTTGAATTCGAATAATTTCTTGTTGCATCATTTCACGCGATGTTTCATATTTATCACCCATACTACTTTTGGTATCGTTGTTAGAGGCGCGTAAATCGTCAATCAAACCATTCAAATACGTTATTTTATCTTCGATTTGTTGTGCTATAAATTGATATAATTCTGCTTTCATTTCTTTCAATTAAATTGTTTGAGGCTTATTCTTAAATTTCAGCATGTAAATGGTTCCCAAAAGACAGATAAATGCCGAAACATAAATCACCATCGGAATGCGATCCAAATAATCCTGAAAATACCAACCCGCACACAATGCTCCAAGCCCTATCCCCGCTTCCATCGCAATATACATTGTTGCCATCGCCTTTCCACGTTCATCAGGTTTACTAAAATCTATCGTCCAAGCATTTAGTGCAGGTGAAAGAATTCCGGTTGAAATTCCATACATCAAACCACCTAAAATCAACCCTATTTTTGCATCAATAGAAGCTAAAAGTATCAATGCAACAATCAATAAAACCAATCCTAATTTTATCACCAACACACGCCCTTTTTGGTCAGATATCTTACCTGCAAAGAAACGAACCATCATCGATGATATTGTAAATACGATAAAGAAAACACCTTTATTTTGAAAACCTAAATGTTCGGTCCAATCTGGAATTAACGTTAATATAGAACCATAAGCGACATAAGAAAGAAACGTAATCAATGCGGCTGGTAGAGCTTCTTTTGCAAAAACATCTTGTTTCGAAATCTTTAGTAATCCGAACGAAAACTTCTGTTTGTTTTGCAAGGTTTCTTTCATATTGAATAAAATCAATATTGACAATAATGCAAAAAACGAAGACGTAAAAAACATCACATTAATCGATGAATATAATGTAATTGTACTTCCCAATGCAGGTCCAATTGCCATTCCGATACTGAAACAAATTCCGTGCAAGCCCAATGCTTCGCCCCAACGTTCGCGCGGAATAATATCTGCAATGTAAGCTGCTGTTGCAGTAGGTTTAAAACCTGTCGAAAAGCCGTGTACCAATCTCAAAAATAAAAAGCCTGAAACGGTTGTTAAAACTGGATACAAAATTCCGCATACAAAACAGACAATAGAACCAACTGCCATGATAGGCACACGCCCCACTTTATCTGTTAATTTCCCACTAAAAGGTCTTGAAATTCCCGCAGTCAGTGTAAATAATGCAATAATAAATCCTTTGTACTCTGCTCCTCCCATGCTACTTAAATAAGCTGGTAACTCGGGAATCATCATATTGAAACTCGCTGAAAACAACAACGAACTCAAACACATTAAAATAAAATGGAGATTATAAACGGGATCTGAATTTAATTTTTTCTTGATGGCAGAAAACATAACGGATTTTTTGCAAAGGTAATTTATCTCAACCGAAACAAACTACACAATTAGAAAAGTATTATTTGTTACAAAAAAACGCTTACATCATTCAACATTGTTAGTCGATATTTCACTGATTATATTAATGAAATTTCTTATTTAAGAGTTACTTAGTTGATGTGAAAATAACTTCAACATTAGAATACAGTTAAAATACCTTATTGTATTTAATTACTTACTAAACAATTCTTATTTTAGCTTTATCAATTCTACTACCCTAAAAAACGATCTAACCAACTATTATTTTCAAGCATGAAAAACTATGAAAATCTAAAAGAGACCTTGTCTTTTTATGGCGTAAATTGTAATAAACTATATTATATCTCATCAGGAAATCCAATTTTTGCGTTTCCTGAAAGATCATTTCGAATCGACTTTTATGCATTTTGTATTTGTTTATCTGGCTCAATAGAAGTTGAGATAGATTCTCAGAAATATTGTATTACTCAAAATGAATTCTTAATTTCTGCTCCATCTACTGTTTTGAAAATTCTAGATACCAGCTCTAATTTCAGAATGAAATTGTTATTTTTTGAGAAAAATTTTCTCCTTAAAAACATTTCTAATCCTTTCTTTATTGATAAACTTAATTTGTTTACACATCAAAACTTTACAGTTTGTAAGGCAAATAAAAAAGAAGCGAATCATCTTTTTATGTTAATCAATTATCTTCAAGAGCAACGAGAAAGAAATGTTTTGTTCTTAGAAGATATTGTTCGATCGATTATTTTCACTTTACTACTTGAATCTGCCTCTATAATTGCTGAACAATATTCAAAAGAAAATAAAAATCATTCTCGCGAAATCAACACTCTATTTTGTAAGTTTACACAACTTGTACAAAAAAATGTTATCGCTCACAAAGACGTACAGTTTTATGCAGATCAATTATTTATTACAAATAAATATTTGATTCACCTTGTAAAAAAAGCAACTAAGAAAACTCCACATGTTATTATTGACGAATATTTATTAAAAGAAGCGTATGTTTTGCTTGGTTATTCAGAGAAAACAATTGTCCAAATAGCATTAGATCTAGGTTTCAACTCTTCTTCATCTTTTGGTCGGTTTTTTAAAAAATACACTTCTATTTCACCTCAACAATATAGAAAACAACAACATATATAAAAAAAGAAATTTGGGATACAAATGACGAATTTCGGGATACTTTAGAAAAACAATAAAGCGTAATTTTATTGTAGAATCTTAAAATAAATAATTATGGATAAAGTTACTTCAAAATTTGACAACGTTTTAAATCATTCTACTATCTACGGAAATATTGATCATCAACCAGATGCGAGTAAAGAGACACCAAGAAACACTCCAGAAAAGTCTTATCCTTTCTCTGATCAAATAGGAAATTACCAACGCAATAAAGGAATTCCTACAAAATCTTATAAGGACAGTAAGGTATATATTGTGGGAAGTGGTATTGCAGGTTTAGCTACTGCCTATTATTTTATTAGAGACGGACATTTCACTCCAGAGAACATCACATTTATAGAACAACTTCAGGTCGAAGGAGGTTCGTTAGATGGAGCTGGAAATGCAAAAGATGGTTACATAATTCGAGGAGGTCGAGAAATGGATTGTACCTACGAGAATTTATGGGATATCTTTCAAGACATTCCTGCATTAGAGTTACCAGAACCTTATAGTGTTTTAGACGAATATAGATTAGTAAATGACAATGATTCTAATTATTCTATTGCACGTTTAATTCATGAAAAAGGGAAAGTAAAAGACTTTAGTAAATTTGGTTTGAATAAGAAAGATCAATTAGCTATTATCAAACTTTTGTTAAAGAAAAAAGAAGAGTTGGATGATATAACGATTGAAGATTATTTTAATCAATCTTTCTTAGAAAGTAATTTCTGGACATTTTGGCGCACAATGTTTGCCTTTGAAAATTGGCATAGTTTACTAGAATTCAAATTATATATGCATCGCTTTTTACATGCGATTGATGGTTTAAATGATCTTTCTTCATTGGTATTTCCTAAATACAATCAATACGACACTTTTGTTACGCCATTAGGTAAATGGTTAAAAGAAAAAGGAGTAAAAATTCAGTTAAATACACTAGTTAAAGATTTAGATTTATTAATTAATACAGAAGGAAAAGTAGTCAAAGGAATTATAACAGAACAAGATGGACAAGATGTAATTATTCCTGTCACACCAAATGATTATGTTATTGTAACTACTGGTTCCATGACAGAAGATACTGCGTATGGAGATAATACAACAGCTCCAGTCTTAGCGATAGATAATAATACAAGTGGTCAAAGTGCAGGATGGAAACTATGGAAAAACCTTTCTGCCAAATCTCCTATTTTTGGTCGTCCAGAAAAATTTTGTGGGAATATTGAAAAATCTTCATGGGAATCTGTTACTTTAACTTGTAAACCTTCTGCGTTAGTAGAAAAACTAAAAGAATATTCTGTTAATGATCCATATTCAGGTCAAACTGTTACAGGCGGAATTATTACCATTACAGATTCTAATTGGTTAATGAGTTTTACGTGTAATCGTCAACCACATTTTCCTACACAACCAGATGATATTTTAGTTCTTTGGGTTTATGCATTATTTATGGATAAAGAAGGAAACTACATCAAGAAAACAATGCCTACTTGTACAGGAAACGAAATCCTAACAGAATTATGTTATCATTTAGGAATTGAAGACCAAATAGACGATGTTATAGAGAATACAATCACTCGTTCTGCTTATATGCCTTACATCACATCTATGTTTATGCCTAGAGCAAAAGGAGACCGCCCACAAGTAGTTCCAGATGAGTGTAAGAATCTAGGTTTAGTTGGTCAATTTGTAGAAACCAATAACGATGTAGTTTTCACAATGGAAAGTTCTGTTCGTACCGCACGTATTGCAGTTTATGAATTACTTAATTTAAATAAGCAAGTTCCAGACATTAATCCATTACAATACGACATTCGTCATTTATTAAAAGCAACTAAAACGTTGAACGATGATAAACCATTTATGGGTGAAGGTTTATTAAATAAAGTTTTAAAAGGAACTTATTTTGAACATATTCTACCTATTGGATCAGATTCTCCTCAAGAGGAAGAAGAAAAAGAATCTTTTCTATTAGAACAATTTGGTAAATTCAAAGAATGGGTAGGACATTTTAGAGGTTAAAATCACCCTCAATTCAATCCTGAATACCAATACTATAAAACCAATAAAAGCTTCTAAATCTTTAGTCATTTAGAAGCTTTTTGAGTATTATTATATTTTTTTCTATTTAAAAACTATAACAGCTTTTATTAGTAAATATTAGTTATAGTGATATTATTAAAGGTTTTATTTCAAATTCTGATTCAATATTTTCCTTTAATTTTAGAAATTCTGTTGTATTCATAATATGCAAATCAACATCAGTTAATCCAAATGGTCCATTTTTCTCAGTAATATATAGTCCATTTTCAAGCTCAATTATTGCTTTCTCCATTTCATCAAGTTCATTTTCGAAATATTTAAAATGATAATTAATGATTTTTAAATTTAAAATTAATTCTATTGGTTTAGATTCAACTTTCCTTGCTAATTCAAACTTTTTTAAAGTTTCACTTTCATTCCATTCTTCTGCTGGAAAGTAAGGAATTTGAATTACTTTATCATTATCAATTTTTATAAAAGACTCAAACTCCTGTAATCCATATTCATTTTCTGGGTTATAGCAATATTTTATTTCGGTTATAATTTTTCCAATACTATCAGTCAGGGTCATTTTACAAAATTAAACTTAACAATATTTCTTTACAAAAATAAACAAAATCAGTTTTACAAAAAAGTTGTCATTTCTGCATTTCATTCAACAACAAACGAATATACACAAAGTAAACCACTCCCAACACCTCATAAAAAAAGCTCTTATCAAAGAGCCATTTGGTTAAAAAACTGTTTTGGATAATAGAATTTATTTCCAAACTTAATATAAGGAATCTTATTCGTTTTCCTCATCCGATACAACGTTTTGTCACTCACGTTAAGCAAACTTTTCAGGTCTGCGTTATCATAGAATTTCTGACTTTCTTCTAACAGTAGAAAAGTTTTTTGGAATTCTAGTAGTAGGAGTTTCATATCCTTCAATGCCTCTCCATCATTTTGTAAAAATAAATCATTTTTCATATATTTAGTTAGGGTTAGGACTAACTAATTTACAACATAAACATATAATAACCAAATATTTACAAATCTAATAATATTCCTCTACGCATAATCAAGCTATCTCTTTTCCTATTGTAGAGTACTCAAATCGATTGTGTTAGACAATAAACTAGCGTATAGTTGGACAGTTTTAGGATTAAAACCATTAATATAAACGAGGTTCTGTCAGAGTTTTACACCAAGCATAAAGCTAAAAAGATAACATATATCCACTTTCCAAAAAAATAACCACATAGAAACATAGAACCAAATGATTTTGCGTTGAAATTAGTTGTTTACCTATTCGTATTTTCAACTAATCTTTACAAGCCATCATTGCTAAAACTATGTCTCAATGTGGTTAAAATAAATTTAAACAACATTTATAAAATTCTATTATCGATACAATTTTTCTTCACTCTTTTACGCCGTTAATTAAAGTCTTGTATCGAAAAATCACTCCAATTAACAAACTAAATTTCACGACTAAGCTTATACAACTGTATGCTCGCCAAGATAGATACTTGTACTCGCCATCGTCTTCGTTTCACTATTCAGAAATGCCCAAAAGTTAACCTTTTTGCCATTGTAATAGGTTGGTAAAGCAATATCTATACTCATAGAATTACGAGTCTCAATACTTTGAAATACTTCGAACGAATTTAGTTCTTCGCAATAGCAAACAACATTCACAAGATCTGAAGGTTGCGCATTACCTTGTCCAGAATTATCTTCCCAATTCATTTGGAAAGTATCCCCACCAGCCGTATCTATCGTAGGTTGCAAAAAGCCAACCAAATCACCTTTTGATACCAGCACACGCTCCAACACAATAACAGGCAAATCATTCACCATTTCCAATGCATTGCTCAGCGTATAAGACGTCGCAATGTTGTAGCGCGATTTTAGCCCAACTCTATTCCCAAAATACAGATTAAGAATAGGGCGAATTGGTTGCAAGAAACCAATTACTTTCTTGAATTTGATCTGTTGCATCAACTGCAAATCAGTTGGTCGCCTTTTTGATTTTTTTGGTAAACTGCGAATAATATCCTTACCGCGCCAATTAACGCCTACTACAGTTCCTACTTTTCCTGAGAATCCACCAAGGATTCCTTTTTTAATTTCTGCCATAACTGGAAGTTTTTATTGTTAATATTCATAAAGTTAGCAACAGAAACAACATCATTTACAAAAACGCCATTTTGTGTCCGCATTTGTCCGCTTCTGTCCACATTTGTCCACTTTTGTCCGGTTGCTTTTTATTCAATAATAGTATTGTAACAAAATAAAAACCTCGCTAAACCTCTATTCATCATAGGTAGATAAGGTTTGTTTTTTTGGTCGATTTTTAGCTTGTTCGACCATCGTTCGACCATCGTTCGACGAAACTTCGGAAAAACGGCATTCTCGTCGAAGAACGGTCGAAGAAAACACGAGCTAAAGTGGGAGGAAATTTGTGAAAAAATCGTAAGAATACGGTTTTCCGTAAAAAATAACATTTCATAGTAATTATTTTTAACAAAACTTATTTATATTTTATGATTTCAGATGTACAATTAAAAAACCATTATTATCAATCTTTTGATAATAATGGTAAAAAAATTAAAGAAATTCATAGTTCTTCTGTAGGGGAACTTTGTGGTATTGGTCTTGACTTTATTATTTTTTATAAAAATAATTACTATTCTTCTTATGATGAAAATTTCAAAAAAATTAAGGAAATTCATAGTTCATCAGTTGGAGAGTTTAAAAGTGCAATAGGTACAAATGTCAATTTTTTGAAAAATAAATATTTAGGAACATACGATAGAAATTTCAAAAAAATTAGCGAAAGACATATTTAGAAATGGAAGCATCTACAACTATACAACAAATGTTAGCAGGAAATAAAATATTCGTTCCTTCTTATCAACGTGCCTATTCTTGGGATACAGAATTTGACACTACAAAAACATCTAAACAAACAAATGTATTTCTTTCAGATTTGGAAGATTACAATCGGAGTTCTACAACTTCATCTTATTATTTCGGACATTTTTTGTTTGAAGAAAAAGACAAAACAACTTTTGGAGTAGTTGACGGACAACAACGATTAACAACAATTGTTATTTTTCTCTCTGCATTATTCAAAAAGTTAGAATCTATGCGACCACTAACAGAAAAAGAAGAAGTTGCCAAAGAAGATATGATTTTAAGAAAATCGGCACATAGATTTGAAACTGTTGATTATGACAAACAACTTTTTAAGGATTATGTAGTTAATCAAAGTAAAAAAGACAAAAACGGACTTGATACAGAATCTGCAAAAAGAATCGTAAATGCTTTTGACTTTTTCAGCACTCATTTTGCAGACAAAGACGTATCCTATTTGCTGAAAATGTTAGAAACAGTTCAAAACGCTTCTTGTACTACACATCCTGTAAAAGACGAATCGGAAGCAATCCAAATGTTTATTTTCCAAAATAACAGAGGAAAAAAACCATCGAATTTGGAAATTATCAAGGCTCAGTTTATGTTTAATGTTCATTTGTTTGGAGGAGAAGAAAAAGAAGCCTTGATTGAAGAAATTAAAAGCAGATTTGAAAAAATTTACAAATCAATTTCTTCCATTGAATATAGAATAAACGAAGATGAAGTTTTAACCTATACACTTCGTATATATTTTAACTCATTATGGGAAAACAACGCTATTGACAAAATTAACTCTATACTTTCAGAAGCAAACCCAATCCCTTTCATCAAATCATTTACTCAATCATTAGCGACAAGTTTTGAGCATTTGACTACTTTCTTCGGAAAAGACGAAAGAGAAAATTTAGAAATCCATTCTCTTATCACGCTTGGAGGAATCGGTATTGCTATTCCGTTTATCATCAAGGCATATAGTTTTGGTTTATCAACCCAACAAATCAACCAACTTTGTAATAAGTTAGAATCAATCGTTTTAAGACACAGACTTATCGGAACAAGAGCCGACATTACTTCAAGGCTGAATGGAGTTTACAAAGAATTTACTACAGAAAATCCTGATATAAACCCGATTATTGACCGAATAAATTGGCTTAAAGTTACACAAGATTGGTGGTGGGCTTATTGGAATGATACAGAATTAGAAAGAGCTTTACAAGGAGGAATAAATCATCCAACTGCAAAATATTTACTTTGGAAATATGAAAACCATTTGGAAAATCAAGGTAAAAGCGGTTATACACCAACTCGATTTGACAAAATTGAGAAACCTGAATTAGAACATATTGCACCACAAACAGACAATCCAGAATCAGGTTATGACAAATATGATGAAGAGTTTGTAAACCAATACATTAACTGTTTAGGTAACTATCTATTACTTTCAAAATCACACAATTGTTCAGTTGGAAACAAGCCTTTTATAGACAAAAGAAATAGTTACAATCATTTAGAACAACAAAGAGAAATTCAAAGAATGACTACTGAAAATATTCAATGGAAAAAAGAACTGATACAATCCCGAAAGGAAAAAATTGTATCATTCATCATGAAAAATATCTAATCTAAAAGGCTTAAATATTCTACATAACGACATCTATCTAGTTTTGTAAAATAAACTAAAATAAATACTGTGTTAAATACCCCACTAAAAAAAGCTCCTTCACAGGAGCTTTAGTTTTTATGCAACGTTATTTATATATTCTTTTTCGAGGATACCATCTACTATTTTTTCAACCTTATCGATGTTTGCTTTTAGTAATTCGTTGTTTTCTATTTGTTCTATTTCATGGAACTGCACATGTTTGTTAAACTCTTGCAGTTTGGCGTAATAACGTTTCAATTCTGCTTTGTTGAACAAGTTTCCGTCCTTCACATAAATCACATGTATCTTCGATTTGATGTATTGCGAAACTTGCAATATATCGCCTCTATTGCGTGATATATCTATCGAATAGAAAATAGATTTTAGGTATTCGCTTTTAGCAGTTGGCTCTTTCACCAACCAATCTGTTGTTTTAGGACTTGCTGCTATCGGAATAATATTCAGCACCTTATTTGGGAACAAACAAGCCATTTCCCACGCTAATCCTCCACCTAAATCTGCACCAATAATGGCAAAAATCTCGTCTACTTCCAATTCAAATAACGTCAACCAAAACAACACCGCTACATCGCGTGCTGTAATGTGATCGCGTGGAATATAGTCGTACTTTATGGTTTGGGAAACGCCATTTCCAGGAATATCTATACAGATTACCGTATACTCATTAAGATCAATTGCTTTGTTTTTTCCCATGACCCCATCCCAATGATAGGTACAATCTGAATCTCCGTGTAAGGAATGGTTAATCAAAATGACTGGAGCAGTTCCTAATGGAAGTCCAAAAAGTTGAAATGTTACCGAAACATTGTTTAAGATTGTGTTGTCCTCTAAGGGCCAAACTGGGATCGTTAATTGTTGTAAACTTTGCATTGTTTTTAATTTTATATTGGTAATTGTTGTTTTTGTTCAAAAAAAATCCCCATCGAAACTCGACGGGGAAACATAAAATATATTAAAAAATAAAATCTCTTTTTAGTATACATGACTTTCCCACGTCTGGATATTCCAAACCTGTTTGCGAATCGACATATATAAGCACGTAAACTTCATTTTTTAATTACTTTGTTATTCAAATGTATAAAATAATTTTCGGCAAACAATTAAAATTATCTTAATTATTTGTAAAATTTTCTAAATCTCTATTTTTAATAGCGAAGTCGTCTCCCTAAACTCATTTTAGGGTCACATCTAATTCAGAAGATAAAATTACAACCACATAGAGACATAGATTTAACAATGTTGAGGAATAGAGATAAATTGAAAAATGAATAAGTGAACTAGTATTACTATATATCTATGTGGTAGAATATAAAAAAACAAATCAAGTAATTATTTAAAACTTTATTCTTATAACAAAACCCTATTTAGAATAAAATTCTAAATAATCGTTTTAAAATAAAATTATTAGAATAGATTACTAGATATTCAATTTTTTATGTAGTTTTACATCGTATTTCGAATCGTAGAAAACGATACCAACCGAGAGGAGTCTCCACGGTGGTAAAACAATACGGGAGTTCATCCAAAAACAACGAAAAATCCCCTATTATCGAAATACAATAATTGTTTTATTTTAACTATTTATTGTATGTCACAAAACATTTCTGAGCTTAATTTAGCTCCTATATCAGATGAAAAACTGGTCGATTTTATCAACCAACAATTACCTATTACAGTTCCTGCGCTAAAAGATCATATTATCGAAGAATTCAAGAGAAGAGGTTTGGATTATCGTCATCTATACAATTTAAAAACAGATGAATTGAATATTAAACTTCCGCTTAGTTTGATTGATGGTTGCTTGTTCGAGCGTAATATTCCCAAACCGCCTTTGGTGGGTAATTTCTACGCTGTTGTACATAGATTGAGAAACTTTTTGCAACATAGCAAAGAATTGAACGGAAAGCGTCTTAAAACGTTTCATTATATCTTCGATCAACTTTATTTACCTTATGAATTGATTGATATTATTTCGGAAGATGATGTCAAAAATCTAACTGAAGATGATGTATTTATTACCTTCAAAAACTCGAAACAACATTTCCCGAACGATAAGATTATCAATAAAATTCCGAAAAATAATTTATTGATTACCGTCGACAAAGGGAATTATTACCGCGGTTTGGATAAAGTAATTTTGTCGCATCAAAATACGATTATCAAAGAAGAAAACTTGAATAACGTAACTGCATAACTGAAATTGCTTTCGACAAATCTCTATATTTGTTGAAAGCAATTTTATATGACGCCAGAAAAAAGAGAATTAGTAGAAGCTAGTTTTAAACGTTCGGAAACCTTAAAATTTTATAACGCATCACTTATCGAATGCGAAACGGACTATGTTTCGATTAAGATTCCGAAACAAGAAATGATGACACGTAAGCACGGAATGTTCAATGGTGCTATGATTGCTTCTTTGGTTGATGTTTCATCTGGTTATGCTGCTGTTTCTCACTATGACGACGATTGTTATGTGGTAACAGTTGAGTTAAAAGTGAATTATTTACGACCTGCTTTGGGTGATTATTTACTCTCAAAAGCCTATGTGATAAAAGGAGGAAAAAAGATAAGTACCATACGCACAGAGATTTTTGTGGTTAACGAAACAACGAACAAAGAAACGCATGCGGCTACTTCTTTGGTGACTATGATGAGAATAAAATAAATATATAATTTGTCTCAACTTTTGAATAAATCACCACATAGAGACATAGAAATAAGTGATTATTTTGATACAGAAATTAGTAGTGTAATTCTATCTTTTTTTAAGAAAAAACCGTCATTTCGAGTGAAATTCTGTAAGAATTTTGTATCGAGAAAAAGGTTTTTTGAAAGAAAAGAATAATAACCGATTGAAAGAAATAATTTTCTTATAACGCGATTAATTAAATCAATTCAACTTGTTATTTTCTTCTTTTTTGTTGATTTAATTTTATAAAAAATCGCAGAATGAAAATAAGAGAATTACAATTGTTTACAAATGAGTTAGAAAAAACAAAATCATTTTATACAACTATTTTAGCTTTTGAGTTAATTGAAGAAACAGAAAATCAGTTTAGCTTACAAGTTGGTTGGACAAGATTAACTTTTATAAAATCGGATGAAGAACATATTTATCATTTCAGTTTTTTAGTTTGTAAAAATCAATTCGAAAATGCATTTGATTGGATACAAAATAAAACTAAAATCCTAAACACTGATGCTGATCAACATATTGCAAACTTCGAAAATTGGAATGCACAATCTTTTTATTTCTATGACGGAGGTAGAAATCTTGCTGAGATGATTACACATTATAATTTAGCTTATGAGAATGATGTAGAATTTGATCAACATTCTATTTTAGGAATTTCTGAAATTGGTTTACCTACAACTGATATTGAGGCTACTAATCAGCTATTAGAAAAGAAAACTACATCTAAATTCTGGAAAGGAGATTTTGAAACTTTTGGTACTAATGGCTCAGATGAAGGAAAAATATTATTACCGAATTACTTTATTAAAACAACTTGGTTTCCTACAACTGATATAATAACTCCTACTCCATTTACAGCTATTTTGGAAAATGAAAATCATTATTCAAAAGTAATTTTCGATAATAATAAATTAAATATATCTAATCTTGCCATTTTATAAAAAATAAGCATTGAATAAAAAGTGATATCTTAAGGGTAAAAAAAAATGGGATTGTAACTTTGCATTCCAAATATCTAAAAAATGGTAAACTTTATATTAATCGCAGTCTGCATAATCGCCGGAATGGTGTTTAAAGCAACAAAATCTATACATCCTGATGCACATAAAGGGATCAATACATGGATTTTATATTTGGCTTTACCAGCAGTCTCGTTTAAATATTTACCAAAAGTAGAATGGTCGCAAGAAATGCTATTCCCTATCTTTTCGACTGTCATTATAGCCGTTGGAAGTTTGTTTTACATGAAATTCTACAGCAAAGCAAAAGGGTATTCGGAGCGTTCGAGAAGAACATTGGAATTGGCAAGCGGCTATAGCAATACATCTTTTATTGGTTTCCCCTTGATCTCAGCATTTTACGGTGAAAAGTATTTAAGTATCGCGATTATTTGTGATCAAACCATGTTTTTGTGCTTATCAACCATCGGAATAGTTTCTGCATTAAAAGGCGGAAGCAATGGATCTGGAGCAATAGATTCTAAATTTATTTTGAAACGATTATTTACTTTCCCTCCATTTTTGGGTTGTATTAGTGCATTGATTTTATCTCAATTTATCGACTTATCTCCTGCTGAACCTTTCTTTGACAAATTAGCTGCAACTGTAGGTCCATTGGCTTTATTTTCGGTTGGATTGCAATTAAAGTTTAATGGTTGGAGAAAATTATGGTCACAAATTTCGATGTCTATGGTTTACAAATTAATGATTGCGCCTGCAGTTGTAATGCTTTTAGCCATCGTAATTGGAATAAAAGGTGATGTAGCTAAAATCTCTATTTTTGAAGCTGCAATGCCTACATTAGTAACATCGAGTATTATTGCGGAACAATTTAAACTCAACACCAAACTAACCAATTTGATTATTGGAATCAGTATTATTGTAGGCTTTTTTACAGCTGCTTTTTGGTATGAAATGATACAGTTGTTTATTCAGTAGATTTACATATTACGGTTTTTATTAGAATTAAGATAAATTTTATCTTCTAAAACCTTATTCTCGATACAAAATTCTAAAAAGAATCTCATTCGAATTAACGGTTTTATTTCAATACTTCTTTCAAAAACAATAATGTATGTTGCCAAGCTCTATCTGCCATTACTTTATTGTAATCAGGTGACTCTGGATTGGTAAATGTATGTTTTGAATTTGCGTAAGTTATCATTTGCCAATCTGTTTTTCCTTCGTTCATTTCAATTACTAAATTCGAAATATCTTCGGGTTTTACAGATTCATCTTCAGCAGGATGTTCAATCAAAACTTTTGTTTTAAGAGGAATATTTTTTCGAGCCGAATCTTTTGCTAATCCACCATGAATAGAAACAACGCCAACAACAGCTAATTGCGCACGAGCAGCTTCTAATGCGCCTGTTCCTCCAAAACAATAACCAATTACAGCAATTTTACTTGGATCTGCACCAGCTTTGATTAACTCTTTCAACGCCAAATCAATTCGTTTTTGATAAGCTGCATAATCAGACTTGTATTTTCCTGCTATTTTAGCCGCTTCCGCATTATCTTTCGGATTGTCTCCTTCTCCATAAATATCTGCAACAAACGCAATATAGCCTTCTTTTGCTAAATCTATTGCGGCTTGTTTTGCTTCGTTATCAGCTCCTTTCCAAGCGGGTAAAATCAAAACTCCTGGACTTTTCTTCATCGTATTATCAGTTACTAAACCGTTCAATTTTTGCGAACCATCTTTATAAGCAACTTGTTTTAGATTTTGTGCATGTGTCGTATTCATCATCAATACAATTAAAAATAAACATTGAATTACATTTTTCATCTACTAAAAAATTTAAGACATTAAGATAAAAAGAACTAATTTTATATCGGATATTGAATTGAATATTTAACACAATTACCATGGAACTTATTACATTAAAAACATTTGAAAGCCCTATTGAAGCACATATTTTACGTTCGAAATTAGAAAGTGAACAAATTGATGCTTTTGTTTTTGATGAACATTCGGTTGGGATGAATCAGTTTTTATCGAATGCAATTGGTGGTGTGAAAGTAAAAATTAAGAAAGAAGATACTGATCGTGCCATGAAAGTTTTAGAAGAAATTGATGCTTCAAATTACACCAATGATTTGGACGAAATTCTTGTTTGCCCAAAGTGTGGAAGCAATGAGTATTACAGCAATTACAAGTCGATGAAAGGTGGAAAAGGCTTACTTTCTTTATTATCTTCTATCATATTTTGGGTCTACCCTATTTACTACAAAAACGTGTTCAAATGCAAGAAATGTGGTGAAGAATTTAATGGTTTACAATAAAAAAAGAACGACAATTTCTTGCCGTTCTTTATGAACAAAAATATATGATTTTTATTGATTAAATTGTCCAACGCAATAAGCTTGCTCCCCAAGAGAAACCTGCGCCAAAGGCTGTCAACATCAATAAATCTCCTTTCTTTAATTTTGATGTATTTTCCCAAATACACAACGGAATTGTCGCTGCAATTGTGTTTCCGTAATTCTCAATATTGATTAAAGTTTTACCTTCTTCAATATTAATTTCATTTCCAACAGCGTCAATAATTCGTTTATTTGCTTGATGCGGAACCAACCAATTTACATCTTCTACAGAAAAATCGTTGCGTTTCAAAACATTGACACACGTATCACTCATCGATTGAATTGCATTTTTGAATACAATTTTTCCATCTTGTCTAATGTAACGTTTCTCATCAACCAATAACTGTGAACTCGCTGGATACAAAGAACCACCTCCTTCTATATTCAAGAATTCTTTTCCAGTTCCGTTACTCAATAACAAAGCATCCAGAATTCCTTCTTCGTTTGTAGGCTCTAACCAAACCACTCCGGCACCGTCTCCAAACAAAATATTTGTCGAACGATCTTTGATGTCTACATACGCACTGATTTTATCAGCACCAATTACCAAAACATTTTTGTAACGTCTACTTTCAATCAACGAAGCGCCCATGTCCAACGCGTACAAAAATCCAGAACAAGCAGCATTCATATCAAATGCCCAAACATTCTCTATTCCTAACTTTTCGCACACAATATTCGCTGTAGCAGGCATCAACATATCTGGTGTAGAAGTCGCAACAATCAACGCATCAACATCTTTGATGTCTTTTTTGTATGTATCAATTAAATTCTGAATTGCACTAACCGCCATATCAGAAGTCGCTAAACCTTCTTCTAAAATACGACGTTCTTTAATTCCCGTTCTTTTTACAATCCATTCATCAGAAGTGTCTGTAATCTTTTCTAAATCGGAATTAGTTCGTTTGTTTTCTGGCACATAACCACCGATTGCTGAAATATGTGCAAATATTTTTTTTGTAAAATCTACCACCATAAAATTCTTTTCATTCAAATTTCATGTATCGATTATCTACTAAAAGACGCATCAATTAAAATTTGAGCAACAAAGGTCTATCCAATTTAACAAATTAGTTAGCGAAATAAACGTAATAATATGTCAAAAAGACGTTTTTAGAAAATTTTCACATTTGCATTGATTTACATCAATTATTAGTTAGAAGCGATGAAAGTTGTAGGCGAAACACCTGCATAATTTTTGAAAAATTTACTAAAAACGGAAGTGTCTATAAAATTTAATTCTGTCACAACATCAGAAACACTATATTTTGGGTTCTTTAGTAAGACTTTAGCTTCTAAAACAATGGCTTCGGCAATAATTTGTTTGGGTGATTTATTAAAAACTTCAACGATGATCTTAGTTAAATGCTTACGACTAATAAACATTTCATCTGCATAAAACTGTACATTGCGCTGACGACGAAAATGTGTTGAAACTAAATACAAAAACTGTTTAGCTAATTCCTCCTTTCTGACTTCTTTCGTAGTACTTTTCGCCATTACAGCTTGGTTGTAGTAATTTCCCATCTCGTACATCAAGACCGAAAAATGATGTAAAACCAAATCTTTTGCAAAGATATTTTCGTTCTTGATGGTGTATTTACTAATCTTATTCAGATTGTAACGCATATCACGTACAATCTTTTTATCTAAAGAAATAATTTTAGGATATTTAGACGATAAAAATTCTACTAAATTATTGGATTTTACGTGAAAACCAGCTTCAATAATCAGATCTGAATCAATGAAGATTGCTTGAACAGCAAAATCAGCCGAGTGCTCTATAATCTCGAACAACTGACCTGGAAGAACCACAATAATATCATCACGTTTGATTAACGTTGGTTCTAAATTCACCGTGATTTCACATGTTCCTGCAGTAATTAAAATCAACCCAAGCGACGTAAACTTATAAGGTTTTCGTTTTACAAAATAATAATTGTTTTCAGGACCTACATCAAAGATTGCTAACCTACGATCGGTTGCTTCTTCTTTGTAAGTTCTTAAAATATTATCAATTGAATAAAGTTGAATATAATCACTCATTTTTAGCTTTTATTTTTTCGAATACAATGTTAAAAGATTTTTTTGACAAGTAAAAACATAAATACGTCTTTTTAACAAAATCTTACGTCATTTTGGTATATCTAATATCCTCTTTCTAATGAAACTTCATTCAATAAAGTCTCGTTATTTTTCATTCTGTTGTAGTTATCTGCAACTTGTTTTAGAGCTGTTGTTGCATTTGTAACACTCGCAATATGAGGTGTTACATAAACATTTTCATTCGTCCAAAAAGGGTGATTTTCAGGTAAAGGTTCTTCTACAAAAACATCTAAATAAGCCTCTTTTATTTGTTTTTCTTCGATTACAATTAATAAATCCTTTTCGACCAAATGTGCTCCACGACCAACATTCACCAAAACTGTATGAGCTGAACATTGTGCAAAAAAGTCTTTGTTCAAAATACCTTCTGTATCATCTGTCAAAGGCAAAATATTGACAATAAAATTAGTATTAGAAATTGCAGCATTCAAGCCTTCTTTTCCTGCAAAAGATTCTACTCCATTTATATTTTTAGGCGAATTCGACCAACCTTTGACTTGAAAACCTAAAGCAACAAATTGCTCTGCTACTAACTTTCCGATTTCACCTAATCCTAAAATTGTAATAGTTGTTTCCTTGATATTTTGATAAGTAGTAGGCTTCCATTGTTTACGAACTTGATCTTTATAATACGTCAACAAATTTTTCATTGAAGTCATAACACAAGCCAAAACATGTTCAAACATTTCTTGCTTCAAAGCAGGATCAACAATACGTGTCACCTTTATTGAATCTGGAATTTTGGTATGCAACAAATGGTCAATTCCTGCTCCAACAGATTGTACAACTTTTAGATTTGGAAATTCAGCTACATAATTTTTGTGCGGTTTCCAAGTTGCAATAAATTCTACATCATCTGGATTTGAGATATTTGGATAAACTTCAACTTTCGTATCTGGCAACAATTCTTGTAAATTTCTTTGCCATTCTTCTATTGGTTTTTGATTGAATATTAAGGCTACACTCATAATTGATTACTTTTAAAACAAATGTAAATAACTCCAAATTAATCACACATTAAATTTGACTATTTGTCAGATTTCTTACATTTGGATTAGAATTTGAAAGAGTTCAAACAAATATATTTTAACTAAAAAATACACTATAAATGGCAAATCCGTTATTAGAAAAATTTGAAACACCTTTTGAAAGTGCTCCTTTTTCTAAAATCAAAAATGAAGATTACAAACCTGCTTTTATCCAAGCAATTGAAGAGGCGAAAGCAGAAATAGATGCAATTACTGCGAATCCTGAAGCGCCAACTTTTGCTAATACAATTGAAGCAATGGAACTTTCTGGTGAAAAATTAGGACGAATTTCTTCTATTTTCTTCAACCTTAATTCAGCTGAAACGAATGATGAAATTCAAGAAATTGCACAAGAAGTTTCGCCTTTATTATCTGAATTTGGAAATGATGTTCGCTTAAATCAAGATTTATTTGAACGAATTAAAGTCGTTTATAATCAAAAGGATTCGTTGAATTTAACCGATGAACAAGCTTATTTACTAGAAAAAAAATACAAAGGTTTTTCGAGAAATGGTGCAAATCTAAACGAAGAAGACAAAAATAAATTACGCGAAATAGACAAACAACTTTCGATGTTATCATTGCAATTTGGTCAAAATGTATTGGCAGAAACTAATGCATACGAATTGATTATTACAGATGAAAATGATTTGAAAGGTTTACCTCAATATGCAATTGATCAAGCGAAAGCTGATGCAGAACAAAAAAATCACGAAGGTTGGTTAATTACCTTGCAAGCACCAAGCTATATTCCGTTTATGCAATACGCAGAAAATCGTGAATTAAGAGAAAAATTGTTTAGAGCAAATGGAGTAAAAGCTTATCAAAATAATGAATTTAACAACGAAGAAAATGTAAAAAACATTGTAAAACTTCGTCACGAACGTGCTAAAATATTAGGTTATAAAACGCATGCTGATTATGTTTTGGAAGAACGTATGGCAAAAACACCTACGACTGTTTTAGATTTCTTGAATGATTTATTAACGAAAGCAAAACCATTTGCAGAAAAAGAAATTGAAGAATTAACTGCATTTGCAAAAGAAACTGATGGGATTGAAACATTGCAACGTTGGGATCATGCGTACTATGCTGAAAAATTAAAACAGAAAAAATTCAGTCTTTCTGACGAAGAATTGAAACCTTATTTTCAGTTAGAGAATGTGATTCAAGGAGCTTTTGATGTCGCAACAAAATTATATGGAATTACGTTTAAAGAAATTCATAATATTGATAAATACAACGATGAAGTAACAACTTATGAAGTTCTAGATAAAAATGGAGCGTTCTTAAGTTTATTGTATGCAGACTTTTTCCCGCGTGCAGGAAAACGCCCTGGTGCTTGGATGACAAGTTATAGAGAAGCTTCTAATGTGAATGGAAATACCAAACGTCCGCACATTTCGATTGTTTGTAATTTTACAAAACCAACGAAAGACACACCTTCATTATTAACATTTCAGGAAGTAACAACATTGTTCCACGAATTTGGACATGCGCTACACGGAATGTTACCAAATACGACGTACGAAAGTCTTTCTGGAACAAATGTTTATTGGGATTTTGTTGAATTACCCTCTCAATTTTACGAAAACTTCTGTTACGAACCAGAAGCTTTGAAATTATTTGCAAAACATTATCAAACAGGAGAAATTATTCCGCAAGAATTAATTGAAAAAGTAAAAGCTTCTTCAAGTTTTATGGAAGGTTATCAAACTGTTCGTCAATTGAGTTTTGGATTATTGGATATGGCTTATCATGCAAATGATTTGGCTGAAATTAATGATTTACAACAATTTGAAAAAGAAACTTTCAAACAAACAGAGTTGTATCCAGAAATTGATAAAAATATGATGAGTACATCCTTCTCACATATTTTTCAAGGTGGATATTCATCTGGTTATTATTCATATAAATGGGCCGAAGTTTTGGATGCAGATGCCTTTGCATTTTTCCAAGAAACTGGAATTTTCAATCCAGAAACAGCTCAAAAATTCTATAAACTTTTATCATCTGGCGGAACTGTAGAACCGATGAAACTGTACGAAGAATTTAGAGGTCATAAACCAACAGCAGATGCTTTATTAAAGCGTGCTGGATTAATATAAATTGAAAATCCGACTACTTTTAGTAGTCGGATTTTTTTATAATACTATTGTTTAATTAATGCAAACTTTCCCCGTGTTGCGACAAATCTAACCCTTCGAACTCGGCTCTATCACTCACGCGCAAGTGAATCATTTTATCAGTAATATAAAATAACGCAATTGCACCGAAAAAAGTAAATAACGAAACGAGCAACAAAGCAATCATATGATGTGCAAACACGTGTATCCCGCCATGTAACAAACTCGCATTTTCTCCATGTGCAAAAATAGCTGTCAAAATCATTCCCATGATTCCTCCGACTCCATGACATGCAAAAACATCTAGAGTATCATCAACTCGTTTTAATACTTTCCAATAAACCATTACATTTGAAACTATAGCAGTTATAAAACCAAAAAATATACTTTCAGGAATTGTAACAAACCCACAAGCTGGTGTGATTGCTACTAATCCAACTACGGCTCCTATACACGCACCCATAGCTGAAACACTACGGCCATTAATTCTATCAAAAAGTATCCATGTCATCATTCCTGAAGCAGAAGCAATTGTTGTTGTTCCGAAAGCTAAAGCTGCTGTGGCATTTGCTCCCAAAGCTGAACCAGCATTGAAACCAAACCATCCGAACCATAACATTCCTGTTCCAAGCATAACAAATGGAATATTTGCAGGTTTGTGTTCTCTGTTTTTACGTTTACCTATCACCAAAGCTCCTGCCAACGCTGCAAATCCTGCACTCATATGAACAACAGTTCCTCCTGCAAAATCTTTTACTCCAAAATATTTATTCAATAAACCTTCTGGATGCCAAACCATGTGACAAAGCGGTGTGTAAATGATTAAACTAAATAAAATCATAAATAACAAATATGAAATAAAACGCACTCTTTCGGCAAAAGAACCAGTTACAAGCGCTGGTGTAATGACTGCAAATTTCATTTGAAACAATGCAAATAAAACAAATGGAATTGTAGATGCCATGTCTTTGTGTGGAAATGCTCCGACATGATTAAAAAATGGATAACTTAAAGGATTACCAATAATTCCGTAATGTTCTCCATTTATTGTAAAACCGATTGATTTACCAAAAGACAGTGAAAACCCAACTACAACCCACAAAATCGAAATCACACCTAAGGCAATAAAACTTTGTAACATGGTAGAAATAACATTTCGCTTACCTACCATTCCTCCATAAAAAAAAGATAAACCTGGCGTCATCAATAACACCAATCCTGCAGCTGCTAAAATCCAGGCGACATCTGAATTTACAATATTTTCTTCGCTAAGGAATTCTCCTGTATTTGGAATATCTACAACTGGTTTCCAAAATAATCCAGCTAATGCAACTAATGTTATAATTGCAAAAGCTACTTTCCATTTTAATCCAACTTTCATAAGTTTTTAATTTTAACCCTATCAAAATTAGATTATTTTTAAATAAAATCATTTATTTTCAATCACACCCTATAAAAATTAGGGGTTAAAATATTAATTTTACATTTTAAACATAATTACCCTATGTAAATTCATAAAAAAAGATTCCTTTTTTGGAATCTTTTTATCAATTTGATTATTTAGTTTATCTAATTATAAAAATAACTTAAGTCCAACATTTGCTCCAAATGTATTTACTGAATTTTGTATATATTGTTCCTTCTTGTATTTAACTTGATCATATGATAAACCAAAATCTAAAGCAATAGCAGGAGTTATAAAATATGAAACACCTCCTTTAACTTTCCAAGTAAAGGCATTATTTTTACTACTACTATCAAAATTAGCATCACTATAATATTTATACTTTGAAGTATCAAATCCTGCTCCTCCACTTAAATATGGATAAAACTTAGAGTCATTTGCAAAATAATAAGATACAAAAGGCATCATAGAAATTGAGTTTCCTTTCGATTTTTGTTTATAACCAATTGAATTTCCAGCAGGATCAAAACGGTAGGAATTAATTGTATTTACGGAATTTCTATATGAAATATCTAAGCCAACCGCTAGATTATTGATAACAAAATATCCTCCTGTTACATTAACATCAAACTGGTTAAATTTATTTTTTGTTTCTTGCCCATAATCATTACTATAATCATACTGGCTAGAATTAAAACCTAATGCTGAAGAAGCTCCAACAACCCAATTGTTTTTCTGAGTTTGAGCAAAAGAGTTTATACTAAATGCTAAAATAATAAGTAAGAATTTTTTTTTCATTTATTTGGTAATTTAAAATCAAACAAATATATAACAATAGTAAAACGATAATAATTATTTTATATTATTTTTCTGAAAAGCTTTTCTTGGACTTCCATCAAAAAAAACTTCGCCACAATAGTGATAACCTAACTTTTCAAAAACACGCAACATTCCAATATTATCAAAGTTGGTATCAACTTTTATATTCTGTATTTTCTTTGTAATTGCTATTTTTTCAATCTCATCCATCGTCCAAGTTCCTAAACCTTTCATCTTAACATCTTGTGCAACAGCCAATCGATGTATGACGATATATGGATCATCATTCAGCCATTTTCCTTCAATTGCTGTATAAGCAGGTTCTATTTCATTAATAATTGCAACATATCCAATGATTAGATTATCAACATTTTCAATTATATAACCAAAACCATTTGAAATATCGTTATTCACAACAGTCATATTAGGATACCCATTTTGCCACTGATTACTTCCTTCCTCCTTTCTTTTCTGAATCGCTTGCTGCAAAATCTCCCAAATTCTATCTGCATCATTCAAAATAGCTTGACGTAAATTTAATCCAGTCTCCATATCTTATTTTATTTTCAATATAAGTGATTTTTAAGCAAATCATAAGTTTTGATATTTAATTTTTTAATAAATTGAAGTAATAAAACTAACTATCCTAACATGAGATTTCCAAAATCTATAAAATATGTAAAAATACCTTGGCAACAAGTTTTAGCAATACTTATTTTATTACTCGCATTTGTATTTTTTAGAAGCGAACGCAAAGAAATGATGCAAATTATTCCGAGTATCCAAAGCGCAAAACCTATTTGGCTGTTGATCGGTTTCGGAATTACACTTCTCTATATTTCGCTACAAGCTGCAATGTATATCACAAGTTTCAAAACAGTTGGTTTACCTCTTAAATTTTGGGACGCTGTCAATTTATTTCTCAAACGAAATTTTATCAGTGTTTTTTTACCAGCGGGCGGAATTAGTTCTTTGGCTTATTTACCCAAACAAATCAAAAAACAACAATTTGAAACAAATAAAATCATTCAGGCAAGTTCTATTTATGGTTTTATTGGATTATTAACGGTTTTCATCATTGGCGTTCCCATCATTATTTATAGTATTTACGTCAACAAATACTTTAATGACTCATGGATATCATTAGTTATTTTGGGCATAATTTTAATTTTGGTTTATTTCATTTATAACTCATTCAAAACCAAAAATAAATTCTATCAAATTATAGAAAATAAATTTCCAAAGATTACGGAAGAAATCAATCCAATTTTTGAAGCTTCTTTGAACAGAAAAAATATTAATCTCACGATTCTAATTTCGACAATCATCGAAATTACTGGGATTTTACATGTCTACATCGCAATGTTAGCGTTAGGCATTCAACCCACTTTTGATGCGGCGGCTTTGGCATATACGATTTCTGTTTTATTGATGATTATTTCGCCATTTTTGAGAGGTTTGGGCGCTGTAGAATTTACGATGGTGTATATTTTAACACAATTCGGTTATTCTCATAACCAAGGTTTAGCTACAACTTTATTATATCGCGTTTTCGAATTTTGGCTGCCTTTAGGTTTTGGATGTTTGAGTTTTATGTGGCGTGGAAGAAAACTATTTGCACGAATTTTTCCTGCTGTTATGATTTTTACATTAGGAATGATTAATATAATTTCAGTCATCACTCCTCCTCTTGCTGAACGTTTGCATTTCGAAAAATTATATTTACCAACCGAATTCATGCATCTTTCAAAATTGATGATTCTATTTGTCGGAATTGCTTTATTGATTACATCATCTTATCTCATCAAAGGATTAAAATCTGCATGGATTTTTGCTTTAATATTTGCTATACTTTCATTTTTCGGAAATATATTCAAAGCATTGGACTACGAAGAAGCTGGATTCGCATTTTTGACCATTGTACTATTAATTTACAGCAGAAATCAATACCCATTGAAAACAAATTTGAAAAGATTAAGACAGGGATTCTCGATTTTTTTATTAGCATTTTTTGCTATTTTTATTTTCAATGTTTTAAGTTTTTATTTCATTGATAAACGACATTTTGGTGTAGATTTCTCTTGGAATCAGGCTTTTTATTATACATTCCAAAACTTCTTATTGTTCAGCGAAAACAATTTAGTTCCGAGAACAACCTTTGCCAAAGATTTCAAAGACATCAATATTTTTTTTGGATTTAGTTCTTGGATATTATTGATTTTAGCATTCTTTAGAGCTAAAAATTATAACACAAAAGATATTCAGGATTATGAAGAAGCAGAAGAAATTGTCGAAAAATATGGCAATTCAGCATTAGATTATTTTAAATTAATGGATGATAAAACACTTTATTTTTCTTCAAATATTAATGGTTTTGTTGCGTATAAAATCGGTTTAAATTTTGCTATTGTTTTGGATAATGTCGTTTGTGATACAAAGTATAAATCAGATTTAATTTCAGAATTCGAAAATTATTGTAGAACAAAAGGTTTGAAAACTGCGTATTATAGAGTTTCGGAAAATGATTTAATTGATTTCAAAAAGTTTAAAAAACAACATTTATTAATTGGACAAGAAGGAATTATTGAGGTTGATTCCTTTAATCTTCAAGGAAAAGAACGTAAATCGATGCGAAATGCATTGAATACTTTAGAGAAAAAAGGTTTTAAAACAGAGGTTATTCTACCTCCTTTGACAGAAGGATTTTTAAATGAAATTGAATCTGTTTCAAATGAATGGTTAAAAGAATTTGATAAAAAAGAAATTGTATTTGCTGAAGGTAAATTTGACAGAGAAATATTAAAAAATCAGACTATTATTGCATTGAGAAATGAAGAAAATAAAGTAGTAACATTTCTGAATGTGATACCAGATTATGCAAAAGATGAAATGACTTACGATTTGTTTCGCAGAACTGTTGATTCGCCAAATGGTAGTATGGATGCGGTGATAATTGCATTAATTAATCACGCCAAAGAAAATCAAAAGAAATACATCAACATTGGTTTAACTCCATTAGCTGGTTTGGATAAACCAAATAATATTGCTGAGCAACTCATGAAATTTGCTTATCAACGAATTGGTACGTTTAAACAATATCAAACAATGCGCGATTTCAAAGAAAAATACGCCAATTATTGGATCAATAAATACATCATTTATGCTAATGAAGTAGAACTTCTTCAACTTCCACAAGCGTTAAATAAAGTTATGAAACCTCAAGATGAAAACTAAATATTTCATATTATTTGGATTGATTATCACTACAATTGGTTTGTATATCGTACGTACAAAAGGAGATGATATAGATATCAAAGATCCTTTACCGCTTAAAATATGGGAAAATAAAAATGAAACTAAACCTATCTTGTTTTATTTAAGTGGAGATGCTGGATTAGGATCTTTCTCAAAATCAATTTGTAAGAATCTACATCAAAAAGGTTATGATATTTATGCATTAAATTCTAAAGTTTATTTTTGGAACGAGAAAGATCCTAAAAAAACGGCAGAAATATTAAGTCAATTTTTAGAAGAAAAGTTCAAACATCACAAAAATCAAGAAGTTGTATTTATCGGCTATTCTTTTGGTGCTGATGCGATTCCGTTTATTATCAATCAGCTTCCTACAAAAACCAAAGATAGAATACATCAACTTATTCTTCTAGATCCTTATGAAACAGCTGATCTTGAGATTCATTACAAAAATTTAATTTTTGAAAATGTAAGCGGAAAATGGAATACAATTCCAGAAATTAATCAATTACCTAATTTACATTTATCTATTATTTTAAGTGATTATGGAAAAAATTATCCCTACAATAAAATTACTTTTAGCAATAAAAATATAATTTCTTTGGGTGGTAATCATCACTTTAACCGAAATTATCAAAAAGTAACTGATACTATTATTAAAACTAGTAATTAATCATTAAATAAGAAAATATTCATTTAACATAATTACATCTTAAAATGTTCGGAACTTTTTTGATTTAAAATCTTCAAGCTCTCTTTTAATTTGTTAATCGTAGAATAAAAATGAAACTTAATCCTGATATTTAGTTGAATGATTTAAAAATTATTATAATACTTTCTAGTTAACTAAAAATTTAAAACATAAAAAAACCTCAAGAAATAAATCTTGAGGCTTTTGAATAAAAACTGGCGACGACCTACTCTCCCGTAAGTAACAGTACCATCGGCGCAGGCAGGCTTAACTTCTCTGTTCGGAATGGGAAGAGGTGAGCCCTGCAGCTATAGTCACCCTAATATTTTTGTATTTTTAATCAGGTTTACATCCTAATGATTCGATAAAAAAGCCTCAAG
>NZ_JAOCFS010000022.1:0-57168 GCF_029842105.1 Empedobacter sp. GD03797
CAAATATGGGTATTAATCAAGCTTTCAGAACATATCGTATTGGAATTAGTTACAATTTTGGGAAACAATTTAATATAGAACGTTCAAAATCTAACCAAGAACAAAGCGGTGGAGGCGGTGGAGGAAATGGTTAAAATTTATTCCTGAATGAATAAAACCTGAACAAATCTGTTCAGGTTTTATTTTTTAATAATGATTATTGATCCAATTCTATCAAAAGCTTTTTTAATAAAATAGATAAATCCTCTTGCTCTTTTTTATTCAAAACTTGAATTGAATTTTTAGCTTCATCAAATCTTTTTTTGATCGCTTCATCAATAATTTTCTTTCCTTTTTCTGTAAGTCCAGCCAAACTTATTCGTCGATCATTTTCGTCTGC
The DNA here is from genome assembly GCF_029842105.1 of Empedobacter sp. GD03797. NCBI lineage: Bacteria > Pseudomonadati > Bacteroidota > Flavobacteriia > Flavobacteriales > Weeksellaceae > Empedobacter > Empedobacter sp. GD03797. The sequence goes on from NZ_JAOCFS010000022.1 coordinate 380, forward strand.
CGCACGATAAATTAATTCTAATTTTGTTAAGCGATTCAAAAGTGCTGTCATCGCTCCAGAAGTTATTACAACAGATTCCATCAATTGTTTTGGCGTTAATTGATAAGGTTTTCCTGAACGACGAAGCGTTGCTAACACATCTAAATCAGTATAATATATTCTATTTTCCTTCAAAGCCAAACTTGCTCTATTCTCGAAAATCTTACCCAATTTCATCACTCTACCTACAATCTGCATTGCATCAACATCCAAATCTGGACGTTCTATATTCCAATCAGCAATTAATGCATCAATTAAATCTTTATCTTTTTTCATCACAATTAATTGAAAAACAAATGTACAAATTATCTTGATGTAAAGATAATTTGATATATTTGTAATATATCTTGATATAAAGATACATTTAAAACCAATAAGAAAATGAAAATTATTCAAACCGAAAATATGCCAATTGCAAATGGACATTACTCACAATGCATAGAGCATAATGAGATTCTATATCTTTCTGGTCAATTACCAATTGATCGAGAAACCAAGAAAATTCCAACAACAATTTCAGAGCAAACGAACTTAGTTTTAAAAAATATCGAAACGATATTACATGAAGCTAATAGCGATAAAAACCATGTATTACAGGTTCGAATTTACATTCCGAATATTCAATTGTGGGATGAAGTAAATGCCGTTTACAGTGATTTTTTCGGAACGCATAAACCAACGCGATGTATTATTCCAACAAATGAATTGCACTATGGCGCATTAATCGAAGTTGAAGTAACCGCAATCAAAAAATCCTAACGATGTACAAACAAGCTATTATAGAAACTCATCAACGAATTTCACCTTTTATTCACAATACACCAATCTTAACATCAAGTTTATTGAACGAAATAGTTGGAGCGAAGTTATTTTTTAAATGCGAAAATTTTCAAAAAATGGGAGCATTCAAAATGCGTGGTGCAATAAATGCTATCATGCAACTTACAGACGAACAAAAGCAAAAAGGAGTTGTTACACATTCTTCTGGTAATTTTGCACAAGCTTTAGCACTTGCAGCAAAAAGTTTGGGAATCAAAGCTTTTATTGTTATGCCCAAAACTGCTCCACAAGTTAAAAAAGATGCCGTAAAAGGATACAATGGGCAAATTATCGAGTGTGAACCAACTTTAGAAGCAAGGGAAAAAACAGCTAAACAAATCGAAATACAAAAAGGTGCAACGTTTATTCATCCTTCAAATGATCTCAATGTTATTCTTGGACAAGGAACTGCAGCGAAAGAATTATTAGAAATACATCCAGACCTGAATTATATATTTACTCCTGTTGGTGGTGGAGGTTTAATTGCGGGAACAGCTATTGCTGCGGAAAATTTTGGTAAAAATTGTAAAGTAATCGGTGGAGAACCTTTTGAAGCAGATGATGCCTATCGTTCGTTAGAAAGTAGAAAAATAGAATCTAACATTACAACGAATACAATTGCAGATGGTTTGAAAACAGAATTAGGTGATATTAATTTTCCCATCATCCAAAAAGGTGTAGAAAAAATAATACGTGTAACAGAACAAGAAATAATTGCAGCAATGAAATTAATTTGGGAACGTTTAAAAATTGTTTGCGAACCTTCTTCTGCTGTGGCTTTAGCTGCATTAATCAAAGACAAAGAAAGATTTAAAAATATGAATATAGGGATAATCGTTTCTGGTGGAAATGTCAATTTAGACACTTTACCTTTTTAGAAATCTTTCTATAAAAAAATAAACCCCTAAAACATAAATTTTAGGGGTTTTGTATTGTATAAATATTCTATTAAATCGAATAATTACGATGTCCAAAAATTGAGCTTCCAATGCGAACCATTGTACTGCCTTCTTCTATCGCAATTTGATAATCTCCCGACATTCCCATTGATAAAATAGTTAGATTTTCGAAATTATTTTTCAACGAATCAAAGTTAGATTTTAAAGAACGAAACTCTTCACGAATTTGATTTTCATCTTCTGTAAACGTTGCCATTCCCATCAATCCAACTACGCGAACATTAGGTAAATGCTGAACTTCTTCTTGCATAATTTGATGAATTTCTTCTTCGTCCAAACCAAATTTAGTTTCTTCATCTGCTATAAATTGTTGCAACAATACATCAATTACGCGATTATTTTTTTCGGCTTGTTTGTGAATTTCTTTCAACAATTTCAGACTATCAACACCATGAATTAAATGCACAAAAGGCGCCATATACTTCACTTTGTTGGTTTGCACATGTCCAATCATATGCCAACGAATATCCTTTGGAAGAACTTCGTATTTATCGCACATTTCTTGAATTTTGTTTTCTCCAAAATCTCGCATTCCAGCCGCATAAGCTTCTTGCAAATCCTCCACAGGTTTTGTCTTAGAAACCGCTACCAATGTCACATGAGCAGGAATTGTAGCTTCGATTGTTTTTAAATTTTCTTGAATACTCATTTTTTATTCTTTCAAATCAAATACAGCAAAACCGCTTAAAGGTTTTGGTTCGATATATGTACTTTTTGGAGGCATTTTAAGCCCTAAATCTGCAATCAATTGCAAATCCTTCACATCCACTGGATAGAAAGCAAAAGCTGCAATATAATCGTGATGATCAACCTTGTTTTTAAGTGCTTCCACTCCTTCTCTATTACGCGTTCCACATTCGTAATGAACACGTTTATCCTTTTTAGAATCTTGAATATTAAGAATTGGTTTCATCACATTTTCTTCAAAAATATAAGTATCCAACTCACTTAATCCTTCGGTTGTCAATAAGTTGTTTTTGACATATAAACTATAAAATTGACCATCTAAATACATCACAATATGATGTTTTTTGGTTGGCACAACTAATTCATCACCTTTCGGAATAATTTCAAAATCAACTTCTAAAGCAGTTAAAAACGCTTCTGGAGTTAAGCCGTTTAAATCTTTAATTAATCGATTATAATCATTGATAATCAAATCTTCATTCGAAACTAAAAGTGCCAACGTATAATTAAACGCTTCATCACCATAGACTTCATCTTTTGAATTTTCGACTGCAAATTTTGTATATCGCTCCGAACTTTCCATACGATGATGTCCATCTGCAATATACAATTCGTCCAATTTCTCGATTGAATCTTTTAATTGTTTTAAATTCAAACGATTATCAACTCTCCACAACAAATGTTGTGTTCCGTTTGACTCTTCAATTTTCAGAATTGGCTTGCGTTTCATTTCTGTATCAATCAACAAATCAACGCGTTGAGCAGGTTTATAAGTCAACAAAACAGGCTCCGCATGAAAGTGAGATTCTTTCAAATAATCGGCAAATAATTCCACACGACGCTCCAATGTTTCTTCGTGCTTTTTAATTTTATTTTGACGATAATCATCAATATTCACCAAGCCCAAAAGTCCTTTTGTTTCACGCCCATCAGGCTGTATCACTTGATAAATATAAAAAGAAGACTTGTCTTGTGTTAATATTTTTTTCGAAATGAAATCTTCAAAATTCTCGCGAACTTTTCTGAATTTCTCTTTCGGATCTTGAATCGTTTCGTCCCAAGTTGGTAAAATAATATGCAAAAAAGAGTTTTCTCTGTTATTGATATAATAGTCCAATTCTTCTTTCGAATATTGATTAACGGCAAGCGTCACAAATTCTTGAGAAGTTTCTTCTGTAGGTCGAATTCCTTTGAATGGTTTAAATTGAGGCATTTTGAATAGTTTTAGATAGAATGAAACTCAAAATTATTTTCCGTAAATCTCAACGATTTGCGAAGCTAATTCAGTTCCAATTCTGTCCTGTGCTTCATTCGTAGAACCTGCAATATGAGGAGATAACGACAAAGATTCGTTCATCAACAAGCCCATTTCTGGTGTTGGCTCATTCTCGAAAACATCTAATGCCGCACCTGCAACTTTACCATCTTCGATCGCATCAACCAACGCTTTTTCATCAACAACTCCTCCACGAGCAGTGTTAATTACAATCACGCCATCTTTCATTTTAGCAAATTCTTTCTCACCCAAAATGTATCCATCTTGTGCTGGAACATGCAACGAAATAAAATCTGCTTTCGTAATTACTTCATCAAAATCAACAGAAGTGATGGTAAACGTTAATTTTTGACCATCAAAAAATTCTAATTCGATGTCACGTGTTGCTGGGAATTTATCATATACTAAAATATTCATTCCTAAACCAATCGCTTCACGAATTACTTCTACACCGATACGACCAAAACCGATCACACCCATTGTTTTCCCTCTCAATTCGATTGCTTTTGCGTACGCTTTTTTCAATCCATTGAAGTTAGAATCTCCTTCTAAAGGCATATTACGATTGGCTTGGTGCAAATTACGAACGATAGAAAACAAATGCGCAATCACAAATTCTGCTACTGATTGAGAAGAAGATGCTGGCGTATTAATGACTTGAATTCCTTTTTCGCGTGCATAAGCAACATCGATATTGTCCATACCAACTCCTCCACGACCAATAATTTTAAGATTTGTCGCATCAATTAATGGTTGACGAACTTTAGTCGCAGAACGTACTAAAAGTACTTCGATTCCGTTTTCGTTGATATAATTTTCTAATTGTTCTTGTGCTACGTGAGCAGTTATTACTTCGAAACCTTTTGCTTCTAAAGCTTCTATTCCTGCCTTAGAAATTCCGTCGTTTGCTAATATTTTCATGTTATTATTGTAAAATGTAAATTGTAAAAAGTATTAAGTCTACATTGTACATAGTACTTAATACAAAAAGATTTATCCAAATTTTTGTTCAAATTGTTTCATAACTTCTACCAAAACTTGAACAGATTCTAATGGTAAAGCGTTGTACATTGACGCACGGTATCCACCAACATCGCGGTGACCAGCTAAAGAAACAACTCCAGCTTCTTTTAACATTGCATCAAAATCAGCTTTGAAATCTTCGTTATTTAAAACAAAAGTGGCATTCATTTGAGAACGGTCTTCTGTTGCAGCAGTTCCTGTAAATAATCCGTTACGATCAATTTCAGCATACATTGCATCTGCTTTTGCAGTATTAATTTTTGCAATCGCTTCTACTCCACCTTGCTCTTTTAACCATTGTAAATTTAACATGACACCGTAAATTGCAATTACTGGCCACGTATTAAACGATGATTCTTTTTTGATATGTGTTTCGTAGTTTAAATAATCGGGAATATTACGTCCCGTTTTACCTAATAAATCTTTTTGAACGATTGCAACAGCAGAACCTGCAGGTCCCATATTTTTTTGGGCTCCAGCATAGATTACACCAAATTTAGAAACATCAATTGTGCGAGATAAAATATCCGAAGACATATCACAAACTATTGGAACTGGAGAATTTGGAAACTCTTTCATTTGTGTTCCAAAAATGGTATTATTTGATGTGCAGTGGAAATAATCAACATCTGAAGGAACAGTATATCCTTTTGGAATATAACTATAATTTTGATCTTTTGAAGAAGCAATAACTTCGATTTCTCCGAAACGCTTCGCTTCTTTGATAGCATTTTCTGCCCATTTTCCTGTTTGTGTATAAGCTGCTTTTCCGCCTTCTTTCAATAAATTGTAAGCTACAGTAGGAAATTGCAATGAAGCTCCACCTTGCATAAAAACTACGTCATGTGTTTCTGGAACATTCATCAATTCTTTTACCAACGCTCTTGCTGTATCAATTACTTCTACCGCATCTTTGCGACGGTGAGAAATTTCTAAGATTGATGTTCCTGAATTGTTGAAATCTAAACAAGCTTGAGCCATTTTGTCGAAAACAACTTGTGGTAAAATGCATGGTCCTGCACTAAAATTGTGAATTTTCATAATTAAAATTGTTGTGTGTTTGTGTGTCTAATTTGTAAACAAATATAGTAAATCAAATATGGAAAAAAGTGAATAATTACTTAACTTTTGAACAGAATACAAACAAAAAACCCTAAACTAATTCAGTTTAGGGTTTTTCTATTATTTGATTGAATATTTATTTTAGTATTGAACAAAATCAACATTCAATTCTTCTGCTTTGCGTTTGTAATATCCGTCAGCTAATTTATCTTTAATCTCAGCAAATGAGTTTAACGTATATTCGATGTGTTCGTCTTCGTGAGCAGCAGTTGGAATAATACGGAAAATAATCATTCCTTTTGGAATAACTGGATAAACTACTACAGAAACGAAAATACCATATTCTTCGCGCATTTCTTTTGCCAATACAGTCGCTTCGATAGGAGAACCATTCAATACGATTGGCGTAACACATGTGTTAGAACCTCCAATATCAAACCCTCTTTCTTGTAAACCTTTCTGAATTTTTTCTACATTGTGCCATAACTTGTCTTTAAGCTCAGATTGAGAACGTAATAATTCAAGACGTTTTAAACCTCCGATTACCATTGGCATTGTCAATGATTTTGCAAAGATTTGAGAACGTAAGTTATATTTTAAAATACGGATAATATCTTTATTTCCAGCGATAAAAGCTCCAAAACCAGCCATAGATTTTGCGAAAGTAGAGAAATAGATATCAATTGCATCTTGACAACCTTGCTCTTCTCCAGCTCCAGCTCCAGTTTTACCTAAAGTACCAAAACCATGTGCATCATCAACTAATAAACGGAATTTGTATTCGTCTTTGTAAGCAGCAATTTCTTTTAAAATACCTTGCTTACCTGTCATTCCGAAAACACCTTCTGTAATCACTAAAATTCCTCCTCCTTGTTTGTCGGCTAATTTACGTGCACGAATAATTGTTTTTTCGAAACTTTCGATGTTATTGTGTTGATAAATAAAACGTTTACCAAAGTGTAAACGAACACCATCCACGATACAAGCATGACATTCAGCATCATAAACGATTACATCATTTTTAGACACTAAAGCATCAATTGTAGATACCATTCCTTGGTATCCAAAATTCATTAAATAAGCAGACTCTTTTTGAACAAAATCAGCCAATTCTTGCTCTAATTGTGCGTGAAAATCTGTTTGTCCAGACATTGCGCGAGCTCCCATTGGATAAGCCATACCATATTCAGCTGCCGCATCAGCATCAGCTTTACGAACTTCTGGATGGTTAGCTAAACCTAAATAGTTATTGATTGACCAAGTAATTACTTTTTTACCTTGGAATTCCATTACGGGTCCAATTTCTCCTTTTAACTGTGGAAAAACATAATAACCTTCACCATAATCAGCGAATTGACCTAATGGTCCAGGGTTCTGTTTTAAACGTTCAAAAATGTCCATTTTATTATAGTTTAATTTTTTATTAATTGAAAAAAAGTAGAAAGTGAACGAACACTACCTACTTTAAATATTTAATTTTTACAAATATACGTATTATTTAATTCTTTCGACTGTTGCTCGAGCTTCTAAACCATTGAGTCTGCTATTTGTAAAGCCTTGCTCTGCCATCCAATCATCACTAAAAACTTTTGTCATATAGCGCGAACCATGGTCTGGATACAAAATTACAACTAAAGAATTTTCGTCAAATTCTCCAGCTTCAGCCAATTGTTTATATGCTTGTGTTGCAGCACCAGAAGTATATCCTGCCATAATTCCTTCTTTCAAAGCAATTTCTCTTGTACGATAAGCAGCTTCTTCGTCTGTCACTTTGATAAAAGAATCAACCATTTCAAAATCTAAAGCTCCAGGAACTAAATTTTTTCCCATTCCTTCGATTCTGTAAGGATAGATATCATTCTGATCAATTTTTCCAGTTTCGTGATAACCTTTCAATATTGATCCATAAGCATCAACTCCGATGATTTTCACATCTGGGTTTTGCTCTTTTATATAACGTGCACTACCTGTCAAAGTTCCTCCTGTACCTGTACAACCGATTAGGTGAGTAATTTTACCCTCTGTTTGATTCCAGATTTCAGGACCTGTTGTTAAATAGTGAGCTTCTGTATTCCCTTGATTAAAATATTGATTAATATAAAGAGAATTTGGCGTTTCCGCAGCAATACGTTTTGCTACTTCGTAATATGATCTTGGATCATCAGCAGGTACATTCGCAGGGCACAAAAATACTTTTGCTCCCATCGCTTTCAAGAATGAAATCTTTTCTGCCTTTGTTTTATCCGATACCGCTAAGATACATTTGTACCCTTTTACGATAGCCACCATAGCTACAGCAAATCCAGTGTTACCTGAAGTTGTTTCTACAATCGTAGCACCAGGTTTTAATAGACCATTTTTTTCAGCCTCTTCTATAATATGTAAAGCTATTCTGTCTTTTGTTGAATGTCCAGGATTGTAACATTCTAACTTTGCATAAACTTCGCCTGGAATGTCTTGGTTAATTCTGTTTAACTGAACTAATGGAGTATCTCCAATTAACTCTAAAACGTTTTTATATTTACCAGTCATTTCACAAATATTCTTTTCTAACAAAAAGCAAAATTAAGGATTTTTTAATTAATTGTTAAAAGATTAACACGTAAAATTAATCATATTACAATTTTAAACTTAAATTCTTATGATTTACTCGTTATTAAATTAGTTATTATTTAAATTAAAAATATGTTCTAAAATTCTTTTATCAGCAAGTGTAAAAGCAATTTTTCTTCTTTCCATCATTTTTTCTGCAGCTTCACAAGCTTTATCAAAATTAAAAACAGGAGCGTCTGATTGTCCACCCCAACTATAATGTTTAATCATATTTGGTGGAAAACCTGATTGAAAAACGTTCGCACAAACTCCAACAACTGTACCAGTATTAAATTGTGTATTGATTGCAGATTTAGCATAATCGCCCATTATTAAACCACAAAATTGCAAACCTGTTTTTACAAATCTTTTTTGGTTATAACTCCATAACTTTACTTCTGCATAATTATTTTTCAAGTTTGAGTTATTTGTATCCGCGCCTAAATTGCACCATTCTCCAATTACAGAATTCCCTAAAAACCCATCATGTCCTTTATTTGAATATGCTATTAGGATTGAATTATTTAATTCACCACCAACTTTACAAAAAGGACCAATCGTACAACCAGCATATATTTTTGCACCCATATTTATTTTTGCATGCTCGCATAAAGCTAATCCGCCACGAATCATAGAACCTTCCATAATTTCGGCATCTTTTCCAATATAAATTGGACCTTCTGATGCATTCAAAATAGAAAATTCAACTTTCGCACCTTCTTCAATAAATATTTTTTCAGGAGCTAAAACTTGGTTGGTTGTAGATATTGATTGAGAAGTTCTTCCTTTTGTCACCAAATCAAAATCAAATTCAATTGCCTGGAAATTGTAAGTAAACAGATCCCAAGAATGTTGTAGATGAATTACTTCATCTTCAAATTGAATAATATCTGATGTGATTTTTGGAGTTTCTTCAGTTGATTTAACTGCTAAAAGTTGATTGTTAAAAATTAGGGTTTGGTTTGGTTTTAAATTCTTTATCGCTTCAATTAATTTTTCATTCGGAAAAAAAGTTGGGTTGATAAATGTATTTTCTGTTTGAAGTTTAGCAGGAAATTTTTCTTGCAAATAAGGTTTCGTTTGATAAGAAACCTCTGTATTTAGTATTTTTTCCCAACGTTCTGCAAAACTCAATATCCCCATTCTTAGGGCAGCTACAGGTCTTGTAAATGTTAGGGGCAAAAAATCTTCCCATTCTTCGCCATCAAAAAGAACTATGTTCATTGATCTATGAATTTGTGCAAATTTAAAAATAATTATTTTATAAGTCGATAATATCAATATAGATTCTATCGACAGCCCTCCTAAAATAAATCATTCAAAATATTTGGTTGATGTAAAAAGGTCGTCGTAATTTTAGGCACATTTTAAAAACATTTTTCATTTTGAAATCAGCTCCGATTCATTTTGGTTCAATCGCATATATATTAGACGATTACCTTGCAAATAACACTTTTTCTTCTATCTTCTTTTTGGTAGATGAGAACACTCATGTGCATTGTTTACCGCTATTATTAGCCGATTTGGACAATATTTCTGCTTACGAAATCCTTGAAATTGACTCTGGAGAAGAAAATAAAAACATCGATACTGTAACTAATCTTTGGTTAGCATTAAGCGAGTTGGGTGCAGATCGTCATTCATTAGTTATTAATGTTGGTGGTGGAGTTTTAACGGATATGGGAGGTTTTATGGCTTCTACTTTCAAGCGTGGAATCAAATTCATCAACATTCCAACTACGTTATTATCGCAAGTTGATGCTTCTGCTGGTGGAAAAAATGGAATTGATTTGGAAGGAATGAAAAACATGATTGGGACATTTACACAGCCGGAAATGGTGTTAGTTGATCCTAAATTTTTGTTGACATTAGAGCAACGTCAAGTAAAATCTGGCTTAGCCGAAATGTTAAAACATGGTTTAATCAAGAACCGTGATCATTGGGATAATTTGGTGCAATTACCTTCGCACGATGCCGAATCTTTAGCTCCTTTTATCATGGATTCTATTCATATCAAAGAAAATGTGGTTGATAATGATCCATATGAAAAAGGTGAACGCAAAATTTTAAATTTTGGTCATACAATAGGTCATGCTATAGAAAGTGAATCTTTAGAAACTGATTTTCCGCTTTTACATGGCGAAGCAATTGTAATCGGAATGATTATTGAAACGTTCCTTAGTTATGATCAAGAATTAATTTCTAAAGCTGATGTGGAAGAAGTTTGTGAAAGTTTTTCGTCAATGTATGCTTTAAATACAATTGATATGAAAATTTTTCCGAACTTAATGGAATGGATGAAACACGACAAAAAAAATCAAAACAATTCAATCAACTTTACTTTGATCAACAAGATTGGAAATTGTCGTTATGATGTAGTTTGTACTGAAGAAGAAATCAGACAAGCTTTTGAAAAATATAATCAATGGATTGCCTAAAAAAAAATACTTCTTTCTTTGTTGTTGGATTAATAATGAGCCTTATGGTTACTTGTACATCTCAACACAAGAAAGAAGATGCTAAAGTAGAACAACCTTCAAACACTGTTACGATGAACGAAAAACCTCAATTCAATATTAATAAGTCAAACGAAGAATGGAAAAAAGAACTTTCTTCTGAAGAATATTATGTTTTAAGAGAAGCTGGAACAGAACGTCCTTTTACAGGAAAATTCAACATGCATTTCGAAAACGGAATTTATACATGTAATGCATGTGGAGAAGAATTGTTTTCTTCTTCTTCTAAATTTGATGGACATTGTGGTTGGCCAAGTTTTGACAAAGAAATAAAAGAAGGGAAAATTGTAGAACGTGTAGACACTTCGCACGGAATGAAGAGAACAGAAATTCTTTGCGGGAATTGTGGAAGCCATTTAGGACACGTTTTTGATGACGGACCTACAGAAACTGGTTTACGTTATTGTGTGAATTCGCTTTCGTTAGATTTCAAACCTGTAAAATAAAATCAAAAAGCTGTTTCGACAGCTTTTTTAATGCAAAAATACTTTATGAAAATACTTCGTATCATTATCGTTCTTATCTTATTGTTATTAATTTATAACGGTGTTTACAATTACAATTTAATGGTGAATATAAGAACAACCGATCGTCCGATTAATCCATTGCGCTACATCTTTTTCGGTTTTTATTTCTTCTTAATTCTTTTGAATTTGATCGAATATATTCGTGGAAAATTTACTTACGGATCATTCAAAAAAGTAATTTATTATTTAATTTTTGCTGGATATTTAGCGTGTATTTTCATGTTCAAATACAACAATTATCACATTCCGGGTTTGCCACTTTTGGGTTATTTTACATTGGTCGGAACTACCTTATTTATGTTGAGTCAAATCATCAAAAACAAACCTCCGTACAAACGCATAAAAAAATAATTCTTCGAAATGAGTTTGGTTTCGGATAGAATTACGTTCAAACAAATTAATCAATTAGCGATTCCTGCGATTTTTTCGGGAATTGCCGAATCTCTTATTACCTTAACCGATATTGCTATGGTGGGTAATGTAAAAGAATATTCGGTTGAAGCACTTGCTGCTACTGGTTTAGTTGGTTCTTTTCTTTCAGGAATTATCTGGATTGTTGCCCAAACCAAAACCTCTATTTCGTCTTTGGTTTCGCAAAGTTTTGGAGCAAATAAATTGGAAAGTCTCAAAACTTTAGTTCCGCAAGCGATGTATTTCAATATATTTTTGAGTTTACTTATTTTTGTTCCAACGTATTTTTTTGCACAAAATCTATTCGAGTTGTACAATGCAAAAGATTTGGTTCTTCAATTTTCAGTAGATTATTACAAAATCAGAGCATTTGGTTTTCCATTAACACTTATTTCGCTCACTCTTTTTGGAGCATTTAGAGGAATGCAAAACACCGTTTGGGCAATGAAATGTAGTTTAACAGCTGCATTTGTTCATGTCTTTTTAGACTATATTCTAATCTTTGGAGTAAATGGGATAATCCCCGCTTATCATATTAAAGGCGCTGCTTATGCAAGTTTAATTGCGCAATTGATTATGGTAATTATGGCGTTTTACTACTATTTCACGAAAACTTCATTTGGATTAAATCCAGGAAAAACCATTCATCCACTTTTTAAGAAATATGTCAACTTAAGTTTCAATTTTATTTTGCGAACAGCTTCACTGAATGTTGCATTTTTTCTTGCCAATTCTTATGCCACCGATTATGGAAAAGATTATATCGCAGCTCAAAGTATTTTGATGAATATTTGGTTGTTTTTTTCATTTTTTATCGATGGATATGCTGGCGCTGGAAATGCAATGGCAGGACGATTACAAGGCGAACGAAATTATTCTAAACTTTGGATTTTAAGCAAAAATATTTCTAAATATTCTGTTTTAATTGCATGTATTTTAATTGCTATTTGTTTCATTTTTTATAATCAAATTGGGCAAATTTTCAATCAAGATCCAAATGTTTTGACCATTTTCAATTCGGTATTTTGGATGGTTTTACTGATGCAACCAATCAACACATTGGCTTATATTTTTGATGGATTTTTCAAGGGAATGGGCGATGCAAAACTCTTGCGAAACAACTTAATTATCGCAACATTTTTTGGTTTTCTACCAACCATTTATCTTGCAGATTACTTTGGTTTAAATATTTATGGAATCTGGATTGCATTCGGAATTTGGATGTTTTTACGCAGTTTTCCGTTGATGTATATTTTTAGAAAACGAGTTTTTGAATCGTATTAATTATCAATTTCTTTTATATTAAATGCAACATTTATTTAATTTTTGCGTCATTATAGAATATCATTAAAACTATAAAAATGAAGCAATTATTAAAATTTATTTTCTCTTTATTCTTAATTTCAAATTTTGCTTTCAGTCAAAATACAATAAAAATGACGTATAAATATGGAAGCGATAATGGTGAAATTCAAGATATCATTGATTTTGAAAATATTTATATCGAAACTTTAAATTTTGAAGGAGATTTACTAAACGGAAAGAATTATCAAATTAATCTTGAAGAATATAAAAATGGAAAATTAACTACTAAAAAGTTACTTTTTGACTCTTCAGAATCTGATTATTTCAAGATTAATTCAAACTCATTATCATTAAAATTCTTTTTCAAAATGAGTGATGGAAAACTTAAAACATATATTAGGAGTAATCTTTTTGGAACAAAAAAATCATATTTCAATCTTATGAATGATTCAGATAAATATGCTTTAAAAGATTTTTTTGGAGAGAAAAAAGAATTAACAATCAATCCAAATAAGAAAAATGCAGTATTTGCTATTCTCACTCCTACAATTCATCCAGATGGTTCAGGTTCATATTGTGAAGTTGCTCAATCAGATATTGCACCAGAAAAATTGGGCGAACATTTCAAAATTCCACATTATTTTTTAGTTACAATCAATTTTAAATAAATAGCATTAAAAAAAATCCAACTTTTCACAAAGTTGGATTTTATTATTTATCTAAATTCTATTTTTCCTAAGGAGTAGAAATAGAAGCTTGTTGAATTTTTCCGTTGAAATATTTCCAACCATTCAATCCAAAATCGACCAAATATTCGGCCATTTCATCTGGTTGCAAAGGCGCAATATAGCCCGGAAAAGCTTCCTCCAACATCTCTGTTTGCACCGCTCCCAACGCCACAGCGTTTATTCTTGGTCCATGATCTTTCAATTCTTCTGCCAACAATTCAGTCAAATTAACCGTTGCAGATTTTGAAGACGAATAAACAGACAAACCTGGAAATTTCACCGAACCTTGTACTGCTCCCATTGTCGAAATATTAACTACATGAGAAGATGTATCAAATTTTGGCATCAAAACCTGTATCAATCGGTATGGTGCTATAAAATTAATTTGCCAAGAAGTTAACAAATCCTCTTGTTGCATTTCTATGAATGGTTTGTTGATACAAACTCCCGCATTATTGTACAAAACATCTACTTTATTCCAAGATTCCACAGCTTTCAAAACCTCTGAAATCTCATCAAAATTAGCCAAATCAACACCGATAAACTGATATTGATTTTCTTTTGCAAAAGCTGTTAATTCCTTCAATTTATCTACATTTCGAGAGACTGTCAACACTCGATTTCCTAATTCCAAATGTTGTTTTGCCAATTCAAAACCAATTCCTCTACTCGCTCCCGTTACAATTATATTTTTCATAATGTTGTACAAAATTTACAATTTCTTCTATCGTTTCAAACTTTATTCCATCAAAGATGATGTTATTTTCTGTGATTTCAATATGATTTTCCGCATTATTTTCGACAGAAATTCCATTTCGAATTAAGGCATTTTTTACCCAAAAAGCCAATTCCGAATTTCCTTTTACACCAATCGTTTTAGAAAATGATTTTTGTGTTGAAAAACGATTATTTTTTTCATCATACGTTAAATTTTGGTTGGATAATTTTTGAATAATTTGATGTTCAAAAGCCATTTGTTCTGGAATATTTTCAAACAAATTTCCGTTTTCAATCCACCAAATTTTATCCGCTTTTTCTAAAGCAAAATCAACTTCGTGCGTAATCATCAGAAATGATTTATCCGTTTTCAATTTTAACTCATTCAGTAAATTGAAAATTCGATATTGATTCGCTAAATCTAAATTTGATGTTGGTTCATCCAAAATAACCAATTTCGCATCTTGACACAACGCGCGCGCAATCATCACCAATTGCAATTGACCTTCGCTGATTTCATTCGCAAATTGATTTGCCAAATTCGAAATTCCAACCAATTCTAAAACCTCATCAATTAGGTTTTGTTCTTCCTCAGAAATCTTTTTCAAAACCTTGTGATAAGGCAAACGTCCCATCGCAACCAATTCCGAAACTTTAATTTTTGGAACAATCGACAAACGTGGTAAAACAACTGCAATTTGCTGCGCAATTTCTTGAGAAGATAATTTTTTGATCGAATTATTTTCTAAATAAATTTCTCCATTCAGTGTTTTCTGAAAACCTAAAATCGAATTAATCAACGTTGATTTTCCTGCACCATTTTTACCTAAAACAGCAACTAATTCATTCGAATTTATACTCGCATTTATGGTTGAAACAATTTCTTTTGAACCATATCCAACCGAAAGATTTTCTAATTTCAAAATGGTATTTTTCATCGCACTTCGTTTTTATTATTCAACAAAATACTAATGACAATTGGAGCTCCAAACAACGCGGTAATGATATTAATCGGTAACGTTCCGAACGGAAAAACTTCGGTCAAAATCGAGAATAATAACATGAAAAATATACCTGAAACGAAAATCCATCGGTACAAAATTTTCATATCACCTGTTCGTAACAATGTTCTACAAATATGTGGAACTGCCAATCCAATAAAACTAATTGGACCTGCAAAAGCCGTTGCTGAAGCCGTTAATAAAGCTGTTGAAATTAAAATTGTAAAACGTAATTTTTTGATATTAATCCCTAAAGATTGTGCATATTTTTCACCTAATAATAAGGCTGTAATTCCTCGTAAAGTAAATAATGAAACAATAATTCCGCTCAAAACAAATAAACCAAAAACGCCTAATTGTTCCCACGATAAACCGCTCAACGAACCGAATCCCCAAACTAAATAGGCTTTAATTTTATCGGAAGGAGCAAAATATTGCATCATGCCAATTAATGCGCCCGCTAAACCTGCAATCATAAATCCTATAATCACCAAAGAGGCAGATGATTTGATACGAAATGATAACGAAATCACTAAAAACAAGGCGACAATTGCACCTAAAAATGAAGCAATAATTGTAATCCAAGGATTATTGAGAAATTCTCCTAAACCAATCATCGAAAAAAGAAAAATCACAATCGCAACGCCTAAACTTGCCATCGAAGTTATTCCCAAAACAGAAGGTTCTGCCAACGGATTTTTGAATAATTCTTGCATCAAAAAACCTGAAATCGGCAACGAAATACCAACCAATAAAGCTGTTAATGATTTTGGTAAACGAAAATTGAGCACAAGATTGTGCAACATTTCGTCTGATTGACCAGAAAATACATTAAAAATTTCGGTGAAAAAAATCGAGACTTTTCCAACGCTTAAACTCAAAACAAAAAGTAAAAGTGTCAGAATTATTAAAACAAAAAATAGTGGTTTTTCTTTCATCAAGACAAAGATAGAAATTCTAATAATTTCTTAAAGTTTAATTGTGAATTGGTTTTTATTGAAAATTAATGATTAGTTTCGTTTCATGAATTTTAGAAGTTTCGTTTTAATTATCTCTTCGATTTTTGTGCTACTTACGCCATGTAGCATCAAAGCTTCTATTCATACTATTTTGGACGTAGAAAATGTTCATCAAACAAAAACTTCTCAAGTCAAAATCAATCAAAATCATTCGAATTCATGTTCTGTTGTTAAGTTTGAAACGATAAAAAAATCAACAAAAAATCTTGATGTTCCGAATTTTGATTTACCCGATTCATCGATTCATTTCATTGGGTTAGCACGTTCTTCATTAATCGAAGAAGATATAGATTCGAATGAAATTCAATCACCAAAAATACCTTTTTATCTGTTGTATAAGCAATTGAAATATTCGTTGATGTCTTAATTTTTCACAATTAATTTAGACAACAAATATTCAATCACTTATATAAAAATTCATGCAAAATAAATCTGTTTTATCAATGGGTAATGCTGTATTGGCGTTACGTTTAGTCATTGGTTGGACGTACTTTTCTGCCTTTTGGAGGCGTTTAATTTTAGAAAATAAACTCGATCCAGAAGCTGCGGGTTATATTGGCGAAAAATTCAATCATTTTTTACCAAATGCCCTTTTCATCAAACCACTTATTCAATATTTAGTCGAAAATCCTGAAGCGTTGCTTTGGAATATGTGGATTTTTACCATCGTAGAAGGCGTTGTTGGCTTACTCTTAATGCTTGGTTACAAAACACGAATCATGAGTATTGCCGTTTTCTTTTTGGCAATGGGAATTTTACTTGGTTCGGGCTGGATTGGTACAACTTGTTTGGACGAATGGCAAATTGGCGTTTTAGGATTAGCTGGAGGTTTTACGCTATTTCAGGCTGGTTCAGGAAAAATTTCGTTGGATTATTTCTTCAATAAAAACCAATTTATTCAACAAGAAAATAATTGGAATTCGATTTCATTCCAAAAATATAGACCTTATTTTATAGGTTTTAGTTTTTTTATTTTATTCGTTACTTTGTTTACAAATCAGGTTTTTCATGGTGGAGTTTACGGAACTTTGCACAATAAATCTGTCAAACCAAAAGTAGAAATCTCAAATTTAAAACAACATCAAAACAAGGTTTCATTTGATGTAATGCGAATAGAAGGCGCGGATGTTTATGGCTCTTTTTTGATTCAAATCGATTTTCATAATCATCAAAATGAAATAATTGAAAGTTTGGATATGAAAGAGTTATCAAATTTGGACAAACAACAAATTTCGAATTATTATGTAGCAAAAGTTACACCGCACAAACACAGTTTGGTGTTACCTTTGGGTGCGAAAGCAAATCTGAATTTTGATATTTCAGACAAAATTCACAAAGTAGTTTTAACCGATATAAGCGGATTACAATGGGAACAAACAATAACAAATTTATAGCAATGTTAAAAAGAAATTATTCAACAATTATCATAGGAGCGCTGGCTTTGGTCTTACTTTTTGTGCCAGAAGCAAAAGCAATGATGCAACAAGGTTTAATGAAATTAGGCTTATTTGAACCGAAATTAGAAAAAGTTGAACCAACAACTCAACCAAAATCTGAAGCGAATTATACATTCGAAATGGTGTATGCTGATGGAAAAGCAATCAACATGGAAGATTTGAAAGGTAAAGTTGTTTTCATGAATTTTTGGGCTACTTGGTGTCCTCCTTGTATTGCGGAAATGCCATCAATTCAAAAATTGTATGACAAAGTAAAAGATGACAAAGACATCGTTATTTTGACGGTTGAAGTGGAAGGAAAACGTGATAAAGTGGCAAAATTTATGGAACGTAAAAAATTATCGTTGCCTGTAGTTTACCCAAATTCATCTATTCCAACGGAGTTTTTTAACGGTTCTTTACCAACAACTGTTATTTTAGACAAGAAAGGAAATATTGCACATACAACAATGGGAATGGCGGATTATTCTGGACAAGATATTGTTGATTTCTTGAATGAATTGAAAGCAATGAATTAATCTTTTAAGAATTATAAAAACATAAAAAAGCTTCGAGAAAATTCTCGAAGCTTTTTGTTTTGTACTATTTATATTTCTAATAAACTAATCGCAATCCTACGCCAAACCCCATATCGCTATCGTAATGAGTTCTGATGTGCATGTTTTTGTTTAAGATATAACTCAACTCACCCATATATTCTTTATCGGTATTCCACATAAAACCTGCACGAACTCGTTTCGAGATTGGAATATCTTCGCGCATGAATTGTAAACGCACTTTTCCTGTGTGATAAATTTCGGTCTGGAAATCAATCAACATTGGTAACTTATACACAAAACCTGTACTGAATAAACCTTTGTTACGATCGGTTTTTTGACCAAAAATATTCTTCTCTACATTTCCGTGTTCTGCTAACATTTTGTGTTGATTCCAATCAAATCCTACAAAAACCTGAAACCATTGATTTCGATCTATAAAACGTCCCAAATGTGTTTCAACCTCGTAACCGTGTTCTGGTTTGTAACCTATACTCCATTCCGAAGTCAATGCCCAACGTGCATCTTGCACCATCAACATACCATCTAACCCATTTGTTGCAAAATCATTTTCTGCCATTACATGCTTCATATTACTTTCCATTTGTAACATTTTATACGCATGTTTTTTGTTTGGTAAATTCGGATTTTGATAATCTCCAACTTCAAAAACGCGGTTCATTCCGCCCATCATGTGATACAAAATATGGCAATGAAAAAACCAATCACCTTCTGTATTTGCCTGAAATTCGATGACATTTGTTTCCATCGGCATAATATCCAACACATTTTTCAACGGAGAATATTCACCATTTTTGTTGATGACACGAAAATCAAAACCATGTAAATGCATCGGATGACGCATCATCGAATTGTTGTATAAAGTAATACGCAGAATTTCGCCTTTTTTGACTGGAATTTTATCCGATTCTGAAAATACTTTGTTATCCATACTCCATACATAACGACTCATATTTCCCGTTAATTCAAAACGTAATTCTTTTACAGGAGCATCTTTCGGAAGTGTTGTATTTTCAGGTGATTTTAGCATTCCATAATTCAATGTTGTGATATTTGATGATAAATTTTCATGCGAAGAATGATCCATTTCTCCCATTTCCGAATGATTCATTTCTTGATGATTTTCTGCCGAATCTTTCTTTGATTTTTTGGATCTCTTTTTCGAATCGCCAGAAATTTCGGGATACATCACGGTATTCATGTCCATTTGCTGCAAGCTCATTTTCATGCCCATATCGTTCATTGTTCCGTCCATATTCATCATGTCGTTCATCATTTTCATTCCTTCAAAATACTTCAATTTCGGAAGTGGTTCCATCAATTGTTTCTTTCCATCACCAATGAACAACGAAGCCGAACCCGTTCTATCTTCAGAAGTTGCTTGAAATTCGTACGATAAACCACCTTCAGGAACTGTAACTACCACATCATAGGTTTCAGAAACACCGATAATCAAACGATCAACCTCTAAAGGTTCTACATCATTTCCATCATTTGCTACAACCGTGATTTTTCCGCCCGCATAACGCAACCAAAAATAAGTCGACGCACCACCGTTCGAAATTCGTAAACGAACTTTATCACCAGCTTTGAATTGTTTCAGTTGACTTTCATTCGCTGCATTTATCAAGAATTTTTCGTAATAAACATCGCTCACATCCATTGCCAACATACGTTTCCATTCGTTGGTCAATTTTGTTTTGAAATGCCCTTCTCGAATTGCTTCAGCATAACTTTGCGTTGAACCTTTTTTGATTCCCGCCCAATCGTTTGCATTATGCAACATTCGCTGAATATTTTTTGGATTAAGATCTGTCCATTCACTCAACATCACAGGAATTGTAGGTAAATCATCAATTCCTTTTCTGAAAGTTGGATCATTTTCGCGTTTCTTCAAAATCATCGAACCGTACATCCCGATTTGTTCTTGATAGCCTGAATGACTGTGGTACCAATGCGTTCCGTTCTGAATAATCGGAAAAGAATACGTGTACGTTTCGCCAGGTTTGATTCCCATTTGCGTCAACATCGGAACCCCATCTTCCTTATTCGGCAACCACACGCCGTGCCAATGCAAAGAAGTATCTTCATTCAATTTATTATGTACACGAATGACAGCCGTATCACCTTCCGTAAACTCCAAAGTTGGCATAGGAATTTGACCATTTACCGAAATCGCTCTTTTCTCTTTTCCTGAAAAATTAACAATGGTATCACGTACATATAAATCGTATTCCACACGTTTTTGCGCATGCAAAGCAATCGCCGACGGAATAAAAAGTAAACAAAGTAATTTCCTCATATGAATGATTTATTATAATTGACTAAACTTCTTATAATTCTCCTCATTTTCGAAATAATCAACATTTCCTTGTTGATCTTTCAAAACGATATACGCATTCGCTTTATCAATCTCCTTTCCTGTAAAAGGATCTTTTGCTTTACGCGCCGTTTCATCATTCGGAATTCTTTCTACGCACATATTACAACAACCATAATACGTTTTTCCATCATAAGGAACTTCGAACTGATCTTTGCCCATATAAGCGTTGTTCACCATACAAACTTGCTTATTCGGAACCTTATCTCCAACATTGTAAGCCATTGTTTGCGAAGGTTGCATCATATCTGACATCTGTTCTTCGTGAGCAGTAACTGTTGGTTCTTCTGTTTTATTTTGACAAGATGTTAATGCAAAAATACTTAATATTGAAACGCCTAAAACTATCTTTAAATTCTTCATTTTCATTCAATTTTTTAATTATTATTTCAATGTTTCAACTGTGCTTCCGCATGTCAACATCATATTTCCGTAGAAAGGATTTTTAATATCCGAATCTTTACTCAACCAATTCGAACCACCATTAAACATTGGACAATTTTGATAATAAACTGTGTAACCAAGATTTGCTTTCTGAGCTAATTTGTACATTGGTTGTGATAATTTCGCAAAAGTTGAACGTTGTTTTTCAATATTTTTTTCTTGAGATAATTGTTTCGAAGTTGCTTCTAAATCATTCAAAACTTCCATCCAAACCATATGCGATTCATGCGAAAGTTTACCCATTTCTACAGTAGAAATTGATTTAGAAAATACAGTAATTTGTTTCGAGATTTCACTTTCATTTGCTTTTACAAAAGCATCTTTCAATGAAAAATAAGCATCAAAAACGTGCGACAATTGATTTTTTTGTTGAGAAGTTTCAGTTTGATTATGATTAGGATGATCCATTTCTTGATGATTCATCACCATTTTTTTATCACGAGAATATTGACAATCTTTTTCCAATTTCGCATAAGCTTCATCAGGCGCCATATACTCTGCATTATCAAAACCTGCTAGCGCGATGTTTTTCAAGATTTCGTTCGAATTTGTTTTTGATTTATTATACGAAATCGAAGCTGTTTGTGTGTTTACATCAAAATCTACTTTCGAAATTCGAGCTTGATTTCCCGCTTTTTCAATTAATTCTTTTGCATTTGCACAATTTCCTTTCACTTGAAATTGTTTGGTTTCTTGATTTTTAAACTGTGCATTTACAGCAAAAGCAAGAAAACTTCCGATAACTAAAAAACTATATTTTTTCATGATTTTTAATTTAGATTTTATCAATTGGTCGACGCGTATGTTTGCTCAATTGTTTGAAAACAGAAGGCGTTAAACCAGTTACTTTTTTGAATTGTGCACTAAGATGTGCTACACTCGAATAATTCAATTGAAACGCAATTTCGCTCAACGATAATTCATCATAAATCATTAATTCTTTGACTTTTTCGATCTTTTGTTGAATAAAATATTTCTCAATTGTTTGCCCTTCCATTTCAGAAAAAAGATTCGAAATATATTTATAATCTAACTTCGTTTGTTCGCTCAAATAATCAGATAAATTAACTTTCAGTTCGTTATTTTCTTGATGAACCAATTGAATAATCAATGTTTTAATTTGTTCAATCAACTTGCTACGTTTATCATCAATCAACTCAAAACCAACCTCTTCCAATTCATTTCGAACCAATTCTAATTGATTAGAATTTATCGGATTTTTCAATTCAACTTCTCCCAATTCGATATGATTTGTTTCGATGTTATTCATCTTCAAAATTCGTCCAACCACTACTTTACAGCGATGACAAACCATATTTTTTATAAATAATTTACTTGTATTTTCCATAATATATTCTTCAAATTTGAGCGATTTATTTCACTTAAATTTACAAAATCTTATGTTACAAATTTCGTACAACTTCAGCTCAAAAGATTATACAATTTGCAAGATGATGTATATAATTTTCAGATTACTCATTTTTCATTAACCTATTCTTTATAAATGAATTACCAAAATCATCTGTTTTTTGAATATATTTGGTTAGAAAAATAATTTCTCAAAACAATAAATTCTATGACAAAAAAAGAACTAACTCCAATAGAACAAAATAACTGCATTCAGATTTTGAAAGAACGTTTTGAGAAAAATATGCATCGACATCAAGATTTAGATTGGCAAAAAATAGAAGAAAGTATCATTAATCAACCTGAAAAAATTTGGTGTTTGCATCAAATGGAAATTACTGGTGGTGAACCTGATATTATTTTTTATGAGGATAAAACAGACGAGTATTATATTGTAGATTGTTCGGCAGAAAGTCCGAAAGATCGTAGAAGTTTAGCGTATGATTACGAAGGACAGACGTCTCGCAAAGAGCATCAACCAAAAAATAATGCGATAGATGTTGCAAAAAGTATGAAAATTGAATTATTGACCGAAGAAGAATATCGTTTGTTGCAAGCTGTAGAAATTGTAGATCAAAAAACCTCAAGTTGGTTAAAAACTCCTGAAAAAATTAGAGAATTAGGCGGCGCTATATTTGGCGATTATCGTTACGGAACTATTTTTATTTATCACAACGGCGCACAATCTTATTATGCAGCTCGTGGTTTTAGAGGAATTTTAAAAGTTTAAAAACTATGAAATTTGCATTTCCATTAATTGTTTTCCTTTGTGGTTCAATTCTATTTATTATT
This sequence comes from Empedobacter sp. GD03797, assembly GCF_029842105.1. Classification (NCBI taxonomy): domain Bacteria; kingdom Pseudomonadati; phylum Bacteroidota; class Flavobacteriia; order Flavobacteriales; family Weeksellaceae; genus Empedobacter; species Empedobacter sp. GD03797. Next base: position 24,098 of record NZ_JAOCFS010000022.1, read on the forward strand.
GGCATTTTGTGTAAAATCACACATTTTTACTTTATTATTTCTGCAAATTTGATGTTATTTTTAGCTTCCATTATTCAAATCATTGGAGTTATCATCTTCATTTTCAAATTAATTATTCCTCTTAAAAAAGACACCTCTATAAATTCTTGATTGCATCAAAACCAAGATTATTTCTTTAATAAAAAATCACCATAAAAATCAGGAATATCACTCGAATAAATAGCAGATGCGACTTCTTCTATTAGATAATCAACCTTGACAATTTCAGCTTCAATCTTCTGCTCATCCAAAGTTAGAATTGTATAAGTTGCTTTCCTATCATCTTCCTTGCTTCTGCCTACAGAACCACTATTTATGAATAAAATATTCGAAACCTGTTGAATATAAGATTGATGCGTATGCCCCATCACCAAAGCATCTATATTTTTATCTTTCAAAAAAGAATACATCATTTGCTTGTCATCGGTTTCATAAACATATTGGTCGTTGGTCTCTAAACTTGCATGAACAAGTAATATTTTCTTAAACGAATTCCCTGTTTTAAATACCAATTCAAGTTGATAAGGCAAATTACCTAACCATTCTTTATGTTCTAAACTAATGGTTCTTTTACTATGATTAATTGCTTCAAATCTATTTTTAGTTTCAATATCGTCATGATGTAAAAGCGGGAATAAAGGTAAATCTAAAGCAATTCGGTCATCGTGATTTCCTAATAAACATGGAATTTTATTCTTGATAAAAAAAGAAATAACTTCATTACTCCAAGGTGCAAAATCAACTAAATCTCCTAAACAATAAATTTGATTGATATTCTTATCCTTAATATCCTTTAAAACTTCATTCAAAGCCAATAAATTTCCATGAATGTCACTAATAATTGCAATCTTCATCATTTCTTCCCACATTAAAAAAACTAATTTAGATTTTTTATTACAAACTAAAAAACAATTATTCTCTCCAATTCTATGATTATTATCAAATTACTTTTATCTCTAAAACAATATTTACAGATCAATTAATTTTAATTGCATATATTTATTTTAAATTATTCTAAATAAATATTGCCTAACTAAATCTTTTTCCTAATATTTGTATTTTAATTTAGACTTAATACAAATAATAATGAAAAAACTATTTATTTCTACTGCAATATTAGCTCTATTAGCAAGCTGCACGAATAAAGAAGCTAAAAATGAATCGACTGAAGAGGTAAAAACAGAGAACACGATTTCGAACGAAAAAATTGTTTCTTTAAATGGAGCGATTACTGAAATTTTAGCTGATTTAGGAGAAGAAAATAACCTTGTTGGTGTTGACGTTACAAGTACTTACCCTGCTTCTGTAAAGGAAAAAGCGACAGATTTGGGACATACTCGTTCTTTGTCAATAGAGGCTTTATTGGCTTTGAAACCAACAAAAGTATATGCAACGGATAAAGACTTGAATCCAGAACAAATTGCACAACTAAAAAATGCTGGAATTCAAACTGAAATTATCAAACAAGATTATTCAGTTGAAGGAACGAAAAAGTTAGTAAAAACGGTTGCAACTTCTCTAAATAAACAAGATTTTGATGCTATTACTACTAAAATTGATACAGATTTAAAAGCTGTAAAACCTTTAGCTACAAAACCAAAAGTATTGTTCATATACGCTCGTGGAGCAGGAAACTTGATGGTTGCTGGAACAAACACACCAATGGAAAAAATTATTGGAATTGCTGGTGGACAAAATGCCATTACAGAATTTGAAGATTTCAAACCATTAACGCCAGAAGCGGTTGTAAAATCAAATCCTGATTATATTTTGATGTTTGACAAAGGCTTAGAAAGTATTGGTGGCGTTGACGGCGTATTAAAATTAGAAGGTGTTGCTTCTACAAATGCAGGAAAAAACAAAAAAATCATCGCGATGGATGGTCAATTGGTTTCTGGATTTGGACCACGTGTCGGACAAGCAGCAGCGCAATTAAATCAATTACTTCAAAAATAAAAAAGTCTAAAACAATATGTATCCGCAAATTAGAATACATCTTTCTTTGTTAAGCTTAAGCATCTTTGGTCTTGCAATTCTTGCATTATTTCTGGGTGTTTATCAATTTAACGAATCCATCCTATCCATCATCAATAAAGCGATTACCAATAGAACTGCCATCAACGACAGCGATTATTATGTGCTTTTCGATTTACGATTACCACGTATTATTATGTCTATTTTGGTTGGTGCTGGTTTGGCGGTTGCTGGAACTTGTCTACAAGGTATTTTCAAAAATCCGTTGGCTTCTCCAGACTTGATTGGAATAACATCAGGAAGTATTTTATTTGCTGCAATTACAATTGTTTTGGGAGGATATATCAAAGATTTTGTTCCAGAAATTATCCATTACTCATTGCTTAGTTTGATGGCATTTGTCGGCGCTATGTGTTCCACAATTTTTGTGTATAAAATTTCTTCACATCATCAAAAAACAAATATCACCATTTTACTGTTAGCCGGAGTTGCCATTTCTGCTTTATGCGGATCTGCAACCGGATTGTTAACCTATCTATCATCAGAAGAAGAATTACGCAATCTAACATTTTGGACATTAGGTAGTATTGCGAGTGCCAACTGGGACAAAATCTTAATTTTAACAATCGTGATTAGTGTAAGTTTTTACTTTTTAATTGGAAAAGGAAAAATATTAAACGCGATGATGTTAGGCGAAAAAGATGCTGAACATTTGGGTATTAATGTCGAAAAAACGAAAAGACAGATCATTGTTTTTTCAGCTTTATTGGTCGGTACAATTGTTTCTTTTACAGGAACAATCGGATTTGTAGGATTAATCGTTCCGTATATTTTACGATTAGTCTTCAAATCAAATTATGTGATCATTCTTCCATTATCTGCATTTTTAGGCGCAATTTTAGTCATTGTTGCAGATACAATCAGTCGAACATTGGTTGCTCCATCCGAAATTCCAATCGGAATTTTAACTTCGTTAATGGGCGCACCAGTTTTTATTTCAATTTTAATGAATTATAAAAAATCATTGTAATGTTAAAGGTAGAAAATATTAATTATCAACACAAATCATTCAAGATTTTAGATACGATTTCATTTGATGCAAAAGCAGGAAAAATGATTGCAATCGTTGGACCAAACGGTGCAGGAAAATCTTCTTTATTGAGCTATATCGCGAATGAAATTGAACCAAATGCTAACCTAATTCGACTAAAAGATATTGCCTTAAAAAATTGGAAAAAAGAAGATTTACCGCAACATAAAGCGAAGTTTTCGCAACATCAACCAACTGATATTCCGCTTACAGTAAAGGAAGTTGTGCTGATGGGACGTTATCCATATTTCCAAAATTCACCTCAACAACAAGACATCGATGCGGTTGATTATTGGATGATCAAAACCGATATCAATCATTTAAAAGACAGGGATTACATTCATCTTTCTGGAGGCGAAAAACAGCGTGTACATTTGGCGCGCGTTTTTGTGCAATTAGAAAATGAAGTCAATCAAAAACTACTATTATTAGACGAACCTTTGAATAATTTGGACGTTTCTCATCAATTTAATTTGTTAGAAATTCTGAATGATTTTAAACAAAAAGGAAATTTAGTAATTTTGGTGATGCACGACCTTAATTTGGCTTCTCAGTTTGCTGATGAAGTGATCTTAATGAACAAAGGAAAAATTGTTTATCAAGACAGTCCAGAAAAGGTTTTCCGACCAGAAATCATTTCCAAAATTTATAGATTTCCTTGTACCATTTGTAAAAATCCAATCGACCAAAAACCACTTATTTTATTCGGTAAAAAAACAATTACAATGAACACACTTACAGATTTAAAACAACAATGGGAAGATTTGAAAGCAAATCAACCTAAAATTAGAATACGTAACGCAGCGAAAGAACTTGGCGTTAGCGAAATGGAACTTTTAGCAACACAATTAGGTGATAATGTTACAAAATTAAAACCTGAATTTGCTGCGATTTTACAAGAGATAGAGTCACTTGGAAAAGTGATGGCTTTGACGCGCAACAACGAATGTGTGCACGAACGCAAAGGTATTTATCTGAATCCTGATTTTTCTTCGCCTCACGCACAACTTTTTGTTGGGGAAGATATTGATATGCGAATTTTCTTGAATCATTGGAAAACAGCTTTTGCTGTTGTAGAAAAATCTGAACATGGAGAACGCAAAAGTTTACAATTTTTCGGGAAAGATGGTGAAGCAATTCACAAAATATATTTGGTTCCGCAAAGTAATGTAGAAGTCTTTGATGCATTGGTTGAGAAATACAAAGACGAAGATCAACAAACTATTCCTGCAACAGAAATCATCGAAAATAATGTTACAGAAAAACCTGATAACGAGATTGATGTTGAAGGTTTTCAACAAGCTTGGGTTGAGTTGAAAGACACGCACAATTTCTTTATGATGTTGCACAAATTCGGCGTTACACGTACGCAAGCGTTGCGTTTGGCTCCGACAGATTATCATGCAAAACAAATTTCGAATGAAGCAATTGTTCAGTTCTTAGAAAAATCTGCCGAAACGCAAACGCCAATCATGGTTTTCACAGGAAACAAAGGAAATATTCAGATTCATACTGGTGAAATTAAACGTACGATGTGGCACGAAAACTGGTTCAATATTTTAGATCCAGATTTTAATATGCATTTGGATATGTCAAAAATTGCCTCTACTTGGATTGTTAGAAAACCTACTGAAGACGGTATTGTAACAGCGATTGAAGTTTTTAACGATAAAGGCGAAATTATTGTTCAATTCTTTGGAAAAAGAAAACCAGGTATCCCTGAATTGGAGCAATGGCGCGAGATTGTTGCTGAATTGAATTAAGAAGAATCTTACCAAATTTTATATTTCACACTAAATATTTTACCCGATTAATAGAAAATGTTAATCGGGTTTTTATTGTACTATAATTTAGTCTTTCATCAAGAGTTTTATATATTTGATTATGCTAACGACAAAAGAAAAAATAAAATTCATTTTTAAACCTTATATATTAAGTATGTTGATTTTTTCAGTAGGATTTACACTATTTTTTACTCTTCTAAAAACCATCTTTCTTGATCATATTGATCTATTTATTGTAGATTTTATTGTTCCTGTTATATTTGGACTCATATATGTTTTTGTCTATTTATTCAAGTTTTCTTTTCAAAATTTAGTGTTTGATAATAAATTAAATTTTACACGTTTAGTTTTATTCTGTACAATAACACCTTTATTTATACTTCAAATTACCATCTCAAAATATTTACTGAATGAAGAGTTAATAGAACCATTCATAACATTTATATTTTTAGAAATATTTACGCTTTTTTCATTTTTGATTAGTCTAAAATTTGCGAAAGTAAAATCTAATAACCAACTTTATAATTCTTTCTAACTTATCATTTTTTTATAGCATTATAAAATCACATAATAAAAAAAGGTCGTCTTTCTAGACGACCTCACACAAAGAGACAAATAAAGTACTCAAAACTTTATTTCAAAACTATTTTTTTCGTTTCAACTTTATCGGCAGATTGTACTTTTACGATGTAAATTCCAGCCGAAAGTTTACTTAATTGTATTGTTTTATTTGTAAATGATGAAGTTGGTTGATAACTTTCTTGATGTACCAATTGTCCATTTATCGCATAAATCTGAATATTTAATGGAGACGATTTCGCTTCTTGCGAATTGTACACTAAACCAATTGTTTTAGGTTGAGAAGTGGTATAAATTTCAAACTTTGTTTTGGCTAATTCTGTTGTTCCTAAATTAGCTGTTACATTTTCGTAATCGAATGTTATTTTTCCTGTAGAAGTTCCTTCAAACGTTTTGAAAACCAATTTATAAATCTGATTTGTAGATGTATTTTTGATAAAATGATTCGTAGGATTCACTACATAAGACCAACCCGATAAGGTTTTCCAATTATATCCAACTGCATTAATATCTGCTACATAAGCCGTATCATCAGTAGGATTTCCAGATTCTGTTTTCGCTACTTTGATCAAATCACTTTGCAAAACTCCCGTTACCGTATACATCACAACATCACCTTCATTCGTTGTAAGTGGTGTAACATATTTTGTAAATTTCAAATCCCATTTACTTTGGTCTGGCTCTGGTGTAACCGCTTTATCAGTCAATAAACTATAATAATTGAACAAATTAGTTGGATTGGTTTTATGCGCAAGATTTACTTTTGTATCAGCAGACCAAGTTCCATTTGTCAATTTAGAATACGTAAAATTATATTCGCCTAAAGGAGCTGCTAAATTATCTATTTTCAATTTCACATATTCTCCTGTTGCATATTTCAATACAAAAATGATAGAACCGTTTACATAATGATTCGCAATACTATAATCGCCCCAACCATATGTCGCAGAACCATTATTGAAAGCCCCGTCTTGCCAATCTGTATCCGAATTATACAAAGCAGTCCAAGACGATAAATTTGCTACATCAATTGCATTCCATTTCGACAAATCATTTGATGCTTCGTACACCTGAATTCCTGCACCATCATTCACTCGAATTCCTGTTGACATATTCGATTTTCGATAAAATGAAATATCCCAATCGCTTCTATTTACAGAATTTGTTGATTGGTCTGCCAATCCATAATAAACATCATTTGCATAAGCAGCGCCCATTGTGACCTCACCTTTTATCGTTTGTGCATTTATTGCAACAGATGTTAGAATGATTGTTGCTAAAAGTGTAAATTTGTTTTTCATGATATAATAATTTTTTAATTGTTATTCAGAATTAGAACAGTCAATCCGAGAGATTACACTCTGACCCGTATGACTCGGATTGACGGATTCTAACCACTAATAATGAGTATGTTTATGATAAATTTATTTGATAAGTTTATATTCAAATTTTGGATAACCTCTCACACCAGAAGCATTCAGGAAGGCTAACATTTTAATTTTGTAATAATTATTTTCTGCATCTTTGATGATATAAAATCGATCCGAGAATAATTTTTGAGGAGCAGTTACTTGTCGCCAAGAATCTCCAATTGCACGCTGATCGTCTAAAAATTTTGTTTCATCAATCATCGTTTCATTAAATTTTTCGTAGGTAATTTCATTAGTTACATCTACACGATAAGCTTTTGCACCTGCTTTCAAATTATTGACCACATAATCCGAATATCCATACGAACCATTTCCTGTAATAAGATTAGTGAAAACTGTAAAATTCAAATCCCATTCTAATTTTGGAGGTTCAACATTTACAAAATCATTCGTCGTAAAACTGAAGTGAACAAAATTGTGCGTTGACGTTTTTGCTATAACTTTTTCTTTGTAAGTCGTATCATCTAAATCGGCATATTGCATCACATATTGCTCATCTTTTTTGATGAATTTCACTTTTTTCCAACCGCGCGAATTTCCAGCAACAGCCGCCGAACCAACTGCAGGCGTTGATGTTCCGACTTCGTAACCCAAATTCAGTAAATAAACTGGATTATCCGATTCTTTAATTTCCGCAATCGCCGTTTTCAAAATATCTCCAGTAGGATCGTCAACATATTCTTTGTTCGAATCTGTAAATGTACCTACCGCAACTTCGTTGATTAATTTCCCAACAGATGCTTTTGTTACTTTCGACAAATCAGTTTCGTCCAGCGCTTTTACCGCCATATAAATAGAAGTATTTAACATCACTCGGAAATTTGTTCCATTGTAAAAACCTAAATCCCAAGAATCCCTTTTTACCTTTGTTTGCGTTCCTTTACTTAAGTCAACATAAACTTGATATTGCTCATTTGGTCCGCCAATTTCCACATCCATTGTTCCGCCAATCGAATTTTCGAAAGAGATTTTTGTTGACGAATATCCTTGAACAATCGCTGATGGATAATCAATTTTTGAAATTTCAAACTGAATCGTTTTATCAGAACGATCAAATGGATAAATCAAATTCTTGAACGTAAAACTTGTCGACGTTTCACCTTTTTTGATTGGAATAATAATTTCTTGATTTGTAACTGCAACAGAAGTTGAATAATCGACATTATAAGTTGCTTTATCTTCGGTTACTTTGATATGAATTTCACCATCTCGTTCCGCAACTTTAGAATAAATTAAATTTATTGTTTTCTCATTATCAATCTTACTAAAATCTATACTTGCATCTTTAAAAGCAACAACAAAATCTTGTCCAATTGGATTGTTTTCTTCACTACACGACCACAAAAAAGAAAGACTAAACAATAAGGTATATATAAATATTTTTTTCATGATTTTTTGATTAATTAATTCCTAAATTGAACGTAAGTTTAGCGAAATACGAACGTCCATATCCATACAAAATACTTGTAGAACCTTGGCTGTGCGCACCATCATTTCCAGATGAACTGTTCAAATATTTCACATCAAAAAGATTTCTCGCACCAATTGTCAAATCAAGTTTTTTGTTCCAAAAACTTTGTTTAATCGACGCATCCATCCAGTTAAAAGCTTCTTGTTTGCCTTTCACCAAAATTTGTTCACTTGTATTTTCAGGATTATTTTTCAAGACAAATTGCTCTTGAGCTCCATTGTATTTATAGAAAAGTGAGAAAATTGTATTGGTTTTTGGCAAGGTGTACGATACATTTGCATTGATTTGCGTTGAATAGAAATACTTATTTTTAACTGAATTTACAGCAACTGCTTCATCTATATCTTGCTTGATTCCTGTCAACGTAAAGCCTATTCCACCCATAAATTGATGAACTTTGAACTGATTCAAATACGTAACTCCTTGTACATCATAATTATCAATATTACGATATTGATATTTCAGTGGAGATTCTTCAACAACAATCAAATCAATCTTATCTTTCAGGTTAATTTTCCACAACGAAACTTTTTGCTCCAACGAATTATTTTCGCCGATATTCCAATTCTTTTTTAAGTGAATAAAAGCAGAAACTCCTTTTTCTGGATTCAGATTTTCGTTTCCTTGCACATTATGATTGACGTCTACGAAATACGAATACATTTCCTCATAATTTGGCAAACGTGGAGAAGTCCCAACAATCGCGCGCAATTCCCACTGTTTTCCAAATAGATATTTCGCACTCAAACTCATTACATATTGCGTATCAAATTTCTCCGAAAACATCACGCGAGCGCCTGGACGAAACGAAAGTTTATCATTTAGATTAATTTCAGAAGAAGCAAAAAAATCATACGTTCCTAATTTTCGTTCTATCGGTTTTTGGAAAAATTCTCCTGCCGAAGTTGAAGCATAACCTTTGGTTTGATCGATTTCATAACCAAATTGAAAATCGAAAACATCATTTTTATTGATAAAATTACTGAACATTCCTTTCGAATAATACACTTTTCGACTTTCATATTCGAATTTGTTTACATCATGTTCAATACCTTCAAGAATTTCATAATTATACGATTTCAATTTTCTTTTTTGTTCTTGATACGAAAACGAAACATCATAATTAATTGCTTTTCTAAATCGCCCAGAAGCATTTAAGTGATTGTAAATACGATCTGTTGTATACGTTCTATCTTTCCCAAAATAATCAACCGTCGCAGTTGGCGAATTCGTTGAAGCAATGGGATTGGGATCGTAATACTTGGTCTCTTCGTTGAAATATTCGAATTTATAAAACAAACGATAATTGTCTTTTTTATATTGAACAAATGCTTTTGCTGTATTTTGCTCTTTTGGCAACCATTCGTATCCTCTCAATCCGTCATTATTAGGATAATTCTTTCCTTTTTTATCATCAAAAAATCCTTGAAAATCATTACGTGAAAAACTTAAATTAGCGTAGATTTTGTCTGAAAATTTATGCCCGATTTTCAAGGATTGTATATGTCTTCCCTTATTTTTCCAATTGTATTCGTCACCAATTGTTTCCTCTTGCAAAGTCGCAGAAATATCAAATTTATTCTTCCCTCCTTTTTTGGTAATAATATTGATTACTCCCGCAATAGAATTCGCTCCGTATTCCACTCCCATCGCACCTTCTACGACTTCTATTTGTTGAATATCATCTAAATTAATTTGCGTTAAATCGGTATTATTTCCTAAACCTTCGTCGTTAACTAATGGAATATTGTCCACCAAAATTTTGAAATATTGTGCATCCAAACCAAACATTTGCACCGTCGATTTTCCTGTAGAAGAACTCGGAATAATATTCATATTCAATGTTTGATTTAAAACATCTGCCAATGTATTTCCTGCTTGTCGCTCAATCATTTCTTGCGAAATCACTTTTACTTCGTAAATAGATTTCTTTACCGATTGCGCATTATATTGTCCAGAAATCACGGTTTGTTCCAAATTAATCGTCGAATCTTTTGGAAACGAATTAATTTCTTGAGCCTGTAGAGTTAGTGTTGTAAGTAAGCTTAGTAGAAAAAAGCGCCTCTTCATTTGTTCTTAATTTTATTATTTAGAATTAGTCTAATAATTAATAAAACAAATGTAAACGAATTTTTTAATTTATTTTTATTTATTCTAAATTAATTTATTAAATGGTGATAAAAATCGAGTTTCGTCTTCTAATTCTAATAAAAGAATGAGATGTTAAAACATTATTAATCAATTTAATTGTTAAAGAATTAAATTAAGGAAAGTAAAAATTGAACGAAATTAAAACGAATTATTTCCGTTTAGGTTTTGTTTTCGTAACAGCAAAATAAGACGCCGTAAAAGCAGGCAAACTTTTGTAACCGACTTTATAAGCGATTTCGCTCAATGTAAAATTATTGGTATCTATTAATTCAATACTTTTTAGAATTCGGACAAGTTGCATATATTTTTGAAGTGTAATTCCCGTTTCTTGTTTGAAAATTCGTTGCAAATTTCGAGCAGACATATTTGCTTTATCTGCCAATTCATTCAAATTAAAATTCGTCTTATAATAAGAATGAATATACTCACTCATCGGAATTAAACGTTTATCAACAAGAACTGGTAATTCTAAATTATGGTTTTCATCACAAAAATGAGGCAAACTATACAACATTGAATTTAAGAAAATCTTTTGCTCCTTCTCTTCTACCAAAAATTTGTTCCATTTTGAGGCATATAACATCATTTCCTTTAGAATTGGCGGCGCAACAAAAACATGAATATCATTGTAAAAATCATCCTTAAAAACTTCTTTAAACAAAATCAACATTGGATTGACGGTTTTCGCCTCGGAAGTCGTACGATGTAGCTTATTTGCAGGAATCCAAATCACATGGTTTTGAGGAACTAAATAAATCTTTTGTTCGATATGAAAATATTGGTAACCTTCTTCAACATAATTCAATTGGAAATAATCATGCGAATGAACCTCATCCGCATTTTTGCGATTCTTCTCGTACCAAACATAAGTATTGGTCTTCATATGATCAGAATATTCTCCAATAATTTGTTTCATAAATTAATTAATTTTCTCTTTTATACATTTAGCTAATTATAGCAATAAAACCGTCAGTTCGAGTGAAATTCTGCAAGAATTTTGTATCGAGAATAAAGTTTTAGAAGATAAAAATTCATCTTAATTCTCGATACAATTTTTATTCATTTCATTTCTAAAAATCACTCGAACTGACGAATTTTAATTCAATATGTACAAGAAGTTAATTTTATTTGTCGTTTTAAATATAATATATGGCAAAATTAATAAAAACGACATGATTAATTTTGTAACCGAATTAGAAATATCAAGTCAATGGAAAAAAATAAAAATATTTGGATTGGAATTGCAGTTGTCATTTTAGTTTCAACTAACCTAAGAGCTCCAATTACAGCTGTTAGTCCAATTTTAGATGAAATGAAATCTGTCTTAAAAATAGATAATTTTCAAGCAAGTTTATTGACTTCTATTCCACTTTTCGTATTTGCATTTTGTTCAATTTTAGTGAGTAAAGCCACTGCAAAAATTAACATTCGACACGGATTAATTTATTCCTTAATCATTCTAATTATCGGGATTTACGTCCGTATTTACGGCAATATTTCGATGTTATATATCGGTTCGTTACTAATTGGATTGGGAATTTGTATTGGAAATGTTTTGACACCAGCGTATATAAAAAATACGTTTCCAACAAAAATTGGAATTATGACAGGTATTTTTTCGGTTTCGATGAGTTTAATCGCCGCATTAGCTTCTGGATTGAGTATTGCAATTGGAAATTGGACAAATTTAGGTTGGAAAGGTTCTCTTGGAGTTTGGATTGTAGCGGCTATAGCTGCACTTATAATTGTCTGTATTGATTCTTTAAAAAATAAAACAGCAACTCAACAAAAAATTGTTCAATCAGAGGATGTAAAATTCAATATTTTCAAATCAAAACAAGCATGGAACATTAGTATTTTTATGGGATTACAATCGTTGATTTATTATTGTTTGGTTGCATTATTACCTACATTACTAATAGATTTTGGTATGACAAAAAACAATGCAGGTTGGGTATTTTCGGTTTTACAACTTGCCATGTTACCCGCCATGTTAGTAAGTCCAGTTTTAGCCTCACGCATGAAAAATCCAAAAATTATGATTTACATAACTTCCATTTTATATTTTATTGGAATCATAACATTGCTAATTTTCAAAGCGAAATTCAGTTATTTGAGTGCGATTTTAATTGGAATTGCAGGAGGATTTGCCTTTAGTCTTTCTATTTTATTCTTCTCATTAAGAACAAAAACAATGGTTGGAACAATCAAAATTTCGGGAATGGCACAATCTGTTGGTTATTTAATTGCGGCATTTGGACCTCCTATTTTCGGAAAATTATATGATATCGATTCTACTTGGAGCTATTCATTATACTTTTTAATGTTCTGCATGATGATCCTAACATTTTTTGGAATAAAAGCTTCTCAACCTAAATTTGTGGAGGAAGATTAAAAATAATTCGAATTTACACGTAACATACATCAAGCAAAAGCGTCTATAGAATAGAACACGTTATCAACGTGTTAATCGCGCAAATTGATTTTATTACGTGTACGTTTATGAAAACCGAAATTATACAACCTCATCATCCTGAATTAAAAAATATTGTTCAGTATTTCATCCTTTTCAAATCTGAAAAGGATGAAAAAGTTGAGTATTCAACTTTCCCTAACACCAATTTGTGTCTTGCCATTTACAAGCAGAATAAAATCATTCTCGAACAAAATAAAACAAGCAAACATCTTTTTACCTTAAAAGGAAATGCTACGTACAAAAGTTATTTATCAGGATTTCACGAATCTAATCTTAATGTAAGCATTGATGCTACTTTAGATGAAGTTTGCATCATTTTTCATCCAGCTGCGCTACGCTTATTTACGAATATTTCGTACGATGAATTAATTAAAAGTGATGAAGTTTTTGAAATGATTTTCCCAAAATCTGCTACAGATTTTACAGAACAATTATTTGAGGAAAAGAATTCGCTGAAAAGAATTTCAATGCTCGAAAATATACTATTGAAAAACTTAAATCAAGATTATTTAAATACTAAAACCAAAGAAATCTTATATCTCATTCAACAAACAGATGAATTAAAAGTTAGTCCTTTAGCCAAACAACTTTCGATAAACGAATCGACATTATATCGCCTGTTTATGAATCAAATTGGGCAAAGTCCTAAATCTTTTTTGAAAACAGTTCGATTTAGAAAAGCACTAGATTCTATTCTTCATTTCGAAAATGAAAAACTTACTCATATCGCTTACCAAAATAATTATACGGATCAATCCCATTTTATTCGCGATTTTAAAGAAATTACGGGGCAATCTCCTAATCAATTAAGAAATAAAACAAGCATTCAACAAGAACAATTGGCTTGGATTTATGCGCAACATTAAGCTGCACGATTTTTACAATTTTATCTTTCTTCGATACTTTTTCTTTGTTATAAATTAATATAACATATGAAAAATCTTATTTTGATTAGCTGCTATTTGATTGCCTTTAGCTTTTGTTCGTCGGTTTTTGGGCAACAATTTTCGATAAAAGGAAAAGTAATCAATCAACATGATAAAGCATTTGAATTTGCTGATATTCTTCTTTTCGAAAATGATAGTTTACTTATCAATCAAGCATATACAGATAGTCTGGGATTATTTTCTATGAAAATAGATACTGGAACTTATTTACTTAAAATAGAACAACTTGGCGTAGAATTTTATTCACAAGAAATAGAAATCAAGCAAGATAAAGACTTAGGGCTTATCAAAATTCAAGATGCTACAACTCTAGAAGGCGCAACGATTACAGCAAAAAAGAAATTGATTGAACAGAAAGTTGATCGTCTTGTTTACAATATCGAAAATTCTATTGCATCACAAGGAATGTCTGCGTTGGACGCTTTACGTAACACACCAATGGTGAATGTACTAAATGATAATATTTCTATTGTCGGAAAAGGAAATGTTTCGGTTATGGTAAATGATAGAATGCTTAATTTATCAGGAAGCGAACTTACTAATTATCTACAATCGCTGCGCTCCGACGATATTGCGAAAATCGAAATCATTACAACTCCTCCTTCAAAATATGAAGCGCAAGGAAATAGCGGAATTATTAATATTATTTTAAAGAAAAATCCCAATCTTGGCTGGAGCGGGAGTGTAAATTCTTCATATCAACGAAATTCTTACAATGGTTTCAGAACAGGCGGAACGCTTAATTATCAATCGAATAAAATAAGTAGTTCATTAAAAATAAATCAAGGTAATATTAATTATAAATTACAAAATAGTCGAAATCTTATTGGGAAAGAATCCGCAATTTATACAAACGAAGAAAGACATGATAATCCGAAGATTTTTAGCGTTAATTATAACTTAGATGTCAAAATCAATAAAAACCAAAATACAGGATTTATTTACAGTTATAGTAAGTTGAATTATGATATGGATACAAAAGGAATCAGCCGATACCAAACACATTCAGTTATCGATTCTACTTTGTATACCAATCAAAAACAACATTGGACAACACCTACACATACCTTGAATGCTTATTATGACATAAAATTAGATAGTATTGGAAAAAAGCTAAATTTCACGGCAAATTTTCTGAATAATTCACCCAAAAAATTCAATGATTTTAATACGCAAAATGAATTGAATAACAACGAAACTTTAATCCAAAACAATAGTAAAATGAAATATTCGATCTTTTCGATGCAAGCTGATTTTACTTTGCCTTACAAATGGTCGAACATAGAAACTGGAGCAAAATATACATTATTGGACAACAAATCGGATGTGGGATATTATGAATTTGATGGAGTAGATTTTATTTTGAATCCTACGAACAGCAATATTTTCCAATACAAAGAAAATAATTATGCAGCTTATGTGAGTTTTCAAAAAGATTTCAACGAAAAATGGTCAACAAAAGCAGGTTTACGATACGAATACACTTCGCTAGTAGGTTTTACGCCAAATGACGAAAACAGCAAACTGAAAAAGGACTATGGAAAATTATTTCCTACAGCCTATGTCAGCTACAAACCAACTACGAATCATTCGTTCAGTATCAATTATTCCAAAAGAATAAATCGTCCCGATTTTCAATCTTTAAATCCATTTCGTTGGTACACAAATCCGTATATGTATTTCACAGGAAATCCTAAATTACAACCATCTTTTAATGATAATATCGAACTAAATTATTCGTACAAAGGAAAATTGACTTTTGGACTTTACAATCAATACAGCCAAAATAATTTGGCTAATATTGCACATTTTTCAGATGGAATTTACAGCAATGTAGTAGAAAATAGTTACGATCAAAACAGAACGGGATTCAATATTGGATATTACAACACCTTTTTCAAAATTTGGGAAACTTCAGTTAATGCGAATGCATCTTATACAACCACAAAACCGACTATTTCTGAACTAGAAAAGTTAAAAGTTTATTCGATGTCGTATTCTTTCTACAACACCATCACATTGAATAAAGACAAAACATGGTTTTTGATGCTTAATTTCTGGCATACGCTTCCATTCACTTATGCCAATATCAAACTGCAAGATCAATTAGAGTTTTCGCCAGGCATTAAAGCTTCGTTTTTCGATAAAAAATTACAAGCCAATTTTGTGATAAATGATGTATTCAAAACGATTAAAAACAAAGGGTATTCGTATAATGGCGATTATCGTTCAGAATTTAATCAATACAATGATTACCGAGGTTTCAAACTTAGTTTAACATATAATTTTGGAAATAACAAAGTGAAAGAAAACAACAAAAAAGTGAATTTCGAGGAACAAAATAGAGCAAATTAAACTTAATTCAACTCTCAAAAACATCAACTTAATTGTTGGTGTTTAAATTTCGATACTATTTTTCAAAAAATATAAAAATAGTTATGGTTCATTCCAATGAATATGAGATATTTGTTTGATTTAACACATCAATATAAATTAACGAGAACTAAATTTAATGAAGAAAGCATTAGAAAATTATTCAATTCAATTTATCAAAGAAATTATTCCTGTAACCGTAGGTATTTTGATTGCACTGTTTATTGACAATTGGAACACAAATAGAAAAGACCAAGTGTATATTAATCAAGTATTTTCAACGATAAAAAGTGAATTGAATGAAACAACGGAAGAAATAAAATACAATGTTCCTTTGCAAAATTCTTATGTCGATTCACTTGAATACTATGCTGATAACAAAAGTGTTAACATTTTGGATATCACAATGAAATGTAAAGGCGTGTTTATTCCTCAGATTAAAACAAGCGCTTGGAAATCAGTTTCAACTTCCAAAATTGACTTGATAAATTATGATAAAATTACTTCTTTGTCTAATATTGAAGAACAAAAAGACATTTTAAAGAACAAAACAGAATTTTTCATGAATTTCTTGTACTCCAACTTTTATGAAACAGAAAAGAACAAAAAAGAAACCATCAAAATTCTAATACTAGACATTATTCAAACCGAAAAAACAATTCAACGACAAATTGATTTTTATAATAAGAAGTAAGGTTTAATGTTATCAAAATATTTGAAACGAATCTAAATATCAATATTTTAGAAAGTATTAACATTCAAAAATTGGGTTTGGTGCGAAAATTCCATTCAATATTCTCAACTTAAATAACCCTTAAAAATGAATACAACAAGAATTTCTAAAACATTACAAAAAGCACTAAATGATCAAATTACATTAGAAGCTTTTTCGGCACAAATTTATCTAATGCTTGCATGTTGGGCAGATGAAAATCAATTGGACGGAGTCAAAAATTTTATGATGAAACACTCTCAGGAAGAGCGCGTACATATGGCTAAAATTATAGAATATGTTCAAGAACGTGGTGGAACTGTAAAAATTGAAGCCATAAAAAAACCTGGACCTGAACCTAAAAATGTATTAGAGTGTTTTCAAGCTGTTTTAAAACAAGAAATCGAAAATACCGAATCCATTTACAAAATTGTAAAAATGAGTATGGAGGAAGAAGATTGGGCAACATGGAATTTCTTACAATGGTTGGTTGCTGAACAACGTGAAGAAGAAAAATTAGCACTCGATTTATTAGACAAAGCAAAATTAGCGGGTGGTGCTAATATGTCTGATGCTGCAAAATTTGATTTAAACAAAACGATCGGTAATACAGGGCAAGATTTTCCTACAGCAGATCAAATTAATCCATTAGCAGAATAATATATTCATCATTCATCTCAAAGGGCTAATTTCTTAAAAGAAATTAGCCCTTTGAGATGAAACTATATTTATCAACTTATTCTTGTACAGTCCAAGTAAGTTCCTCTATCGCATATCCTTTTTCTTCTGCATACAAAAGAAACTTTTGTTTTGTTTCTTCCGAAATTGTTTTTTGTCGTGATAAAATCCACATATAATCATGACTTTCACCAAAAACCAAAGCTGTTTCATAATTAGGATCCATCAACACTACATTATATCCTGAATAAAATGGTCCAAAGAAACTAACTTTTAAAGCTCCTTTCCCCTCTTCTCCGTTCAACTTAACTTTTCCATGAGCTTCTGTCCATTGGTTTTCTTTATCATCAAAACCTCTGTTATGAACTTCTATTACACCTTTCTTATTCAAAAAATAAGTCGCAGTTACATGACTCATATTTTTTTCATATTTGAAATCTAATCGTGCAATTTCATACCACTTTCCCATGTATTGTTGCGGATCAAAATTTTCGACCGCTGTAACATAATCCGGGATTTTAACTTTTCGACAATTCAACCAAGCATAAGTCAACCCTCCCAAACCTGCTAACGCTAAACCTGAGATCATTTTTTTATTTAATTGCTTCATAATTCATTCTTTTTGTGAGAAACTTTATTTATAAATTCAATTGCAATCATTAAGCCAATAACCATATTTGAAAAGGTTTTAATACATTTTCTTGTTTAGTTTTCTTTATAAATGAAATACACAAAACTTTCTAGTACAGTTTTCAATATTTCCTATCTAAAAAATATTTTCAAGAAAAAAGCGAATCAAAAGATTCGCTTGTCATAAATTAAAAATTGTATGTAAAACTTAGATTAAAAGTTCTTCCTCGTCCAGCGTAATAAAACAATTCTGGAACTTTATATGCACTATACAAAACTTGTGATTTTGCACTCCAAATTGTTTGATAATCGGTATTAAAAATATTCTGAACACCTAAATTAATTTTACCGAAAGGTAATTTGTAAGCAATCATTAAATCTGATGTATTGTATGAATCAATCACATTTTCCAAACCATCTGTGTATTTGAAACTTTGTAAAGTTTGAAATCTAAAATTCCAATTATCAAATCCATAACCTGCGTAAGCTGTAAATTTAGAAGGTCCAGAAGTTGAAACGTCTTGTTTTTGCCAATCACCATTTTTCTCCACTTCAGATTTGATTAACAATGTATTTGCTCCAACATAAAATCCTCCGTTCGTGTAAGAAACCTCTGTTTCTACGCCCATATTTCTTAATTTCTGATCAACTACTTCTACCCAAAGATTTAATCCATCACGTTTTAAAGCAATATTTTTATCGGAATTACTGATAAATCCAGAGATTTGTCCTTTAAATCCATTATTTGTTCTGAAACGATAACCAAGTTCAAATTGTCCTGTTTTCACACCAGAAAGAGGAGAATCTTTTACATTGACACTCGAACTTAAATCCCAATTATTGGTTGCAGAATTAAATTTATAATTTCCATATCCATAAAATTTTGATGGATCAGCCAACGAAACTCCTTGTGAATAAGTTGTCCAAACTTGGTTCAATTCATTAATTTTATACAACAAACCAGCATTTAGCATCGTCATATTATAGCTACTTTTTCCGCCTGGAATATAATCGGCGCTGTTTCCATAACCATTTGCGATTTGCAATTGTTGAGTAGAACCAACAAAATCATCCAACTTAATCGAAATATCTTGGTAACGAATTCCTCCCGAAACTTTCAATTGAGGTAAAATATCATACTCAGCTTGCGCATATCCTGCAAAACTTGTAGAATGATTGGTTGGATAACGATCAATTGTTAAAACAGTGTGATTAATCATTCCTCCACTTGATAATGATTTCTGAGAATCAAATACATTTTGTTGACCTTCAAACTTTTCAAAGTCAGCGTCTACACCATATGTTAATTTCAATTTCCCCCAATCTTTTACCAAAACAGCTTTTAGACCCGAATAATACGTATCCTGTTGAGAAGCCGACATATAAGGACTTGTCCCAGAAGGCAACGTTAAATTACCTGGAAATGGGTAAAATCCTAATTTCTCAACACGAGAAGCAAATTGAACATAAACGTCTTGCCCTCCTAAAATATTCGTTCCATTATAACTCAATGTTCCCATTACACGCTCTGTTCCTGGATTTTTATCCGTATCAAAACCATCTCGCATTTCCAAAACAGAAGCATCTCCTTTGGTTAAAACACTAATATTTTCACCTAAATATAAACTACGATCTCCATTATATTTTGAACGATAATATTGCACAGATCCATTGATTTGATGTTTCGGATTGAATTTGTAACCCGCTGTTGCCAACACATCAATAGATTGATTATATTGTAAATCTAATTGCGAAATATCTGCAAATATTTGATCACCATCTGCATCATAAGCTCCACCATTTTGTTGAAAAGCAACAGCCAAACGTCCAGTAAATTTATCATCTTTGTAACCAATAGATTGAGCTGCACGCCAATCATGATCATCACTTCCTGAAAAACCTGTACGTGAACCAAGTTCTGTTTCGCCACTAATTCCATTTTTTAGCGTTTTTTTCGTTACAATATTGACAATACCACCTGTTGCATTTCCGCCATAAATTGCGCTTGCACCAGATAAAACCTCAACTCTTTCGATATTAAATGGATCTATTGCATCCAATTGACGACTTATGTTACGGATACTGTTTAAGGAAACACCGTCTATCATCACCAACATCGAACGTCCACGCATATTCTGACCATAATTTGATCTTCCTTGTGAACCAACATCCATCCCTGGAATCATAATCGCTAAAGCTTCTTTTAATGGAACACCATTTTTAGCTTGTTGCGCAATTTGTTCTTGATTGATCACCCAAACAGTTCCTGCCAAATCAGATATTTTTGTAGGTTTTCTTGAAGCAACTACCACAACATCATTCAAATCTGTGGATATACTATCATTCGTTTGGGCATATGACAGCGAGGCACTCCCAAATAAAATTGTTAAACAGATGATATTTTTTTTCATAGTGTGTTTTTAAATAATTTATATTTGCTGCAAATATAATTTTTATTTATTCTAAATTAATTTTATTAATGAAAAAATATTTTCTTTTTCTTCACAAATGGCTTGGATTATTTACAGGTATTATTATTTGTATTGTAGCAATAACAGGAGCTATCTTTTGTTTTCAAGATGAAATAAAAGATGCACTGTTTGATTATAGAAAAGTTGAAATTGTTCATCAACCATTCATAAAACCAAGTGAAATTATTCTTAAAGTACAAGACAAAAATCCTAAACATGTTGTTCTTCGCGTGATGTATATGGATAAAGATCGATCAACCGTTGTGATGACGATGGATGATAAAAAAGAATCTTACTTTGTGTATGTCAATCCATATTCAGGGAAAATCTTACACCAGGAAAATATGAAACAAGATTTTTTCTTGGTGATACAATACATTCATATGAATCTTTTATTAGGTGATATCGGAAAAAATATAATTGGTTTTTCGACTGTTATTTTTATCATGATTATGATAAGTGGATTAATACTTTGGTGGCCAAAAAAGAGAAAACAAGCTAAAAATGGATTAACGATAAAATACAAAGCAAAATGGAAACGCATCAATTATGATTTGCATAATGTATTAGGATTTTATGCTTTTAGTATTGCTTTTATTGTTGCTTTATCAGGTATTGCATTTAGTTTCAAACCTGTTCGTAATTCATATACGCAAATTGTTAATTTAGGAAAATCATTTCCTAATGAAGAAAAAGGATATGTCTATCAGCCTAAAAAAATGTTAGAAAACAATTACACTATTGTTGATTCGGCATATGCTTATAGTTTAAAAAATAGCTCTACAGCTGCAATGCATTGGATTTATTTACCTGTTCCTGATAAAAATCCTTTAGCCGTAAGAGCGTATCATAAAAGTTTGCGCTATTATGCGGTTGACGAATATCAATTTGATTCGGAACAATTTCAGGTTTATAAATTAATGAATGAGAATTTATCAAATGGTAAAAAGTTTGCAAACTCAATGTACGATATCCATACAGGACAAATATTAGGTTTATTTGGTAAAATATTAGCCTTTACTTCTTCAATAATTGTGGCAAGTTTACCCATTACAGGTTTTATTATTTGGCGAAATAAAAAAAGAAAGCAGAAAAAAATTGTTGGTTCATAAAGATTTTAAAACTCATTAATCATAGGTAAATTTTCAAACCAAATTATTACGCTAACATCTTAATACATTTTGTAAATTTGTGCTTCAAAAATAAGCGAATATGCAAGGACCAATTGGTGTTTTTGACTCAGGTTATGGAGGATTAACCGTTTTCAAAGAAATACAGAAAAAACTTCCGCAATACGATTATATCTATTTAGGTGATAATGCTCGTTGCCCTTATGGAATTCGCTCGTTTGAGACGGTTTATGAATACACCAAAGAATGCGTTTTTAAATTGTTTGATTTGGGATGCAATTTGGTTATACTTGCTTGCAATACAGCCTCTGCAAAGGCTTTACGAACAATTCAGCAAAATGATTTACCCGAAGGCAAAAGAGTTTTGGGTGTTATTCGCCCAACAACAGAATCGATAAATGAATACACAAAGAATAACAAAGTCGGAATTTTAGCTACGCAAGGAACTGTTTTGTCCGAATCGTATAAAATTGAGATGAACAAATTTCATCCAACAATTGATGTTTTTCAATTAGCTTGTCCACTTTGGGTTCCTTTGGTTGAGAATAATGAAATTGATAGCAAAGCTGCGCACGATATTGTAGAAAAAGATATTCAACGCTTATTTGATCAATCATCCGAAATCGATACAATTGTATTGGCTTGCACACATTATCCGCTTCTTCTTCCTGTGATTTCGCAATATGTACCAGAAAATGTAACAATTCTTTCGCAAGGAGAATTGGTAGCGAATAAATTAACTGACTATTTACATCGCCATCCAGAAGTAGAAACACAATGCTCAAAAAATGGACATCTTACATTTTATACGACAGATGATGCGAAAAGTTTTGAAGCAAATACGACAATTTTTTATGGTCAGAAAATTACTGCTTCACATTTAGATGTTTAAAATATTTTTTCAAAAAAATACAAATAAAAAAACCGAGCAAATGCTCGGTTTTTTTTTAGGAAATATTTGAGGTATTGAATATAAAATATTGAAAATCATGATGTATTAATATTAAAAAAAAACTATTTATTCTGAATAAATATTCATTTTTAATTAATTCTTTTACAAAAAAGACTTCTAATTCTTAATTATTTCTTAATAAAAAATTAAATATTAATTCAAAATACACTTTATTTTTTTTATTTTTTAAGAAAAAATTTCTACATCTTGTCTACATATCTAGTAAAGCATTTCACATAAATACCTTATAACAAGTTATTTAAACTTAAATAATGTCTACATTTTGTCTACATAGAAGTTTTTCAATATTTAATAAATTTTTTAAAAAACAATTATCTATAATTTTAGTGGACAATTATTGAAATTCCACATTCATGAAAAAAAATTACTTCCTACTGATGCTAATTGGCTTTATTTCTCAAAGCACATTTGCTCAAACACCAGTTCAAGTAGTCGATGATTTTTTGAATCAAGCCAAACAAAAAGGTACTATTGATTCGAAATTAGACTACAATGTCATCACAGAAGATGTGATCGGAAACAATCAAGCAGATTATGTAAAAATTCAACAAACAATCAATGGCATTCCAGTTTATGGAGGTAATGCAACTTTTTTTGTTCAAGATGGTAAAGTTATCAATCATAACGAAACATTTGTTTATGGAAACAATAACAAATCGTTAAATGTTGCTCCAAGTCTTACGGTTGAGCAAGCTATTCAATCAATGGCTCAAAAATTAGGTAAAAACTTTATTGCTACTTCTACAGAGGATTTGGTTAAACAATTCAAAAATAATCAACCTATTAACACTGAAAATTCTGTTTCTTTTCTTAAAGAGTCGCCATCTTATTTGTATTACTATAATAATGATGGAAACCTAAGATTAGCTTGGTTAGCTTTGACAGAAATTAAAGATGAATTACAAGAAAATAATCTGAATAATTTGTATGAAACAATAATTGATGCCAATACAGGTGAATTATTGTCAAAAAAATCAATTATTTATGCTTGTGGTGGCCATGATAATACTTCTGAAAATGTTTACCATAATAATCCTGAAGATTTTAAATGGGTAACCAATGCTTTCGCAGCAGAAACTACAACTTTAGATGCTCCTTTAAATGGAACATATCGTGTGATTCCAGCTAATCAGCAAAGTCCACTTAAATCTGATTTCAAATTATTGACAAATGTTTATGATCCTGTAGCTTCTTTAGAAGGATGGCACAAAGCATTACCAGAAGCATTAAAATTCAATCCGTCGTTAACTAAATATCATACTGTAGGAAATAATGCACAAGTAGGATACGACAAAAATGGTGTATTGACAGATTACGTTTTTGGAAGTGGTGCTCTCTATATTGTTGCAGCACATGTTATGATTGGTAATGAAGCTTACGGAGGAGAAAAACTCTTATTTGATTTTCCAAATCCTGGTAAATCAATGAACTATGATCCCTTACAATATACTTCGGCAGCTACAACACAGATGTTTTATTCGGTAAATTCTATTCATGATATTTTACATTACCATGGATTTACACCAAAAGCAGGAAGTTTTCAGATGAATGTTGGTGATAAAGCTCGCGTACTTGGATTTACAACTTCTGGCTACGGAACAAAAGCACCAATGAAAAACAATGCTTTTATGGCATATAGTCCAACAATCATGAAAAATCCTACTACGGCTTTCTTAACATTCGAAACTTTACCAGCTGATGCAGGTTATTTAGAAATTAAAGACGGACCTATAAAAGGTATATACAAAGGAGCTAGTGGAAATAACACTGGTTATACTTATGGTAAATCACCATCGGTAGTTGCTGATATGATGCTAATCAACGATAAAAAAGGAATTAATGAACATGATGGTTGTGAAGCATTTGCGGATGATAACCAAACAATAAAAGGTAAAATCGCTTTAGTAGATAGAGGTGGATGTACCTTTGATATAAAAGTAAAAAATATTGCACCTCACAATCCCGCAGCCATTATTTTTATTAACAATGATCCAACATCAACATTGGACGGAATGGTTTCTGTAGGACAAGATGAGCTTGGATTAACTATTCCAATTGCTTCTATCGAAAAGGTAGTTGGTGATCAAATAAAAGCTGCCATTGCCAAAAATGAGACGGTGTCAGGAACTATGCCATCTTCTAACTTTAGCTTTAGAACACGTGACAGCGGTTTTGATAGCCAAGTTATTTTGCACGAATATACACACGCCGTTAGTAATCGTTTGACTGGAGGAAATATTAATGGCGAAGAAGGTATGGGTGAAGGTTGGAGTGATTATGTTGCACTTAATTTGACGCAACAAGCTTATCAAACATCAAAAGATTTAATCAATATGGGAGAATATGCTTTTGATGGTGCCGGATTAAGAATCCTACCTTATACAACTGATATGAAAGCAAATCCGCATACGTATGATTATTTGAAAGTAATTGGAGCAGGTGAAAATAAAATGCATCCTACAGGTTACGTATGGGCATTGATGTTATGGGAATTACACTGGAAAATGATAGATAAATATGGTTTCAATCCAGATTTCAAATCAAATACAGGCGGTAATAATATGACCTTAGATTTAGTTTTACAAGGTTTAAAAATACAAAAGAATGATCCAGGTTTTGTTGATGGTCGTGATGGAATTTTAATGGCGGATGTTGTTTTAAACAAAGGAACTAACCAATGTTTGATTTGGGAAGCTTTTGCCAAAAGAGGCTTAGGCTATAGTGCTAATCAAGGTGATCCTTTATTAAGAACAGATGGAAAAGAAGCCTTTGATCTTCCTCCTACTTGTGCACGTTTAGGTACTGATGAATTAGAAGTAAACGACGTTACCATTTACCCAAATCCAGTGAAAGATTTAGTGTACATTAACGCAAAAGATAATGTTAATAAATATGAAATTATTGATGTAACAGGACGTCTGATTGAAACAGGACAAGTTGAAAAAGACAATCAAGTCAACCGTGTTTCTACAAATCGTTTAGCTACTGGTGTATATATTTTGAAATTATATACTAATAAAGGTGTTGTAACGAAAAAAATCATTAAAAAATAATATTAATCTTACTTATTATGAAAAAACATCTAAATATAATTCTAATCACATTACTAAGTGCGAATGTTTTTGCGCAACACGCAAAGTCATCCATTCTTGAAAGTTGGTTAGAGCAAGCAAAAACACCAAAAGTTGTCGTTAATCAACTTGCAGACTTTACAAGTCCTCAACCCAAATTGGGATTAACTTATTGTACACCTGCTAACATTCCTACACCAGAGGAAATTACTAAAGTAACTATTAAAAGTAATGCTAACACTTATTTGGTAAACAGCAGTGGTAACGACACTAATATTGGTTATGAAGATTTTACAGCTTTAACTCCAGCCAAATTACAGCAATCGAGTTATTACGACATTACATTAGAGGGTGATACAAAAGGATTATTCTATAGTTCATTTACAGTAATGATAGACTTTAACCAAGATGGAAATTTTAGTAATTATTATGACAATTATAGTGATTCACAATCAGAAATAATTTTTGGTGATGATTTGTTGTATAATTCGAACGGGAAAGATGGAAAATCAATCACTGTTAGAGTAAGAGTTCCACAAGATGCGAAATTAGGACAGACAAGAATGCGTATTCTGAAAAGACAAACTGATGATAGAGCAGCTTTTCATACACGTGATGGCTGTGATATTGGCTCTACTTTTGGGCAAGTAGAAGATTATACAATTAATGTTGTAGAACCTGTCGCATGTACCAATACTCCAAATGGAGCAGTAACAAATGAAGTTATACTTCCTGTCATGAATAGTTTAACAAGCCTGCCTCAAGAAATTAGCATGGGAAGCTATGTAGATATTTTTGTTTATAAAGATGTTAAATATTTTTTTGAAGTAAATAATAACACAAAAATACAATTAGCATTAAAGAATATTAAAACCAATAAAGTTTTAGCTGCAAGTCCTGGTGCAATTAATTTTAGAAGTCCAATAACAGGTGTAGTTCGCTTATATATACATAGTGATGAAAACTGTACAGTGGGTACAGAAAAAGTTAAGCTTGAATTAACAGGTACTAACCCAAATCCGAATCCTATTAATGAAGCTTGTAATTTTGGGATACCTACAACTCAATTTCAATTACTAAAAGAGTTTAAAAGCAATGAAGAACTTGCATTTGATATCAACGCAAGTCCTGGTCGTGCGACAACAATTAGCGGAATTAAAATAAATTTACTTGGAGAAGCCACACAAGTTGATTTTGACCTTCTAGCTGATGCAAATGAATTACCTTCTACTCTAATTTCGAAAATAAAAGGAAAAATTGTTTCTAAAAAATTAATTGCAACAATCAATGGAATAAAAGGTTACGAATATAACATCGATTTTGATCAACCAATTACATTAGATGCATTAGAATCAGATAATGTTACAAAAAAATGGTTAAAATTAGTAACTGATGCGCAAGCAGTAGAAATAAATGCCTTATATAGTCTTGGAAATAAATTTGCTCTTAAATCGCAAGATAAATGGACAAAAAGTCCTTCTTCAGAATTTGTCTATCAGTTAAAAGCAGATTGTAGTTACAGCTCATGTAAACAAACTGTACCAGAAGCTCCAAAAGTATTGGAAATGACTATTCCTGATCTAACAGCTTCCGTCTCTACCAAAAATATATTTGATGTAGTAGTAGACAAAAATTACTCGTTAGAGATTGATGGATTAGACATTGATTACTGGATAAATGATATAAATAATAAGCCAGAGATAGTATGGCCAGAAATGCCATTTCTTAAAATATATCTGTTAGAAAATAATCCAAAAACAGATATGCCTTATGTACAAGCGACTGATAAAACAATCAAAAACGTTCCTATTTCGACTATAGATACTGCTTTTATAGAGAATTACCACTTGATATATGATGGTGTAATATATTTTCATTATGAAAAATTCCGTGCCAAAATAGATTTTAAAGAGCCATTGAAGTTAGATGGTAAAAACACAAATAGATACTGGCTATCTTTAGAAGAAGAAAGTAATATAGATGCTTGGAGCATTACACCATATGCCGAAAATACGATAGGTAAATCTGCATATAGTTTTGGCGTACCTACTAATGGAGATGTTGATTATTGGTATGATCACAAATCAGAGTTTGTGTATAATTTAAAAATAAGATGTAGTAGTCTTGCAACAACAGAAACAGAAAAATTAGGCGAAACCAAAATCTATCCTAATCCATTCCGAGATATACTTACAATAGAGTCTATCTATAACATCAAAGCTGTAGAAATATACAATATGGCTGGACTAAAAGTAAACTCGAAAGAGATGAATACTAAAACTGCTCAACTTAATTTGAGTAATTTACCAGTAGGTGTTTATATCTTAAAAGCAATTGATGAAAAAGGAAAAGTTTTTTCTCAAAAAATAATCAAGAAATAAAGTGTTTATAATCACTCATATTTTTCAATTGTGTTAATAAGAAAACCGAGCTAATGCTCGGTTTTTTTATTATGCGTTTTGTACAAATTATGATACTGCTTCTACATTCAGAATTTCATATTTTTTTGTACCATCATTTGCTGGCCATTCAATTACATCTCCAATTTTATAACCAATTGTTGCTAAACCTTCGTCCATTAAAATAGAATGACGATTCTTTTTCGGTTTTGCCTTTTCTGGGCTAACAAAATTTAATTGATATTCTTGATTTGAATTTAATTCTTTTATTGTTACTTTTTTCCCAACAGTCACAATATTATCCGCCAAATCTCTTCTCAAAATTTGCTCTGCATGACGCAATTCTTTTGTCAAGATATTTTCTTGTTCTGCTGTTACTTTTTTTCTTCTTAAATGGTCTTTAATTAAATCGTATAATCCTGTTGTTAAAATAATATTTGTTGTCATTTTGATAAATTCTTAGTTAAACTTTCAATCATTCGAAGAAGATTTCCTAAGACTCAAATATCAAATGACCGAAAATAAAATTCGCTAAAATTTGATACAAATCTCCTTACAGAAAATTGAAAATAATTGATAATTGAAAAAAATAGAAGGTTCCCTGTCTCGAGTCGTAACAGGGATTAGTTGATAAACTCTTTCGAGCTTCTTAAGAAAGTATCATCATGCAAATATGCCAACGACAAAAACAACCACGATTGGTTGTTTCTTCTATAGATGTCGATAAAATTTGCCATAAATTGATCCTAAAATGATTAATTCAAAGTTACGATATCTTTCTCAATCTAAAAAATATAAACCTTTTAAGATTATTTCATTAATGTCATTTCAATAAAAAGTAACTTAAATTTAATTTCTGAAAAAACTGATAATCTTCATTTTCAAAATAAATAAAAACTGTCTAATTTTATAAAAATTTTAAGGAATTGAAATCTTACCTTTTCATACTAACTGTTGTTCTAATAACTTGTAGACCATTGCTACCAGTTATTGACTATTTAGTGAATTATGATAAGATTTCTAAAGAATATTGTGTTAATATAGAACGTCCAGAATTATTGTGTAATGGCGTTTGTTATCTGAAAGAACAGATTTCCAAGACTGTTAGTGATGAACAAAATGATGATAATAAAATTCAAGTTTCTTTACGCACAATTGATTATTTTATCTATCAACCTACCTTCGAAATTAATACATCTAACTTTACAAAATCTATTGAAAAAATATCGACTTTCGAATTAGCTTTCGAGACTCAATATCAATTAGATCAACAACTTCAGCCTCCTATTTGATAAATAGCCCATATTTATCAAATTATTATCTCATTAACATTTAATCAAGTTGACATTTCATATAAGATTTGTCAAAAGTTTCAATTGTTTATTGATTGCATTGTTCGTGCTTTTAATTGGTTTTCGATCATTAATTCCTTTTACTGTATTCATTAGTACTCAGGAGAAGATTATTGATGAATATTGTATCAATAAAGAGCGACCAGAAATGCAATGTAATGGAAAATGTTATTTATCGAAGCAACTAAAAGAAACGGAACAAGAATCTGATTCGGTTTTAGTAAAGAATATTCGATTTGCAGAAATTTATATACATTTCGAATGTTTAGATATTCCATTTATTCAAGATTTTATTGTAAAAATAAAACATCGATTCTTTTGGCAATCATCCTATTCTATCGATTGGGTTTTTAAATATCTAAAACCTCCAATTGTTTAATTAATAGAACAAATATTCAGTATTGGAGAACAATTATTGTTTTCCAACAGCATTTTTATTCAAAAAAATTAAACAATTATTACAATGAAAACAATCAAATATTTTTTAAACTTATCATTTATCGCATTACTTACTTTATTTACTTCCTGCAACAACGATGATGATTTCTCTGAAATTAAATCAACTGAAACAGGTAAAATTCAATTAAAGTTTGAAAATGGATTTGATAATTTGGGAGGAATTGTTCTAGATCAAACAACACAAACCTCATCAAACGGACAAAAACATAAATTAACAACATTAAAATATATCATTTCTAACATCACATTAATTGACGAAAAAGGAAATGAATTTGATTATCATAAAAACGATCCAGACAAAGGCGCTTTTGTTATTAATCAAGATTCTGCAATAGCTAATGTCGTTTATTTAAATTTGGATAATATTCCTCAAAATAAATATACAAAAGTACGTTTTGGACTTGGTGTATCTCAGAAAGCTTATTTATTAGGCCAGACTGGACAAGCTACTTTTTGGGAAAAAGCAAAGAAAAATGGAATGACTTGGTCTTGGGCTGCTGGTTATGTTTTCTTTAAAATAGAAGGTTTTTATGGGAAAACTACTACTGACACTTTCTTCTTAACTCATACTGGAAATATGGGAGATATTAACAAAAATAATGTTCAAGATTTATATAGAGAAGTAACATTAGATTTACCTACATCTGCACGGGTAACTTCTAAGATTAAGCCATCTATTCATATTATGGCAAATTTGAACACTTATTTAAGTGGTGATCATAAATTGATATTAGATGAGTCGAACAATAACATTATGGGATCTTCCAACTTTGCACAATTGGTAACAGAAAATATACAAAATATGTTTCGAGTTGATCATGTACATAACGACGAAAAAAATCAATAAAGTTTATAGCGGTGTTTTATAAACACCGCATAATTCTACAAACAATGAATAAAATAATAACAATCATTTTCAGTTTATTCATCTTGCTAAGTTGTAACGATGATGATATTGATTATGGACAGATCGTTGATGAACCTTATCAATTAGAAATTCCTTCTTATTTTCCTAAAATAACATTTGATACAGATAAATATCCGTTAACTAAGAATGGTGTTGAGTTAGGAAAAAAACTATTTTATGAAGGTCGATTATCTAGAAATAATACTATTTCATGTGCTTTTTGCCATATTCAAGAAAATGCCTTTACTCACCACGGACATCCTGTTAGTCATGGAATTGATGATCGATTAGGAATTCGAAATGCTCCTCCTATTCAAAATTTAGCTTTTCTAAATCGATTTATGTGGGATGGCGTTATTCATGATTTAGCTCAACAACCAATTTCTCCTATTACAGCTGAAGAAGAAATGGATACAACTTTTCCCGAAATTATTAAGAAATTATCATCAGATTCTTCTTATCGAAAAATGTTTAAAAATGCTTTTGGAGATGATAAAATAGATGCAAATCGTATTCTCAGCGCATTAGGACAGTTTATGGCTTCAGTTGTATCAAAAGATTCTAAATATGATCAATTTTTAAGGAAAGAGGCAGATTTAAACGAAACCGAAAAAAAAGGTTTACAACTTTTTCAACAGAAATGTTCAAGCTGTCATAAAGGAACACTTTTTACAGATGAGTCTTTTCGAAATACAGGAATGTATTATAATAAACAATACAAAGATGGAGGTTTATATCGTGTAACATTAGATTCGACTGACTTTATGAAGTTTAGAGTTCCAAGTTTAAGAAATATTGAAATGACCAAACCTTATATGCACGATGGTCGATTCTATAGTTTAGAAGCTGTTTTGAATTTTTATTCAGAAGGTGTACAAAATGATAAATATTTGGATTCTCAACTCAAACAAAATAATCGAATTGGAATTCCTATGACAGAAGAAGAAAAAAAGGCAATTATTTCTTTTCTAAAAACATTAACTGATTACTCATTTATTAATAACCCTGCTTATGCAGAATTTTAAATCTATTCAAATGAAATTATATATCAATTTATTTTTCGTTATATTATTTACTCCCATTTCATTATTTGCATATACAGATAATGATTCTATTGTAGTCTCTCATTTATATGATTTAGAATTAGATTGTGATGCTTGTGGTTGTTCAGCAACTTCAACCTCAAATGGAATTGAAAATCTTATAAATTCAAATTTCGTTGGTATTCGTTACCTTCATCAATCTTATAAAGCTAAAGAAGATGCTTTTTCTAATAAAAGAACACAAAAGCAACAATTCAATACCATTCAATTATGGGCAAGAATTCCAATAAATAATAGAATTGACATCAATGCTAGCATTCCTTACCATTTTCATAATAAAGAAGGTAAAAACTCTTCTTCTATTTCTGGTATTGGAGATTTAAATATGATGGGAATAGTTAAAGTCATTAAATCAAATACAAGTTCTAATGAGCTAAAACATAGATTAAGTGCTGCAATAGGTTTAAAAATTCCAATCGCAAAATTTAATCAAGCAAATGCTGAAACAACCAATCCTAGTTTTCAATTAGGTACAGGAAGTTGGGATACTCAGTTTGCAATAAATTACCAATTAGCTTATAAGAATTCGACTTTACAATTAGTAACAGACTACAACTTGAAAGGAGAAAATAAGAAGAAATACAAATTTGGAGATCAATGGAATCAATTAATTCAATTACAACATCTTTTCATTAACAATGAATTAAAATTACTTGGAAAAGTCGGTTTTCAAAACGAACTTTATTATAAAAATGAACAATTTGGGGAGACGATTCCAAAATCTAAGGGAAAAGCTCAATTTGCGAAATTAGGATTAGAAGCAGCTGCTCGAAAATTTAATTTTGGTATAGAATATTTTCAACCTATACTTTCTGATTTAAATTCGGGAGAAATCGAAGTAAAAAACAGAATAGGTTTCTTTTTTAATTACA
>NZ_JAOCFS010000023.1:0-50211 GCF_029842105.1 Empedobacter sp. GD03797
ATTATAAAAGTATTATGCCGTATCACAATCATTATTATTAATTGCTAATCGGCTGGTTTATTATTGGTTTACTGGCATTGCATATAAATACATATCGTTCAACGATGGGTCGAACTCCCACATATTTCCCGTAGTAGCACCTAATTGTCTTTTTGAATTTTTGAGTAAAACATAAATAGTAGCACTATTACCTGTAACCACCACTACAGAAGAACCAGATAAAAAATTGATAGAATTAGCAGCATTCGTACTTTTGGTGATAGCTGTTGCATATCCCATATATGGAGTTGTATTAGAACCTATGATTTCAAAACCATTTTGTTCTCTGGTAGTAGAACTTGATGAAAGATATGCTTTTTGCCAAAATCCAGATTTATGCGGTACATCTGCTGTTATATTTAAATTCAAACCGAAGTTTACCACCCATTTTCCTTTTGGAAGGGTAATGTTTGCTCCCGTATAGATTTCTAGAGGTGCAGAAGATGAATCATCAGAAGTAATGACAGAAGTCCCCCAAGTTCCCAAAATGGTTGGTTTTGTTACTGCTACTTCTTTCCAATAAGCTGTACCGTCTGCTTTACTCATAAGAAAATATCCTTCACCTTGTGTGCCATCATCTAATTTAAATCCTGCAATAGGAGAAGCAGAAGTTCCGCCAGTTACAATGTCTAACTTTTGAACAGGTGCTGTAACACCTAATCCCAAATTACCATTTGTAAGAAACACCAAATCGTTTCTTTGTTGTGCTGGAGTATAAGTAGAACCTGCACCTGTAAGAGGATTGTCTCTACCTCCATCTATATTAAAAACCCCTTGTGGATTTGATGTATTTACTCCTACTTGTGAGAATGCTACTCCTGAAATTAAAATTGCAATTATTATATAAAGATTTTTATTCATTTGGTTATTTTTATTTGTTACTTTTTATTAATTATTATTCAACAAACTATAGGTGGTGGTCGAATTGAAAAATATGTTTCGCTTATTTTACTTAAACCTTTGTTTTTATAGAAAGATTTAATTGATTTTCCTAAAATAATTTTTCGATAGTCGATTTTTGTTTGGCTTGAAAAAACTCCTACTAATTGTGTATTACTAATTGTAGATATAAACTTTCCTATCTGATTCCCAATATCATAAAACAAAGAAGACCTTGAGCATTCAAAGCTGTATGACGATTTTATTGTAGGTTCTATTTGTTCTTTTTCTTTTTGTTTCTTGTGAGAAACTGCTAAGTGCTTTAATGGAGTAGTCCTAATTTTGGAATCCTCTATGTCAACTACTTTTGCAAAGAGATTTTTTTGATCATCGGATACAACTGCGTTTTTAGAAATGTAAAAATCCCCCTTTATAGGTTTGATATTCTCAATAATTGATTCATCATGAATTTCTACTACTGTGGCTCCCTCAGAAACATAAAGTTGTGAATTGCTACTCTGAAAAATCTGAGCGTGAAAAGAAATAGAGATCAATGAAAATAAGAAAGCACAACAATACTTTTTATTTCTAAAAAATATTGAATGTGTAAAAAATATTGAATGTGCTTTTTCCGAAAACATAATTTTCATTTGTGATTATGATCTCAATTAGATACAAAGAGAAAGCATTAAAACACAATATGAAAGCTTAACATACAAGACTAATCAATTATAACAACATATTAAATGACTATAATCAATTGAACACATTCAATTGATTATCAGTGATATGAATTTTTTGAAAAAAGAATTTTAGATGTGTAGTCATTGAGACAATGATATCTAGTTAAACAAATAAAATTGATAGGTAAAAATGGAATTATTAAAGAAATTTGCAATAAAAATAGCTGAGTCATCTAAACAAAAAATTTATTATTGATGTGATTCTTTTTGTAAATAAGTAATGTATTGTGAAGGAGAAATTTTTGTTTTAGCCTTAAAATTTACTGCAAATTGGTTGTACGATTTATAACCACACATTTCTGCAAGAGCTGCAATTTTGTATTTACGATATTGCGGATTATCTTTTAGTAATTGTGTAAAATAATCGATTCGTAAATCATTCATATAATTATTAAAGTCTTGATTGTAATATTTTTTCAGTAGAAAACTTAAATTTCTGGGAGTGATATTAAGTTTCGATGCTAATTGGATTGCTAAAAAATTTTGAGCTAAAAAGAAATGTTTTTGCTCTAAATTCTTCAATTTTTTGATAATTTGATCCTCATTTTCAATTTCTCTAGACTTCTCGAAAATTATAGAATGAGTTGTTGTTTTTACATTTTTTTTCTGTTCAAGACCAGCAATAATCTCCTGAAATGCAGAAGTTAGCTTTTTACGCTTAAATCTATTATACCAAATCAAAATAATCACAACTATTGTACAGAATAAAATAATAATAAAACTAATACTTGTTTTATATTTCTCTTCTTGAATCTTATTTTTTGACTTTCTCGTTTCATATTTAATTAACTCTTGTATATTTAAGGTTTCATTATGGGTTAACTTATCTATTTCTTCGACAAAGGATAATTGTTCTTCAGGTGAATCTATTTTTGCGGCGAGTCTCTCTTTTAAAATAAGTTTTGTAGCTGCAACTGTGTTTTTGGTTTTAGATCTAGAATATGCTGAAGAAAAATAAGTTTTCGCTTCCTCTTTTTTTCCATTTTTTATTGCTAATAGAGCTTTAGCTAATTCATAAATTTCATATAACGATGAGTTTTCCCTTATGGTTACATCACGTATTGTGTTATCTGCTTTTTTTATATTTTTCTCTGCTTCAAAAATATTACCGCATTTCATTTGAGTAAAAGCATTTTGGGCATACACTGCAAAAATGTAATCAGGATCTTTTTTTTGAATGTCTAAAGGTACTAAACTTAAATATTTTATTCTAGCTTCAGAAGCTTTACAATAATCCGCATCAATATCATAGATTTTGGATAGATTATAATAATATTCAGCTTCTTTGAAGGGATTTTTATATTCTTTTTGTAGTTTAATATAGTTTTGCCAAGCATCATTTGATTGTTCTATAAGCCCTGCCCTTCTATATGACATTACTAAACCATTTGTATAGGCCATTTTTAGATTTATTGAATCAATATTTTTGCCTATTTTTCCAGCTTCTTCATAATAATAGACTGCTTGAATATAAAAGCCATTTCTATATTTCATTCCACCCATAATATAATTTGCGTAAAACTTCTCATCAGAAGTTTGTGCATTTTGAAGAAGGGCTTCAGAA
The DNA here is from genome assembly GCF_029842105.1 of Empedobacter sp. GD03797. Taxonomy (NCBI): domain Bacteria; kingdom Pseudomonadati; phylum Bacteroidota; class Flavobacteriia; order Flavobacteriales; family Weeksellaceae; genus Empedobacter; species Empedobacter sp. GD03797. Next base: position 3,226 of record NZ_JAOCFS010000023.1, read on the forward strand.
TTAAAATTATAGTTATTCGAATTTGTATTCAGCAATTTTTTATAATACTCAAAATTTACAGATTTCTTTTCATCTAGTTTTTGCTGAGCAAAACAGAATGTTGTAAGACAAAGAAATAGTAAAAAATTTATTTTTGAGTGATTCATTCTTTATAAGTATGTACAAAAATAATGAAATTTCAAAATAACTGTTTCATATAAGAATGGAAAACAATTCTTTTACAAAATAAATTGTTGGTTTAGCGTTGACTTTTTGTAAATGTGCTGATGAGCGTTAGAAAAAAGAATAAATTTTGCCTTGGGATAGTTTTTTTTTTTAAAATACTTACTTGATTTACTATAATTTTAATTTTGGAAACCTTACTGGAAGCATTGCATATAAAACTCAAATTAGCAAAATTCCCATAATGATAAGCGTTAAAAGGAAATAGCTTCCTATATTTTTGAAACCTCCAAAAAAGTCACCTAGCTCTAACGACATTTTGTTTTCAGTACGTCTGCACCAATCATAAATCCCGTTATAAGTGGATACATCACAAAAAATAACCAATTACAGTGCACGAAGTAAACATATAAATAATGGCTACCATAAGGGCATAAATCACAAATAGCTGCCAATTGTTTTGGAAAAGCTCTAATGATTAATTGAAATATTTCCCAATATCAAATTGAAATTTATTGTTTTTTTAATATTCAATTTTGTTGTAATCTAATGTTTTCATCTTAACGTTGGTTTAATTGAAATTAATGTAAATTTGCTTGATTAGTAGAATAAAATTAATAATTGTTACAACATGAATGCAAACGATTTATTATCAATCATAAAAAATAGACGCTCTATATTTCCTCCGCAATACAATCAAGAAGAAATTACGCGCGAAGAATTGAATCAAATTTTTGAGGCTGCAAATTGGGCGCCTTCTCATAAAAAAACTGAACCTTGGCGTTTTGTCGTTTTAGAAGGTCCTGCAAAAGACCGTTTCCGCGAATACGTGAAGCGTGTTTATGTGCAAGGAACGCCAACAGATCAATTGAGCGACAGAAAAATAAATGCATTAATTGAGAAATGTGATAAGTCGAATAAAATTGTATTAATCAATTTTATCAACACAGAAAAAAATCCTGAATGGGAAGAATTAGCTGCGACTTCTATGGCTGTTCAAAATATGTGGTTAATGGCAAGTGCGCTAAACATTGGTGCATATTGGTCTTCTCCAGCAAACATTATCGCCAATGTTGATGAGTTTACAACTATGGAAGAAGGCGAAAAATGTGTTGGTGTTTTCTATATGGGAAAAATTGAAGGAGATTCTCCAGAAGCTGTTCGTCAACCAATCGAAGATAAAGTGAGATTTTTAGAGTATTAAAAACTCTTTAGAAAATAATTTGAAAAAGACTACTAATTTTTTAGTGGTCTTTTTTATTAAATAGAAAATCAACTCTTTATGATTTTTGTATATTTGATTAAATACTTTAATATGAAATACATGAAATCGATTTTTAACTACTTATTAGTTGTAATCTCTATTAGTTTTTTGACATCTTGCAAAAACTCTAATCCCGTTGTTTACAATGATCCTATTCCAAAACATGAAACATTTACAATTGATTCTAAAATTCTAAATGAAAAGCGAATTATTAATGTTTGGGTTCCAAAAGAATATTCAACTACTCAGGATTCGTTATCCGTTTTGTATATGCCTGATGGCGGAACAAAAGAGGATTTTCCACATATTGCAAACACATTGGACAGTTTGATTACTTCGAAAAAAATAAAACCAGTTATTTTGGTTGGAATTGAAAATATACAACGTCGCAAAGATTTGAGTCCACCAACCGAAAACGAAGAGGATAAAAAAATAGCCGATGTTGTGGGAGGTTCGAATGAATTTAGAAGTTTTGTCAAGGATGAATTATTTCCTGAAATCACGAAAAAGTATCGCACTCAATCCCAAAAAGGAATTATTGGTGAATCGTTGGCTGGATTATTTATCATGGAAACTTTTCTGAAACAACCCGAAATGTTTGATTATTATATTGCGATTGATCCTTCACTTTGGTGGAACGATCATAAAATGTTATTAAATGCAAAAGATGATTTAGCTAAATTTCCTTCTACTCCAAAAAAGTTATGGTTTGCAGGATCTGGAGCAAGTGATATTTTGCCTTATACAGATGATTTGAAGAATATTTTAACACAAGAAAAACTTCCAAATCTACAATGGAATTATTCTCCAGAACCGAAAGAAGAACATGCTACAATTTACAGAGCAACTAAAGAAAAAGCTCTGATTTGGAGTATTGGGAAATAAAATAATTAACCTCTCTACTACTATGGACAATCGTATCGAAAAATTAAAATCAATGCAGACGAATCTGCTAATTGATGTTGTAAAACGCTATCAACAATTTGGCTATCCAATTGAAATAAAAAATGAAGCTATTAAAATCCTTGAGCAAAGAGGAATTAAAATGGATCAATTAGAATTAACTGGAAAATTAAAAAACACAACTTATGATACCGCAATGGAAGCTTATCAACAATACAAGTTGTTTTCTATAATTGCATTAGTTTTAAACATTATATCCATTTTTCTCATGAAAGATTCTTCCTACGCAGGATACATTTGTTATATAATTATGTTACTTTTTATTCTCCTGTCTTTTTCAAGTGCAAGAAAATTATCTGCAATATTAAATGATGAATCTATCGATTATTCTTACATCTATATTTTTGTTGGAATGTTTTTATACTTTATCATTTTTTTCATCACTCGAAATCATATTAAAGAGGCTATAAAAACAGTTCGGTAAAAATTATTTACAACATAAATCAACTATTTAAATATGAAATCAATATCGTCAGCTTCGTTAATTAGTTTTCTATTTATCTTTTTTCTGCAAACAAAATCTTTTGCCCAAGAAAAAATAGAATTAGAAGAAGTACAAATCAACGCTAAAACTAAATTAAATAACTCTGTACAATATGAGAAATTGAAAAACATGCCAGAAATTGGTGTTTATTCTTTTGGAGTTATAGTAGAAAACAACAAATTATATGTGATGAGCGGAGACGTTTCTAATGTTGGTGTGAGAACAGAATATAAAGGATTTAGTAATAAAATTTATATTTATGATTTGGAACGAGATTTTTGGAAAACATCAAAAACTAAATCTTCAACCATTGCAAATAATTCTATCATTAGTCACAATGGTTTGCTTTATAGTTTTGGAGGAAGAAGATTCGGTAACAACAGAAATCGAGAACTTTTGAACAACAAAATAGATGTTTATGATGTTAAAAATGACACTTTAATCATAGATAATGTAATGGCTCATCAGGCTGTCAATTTTGCATCAGTAAAAGTTGATAACAAAGTACTTTTCTTTGGAGGTTCTACAAAAAAATATAATAATGGAACAAAGTTTTTCACAAACAAAGTTAGTATGTACAATCTTTCTACTGGATTGTGGTACGAAATGGATCCTATGCCAGACGCGAAAGAAGCGCCAGCAATTCTAGTTGATAATAAGATTTATTTGATCGGAGGTAACAAAAATCATTTATTAAAATCAATTGATTCTTTTAATCTAAATGATGGAAAATGGACAAAAGAATTTGAACTTCCTATCGCCATGAGTAGACCATCATTAGCAAAAAAAGAACATCTCATTTATATCTACGAAAATGGTATATTTTATACATTTGATACACAGGAAAAAATTCTGAAAGAATATGCAATAAACAACATATTTGCACTTAATGGTGAAATATTTATCTACAATGATTTTATGTATATTCTTGGTGGAATCGTTGATAATAAAGATCTTTCAAGCGAAATGTACAGATTCAGCTTAAGTGAATTTAACAATACCAAAGTAAAAAGAGAATTAAAACTCAAAAAAAGTTTATAAACAAAAAAACCTCACTTCAAATGAATTGAGGTTTTTTTATGCGATTCGTTTTCCTAAAATAGTTAAACTTCTTTCTATTCCGTCTAATATTGCAATACTGGGATAATTTCCCCATTCTTCGAAACCAAAATGTTTGAATAATTTCAAGCTCGGTTCGTTATGCGAAAAGATAAAACCTAAAATCGTTTTAATTCCAAATTCTGGTGCTTTCGTAATACTATATTCCAACACTTGTTTTCCTAAACCTTTTCCACGTTGCGCTGCATCTAAATAAATGCTGATTTCTACAGTTGCATCATAAGCTGGTCTTCCATAAAAAGATTGAAAACTTACCCATCCTACAATGTCTTTCGATTCATTTTCTACAACCCAAAGTGGTCTTTTTTCAGGTGAATGTTCTTCGAACCATTTTACTTTACTTTCAACTGAAACTTGTTCTGTATCGGCAGTTACTAATCGCGAAGCTATTGTCGAATTATAAATTTCTGTTATTTTTTCTAAATCGCTTCGTTTAGCATCTCTGTATGTTAACATCTAAATTTTTAAATTTTATTCTGCGTTTGATTTTAAAAAGGAATATTCTTTTTCATCGCCATCATATAGCCCAAATGCATTGCTTCGTGAATATTGTTGTACAAAATTGCATCTTCAATCGATTCTAATGTCATACCAAAACTTGTTTTATATGATCGATAATACGATAGTTTTTCCGAACGATAATCCTTGAACATCTGCATTGGTGTACTTTCCAACATTTCCTTCAATTCTGTCACATCTTCTTCCGTTACTTCCGTATTTCCAATTGTTCCTTTTTTATACTTCTGAATAAACTGAATATCGACCAACATCCTATTATCGGTTAAATAATAATGGATCAATTGTTGTGTTGCCAAAACATGAGCCGCATTCCAAAACAAATTGTTTTTATAGCCAACAGGTATATAAAGTAGTTGTTTCAGAGAGTGTTGTTCAAGCTCATCAATAATCTGTTTTCTTATATTCGTCAGATAAATAATATGCTCTTCCATAGTCAGATTTAAAGTTTAAATATACATCAAATTAAGTCTATTTATCAAATTATAAAGCAAAACAATTAAAATCACGTTTTTAGATTATTTAAAGTCTTTGATTCTTCGTAATTTTGTCGCATTAAATTTAAAAGATGGCTTACACAAGAGATCAAATATATCAAGTATTAGAAGAATTGGGTATTCGCAATTGGATGCGTAACGCTCAAGTGATGGGAAATGATATTATTTTGGATATTGTTTCTCCTTCGCCTGCAATGCACGAACGCAAGCGTTTGGAAATTGCGTTGAAAAATGCATTTAAAGAAAATTTACCTGAGTCAAATCTTAAACTTAACATTTCTGTTGAAGTTGAAGAAAAAAATCCGAACGAAATCAAAGGTTCAGAATTACCAGGTGTTAAAAATATTATCGCTGTAGCATCAGGAAAAGGTGGTGTTGGTAAATCTACTGTTTCATCAAACTTAGCAATTAGTTTAGCAAACATGGGATTCAAAGTTGGTTTATTAGATGCTGATATCTACGGACCTTCTATGCCAATTATGTTCGATTGTCAAGATGCTCGTCCATATTCTGTAGAAGTTAATGGAAAAACGAAAATAAAACCAGTAGAAGCTTACGGAATCAAGTTATTATCAATTGGATTTTTTGCTGATACAGATCAAGCAATTGTTTGGAGAGGACCGATGGCTGCAAAAGCATTGAATCAAATGATTCGTGATGCACATTGGGGAGAATTAGATTTCTTATTAATCGATTTACCTCCAGGAACAGGTGACATTCATTTATCTATCGTACAACAAGTTCCAATTACAGGAGCAGTTGTGGTTTCTACGCCTCAAAATATTGCATTAGCAGATGCTAAAAAAGGAGTTGGAATGTTCCAAATGGAAGCGATTAATGTTCCAGTTTTAGGAATTGTAGAAAATATGGCGTATTTTACACCAGAAGAATTACCTAACAATAAATATTATATCTTTGGACAAAATGGTGCAAAGAACTTAGCAGAACAAATTGGTGTTCCTTTCTTAGGCGAAATTCCAATTGTACAATCTATTCGCGAAGCTGCTGACGTTGGTCGTCCAGCTGCAATGCAAGAAGATACTGTTGTGGCTAATGTTTACAAAGAAATTGCACGTAACGCAGTACAAAGTTTAGTAGAACGTAACAATACTTTGCCTCCAACAGAAGCTGTTCGTATTACAACGATGGCAGGTTGTTCGGCAAAAAATTAAAAAAGTAAAAGATCATGACTCCAGAAGAAAAATATTCAGAAGTTGAAAAGGCCTTAACTGAAATTAGACCATTCTTAAATTCAGATGGAGGCGATATCGAATTAGTATGTGTAGAAGATAATATTGTAAAAGTTCGCCTTACAGGTGCATGTATAGCATGTTCTGTCAACCAAATGACCTTAAAGTCAGGTGTTGAAATGACCATCAAAAAATATGTTCCAGAAATCGTTTCGGTTATCAATGTTTCAGATTTTGAAACTTCAACTGAAGCAGATCAAATATCTTCACTAAAAGAAGAAAATTAGAATATCATTAGATTCTCATAAATTAAAACGCCTTTATATCAATTTATAAAGGCGTTTTATTATTTTTGGCAAACAATTTGAATCTTAACCACAAAACCAAAAATTCAAAATGAAAAAATATATTTTATTTTTTACTTTTATTATCCTTTCTTTTGCATTGCCTTTAAATGCTCAAATCAACTACAAAGTTGGCGAAAATCTAAAGTTTAGAGTTCATTATTCTGGATTGAATGCAGGATATGCATCAATTGATGTAAAAGAAGCTACTTTGAACGGAAAAAGTCATTTTCATATCGTAGGAAAAGGAACTTCTACTGGTGCTGTGCGTGCTTTTTTTAAGGTAGATGATAATTACGAATCGTATATTGATAAAACAGATTTGAAACCAACAAAATTTGTTCGAAATATTGTAGAAGGAAGTTACAAACGTCATCAAATCTATTATTTTGATCATGCCAATAGAAAAGCAAAAGTTGAAAATAAACGAGATGGAAAAGTAACGACAGAAACAATTCCGTACGATGCGCAAGATTTACTTTCTGCTTTTTACAGTTTACGTAATACCAATCATGCCACTCTTAAAACAGGAGATTATTTGAACGAAAATATTTTTCTTGGTGACGAAACGCTAAAATTTCGATTGAAAGTTTTGGGACGTGAAACCTTAAAAACAAAATTCGGAAAAATTGCGGCAATCAAAATTCGTCCATACGTACAATCTGGTCGTGTTTTCAAAGAATCAGAATCGGTTACGATGTGGATTTCTGACGATGATAACTTAGTTCCGCTAAAAATAAAGGCTGGATTATTAGTTGGGTCGTTAAATGCAGATCTTAACGAGTATAGCAATCTAAAATATCCTATTACTTTTACGAAGTAAATTGATAGTAAATCATAAAAAATCCCGCTATTAATGCGGGATTTTTTCATTTAGTATCATATTTCCGTTTTTGTCAAAATAAGTACACGTATAATCTTCTAAAGAAACAATCCATTTCTCTACGCCTGTTTCTGCGCAATGTTTACAAAACGTAAAATAATCTGTTTCACCTTTTTGATGAATTTTTAGATACGCGATAAACTTTTCAATATTTACATCATCTACAATCATTAAATCATCGTATTGTGCATCAGAAGTCGTTTCGAAATCATCTGTCCCAAAATAATTAGTATGACTATCCACCACCCAAGTCTCAAAAGCTATAACGCCTAAAGATTTAATCTCTTTGATATAATTCGGAAAATCTGCTCCAGATTTCACTTTTTCATGTGCTTTTTCTATATCGGCAACTATAAATTTTTTCATATTATTTTGATTGATTATGTTCCAAATATTCCAAAAAAATATCACTCGGAATTTCCATTGCACCCAAACTCGCTAAATGCTCTGTATAAACTTGACAATCGATCAATTTATATTTCTTGTGATATTTTGCAACAAATTGTATAAAACCAGCTTTGGAAGCATTGCTCACTTTCGCAAACATACTTTCTCCACAAAAAACGTCGCCCATATCAATTCCATAAAAACCACCTACCAATTCGTCGTTTAGCCAAACTTCGATACTTTTTGCAATTCCCATTTCATGTAACGTACAATATGCCTCGATCATATCATTTGTAATCCAAGTTCCGTCTTGATCTTTTCTATACGCTTGCGAACAATTTGTAATCACTTCTCGAAACGCTTTATTCTCTGAATAGGTAAATGTTTGATCTCGAAAAACTTTCTTCATCGATTTCGAAACATGTAAATTTTCTGGAAATAAGACAAATCGATCTTGAGGAAACCACCAAATAATTGGATCTTCTTCATTAAACCAAGGGAAAATTCCTTTCTGATAAGCCAAAATTAAGCGTTCTGGTGAAAGATCTCCTCCAACAGCTATAATTCCCTCACTATTCACTTCATCGTAATCAGGAAAGATTAAATCAGAACTTAACCAATACATATCGTTTTGTGTATAATTTATATAAAATTAAAAAAACGTGTCCAATAAAGAACACGTTTAGTATTAATTGATGTTTTGTTTTCCTTAGAATGGTAAATCATCATCATCTCCGTTAGAAAAAGTATCTACTGGAGGCGCTGGTGCAAAATTATCGTAACCTTGAGGTGCTTGTGCAGCTGCATTTGCCATATTTTCAATTCTCCACGCTTGGATTGTATTGAAATATCTTGCTACACCTTCTGGGTTCACCCACTCGCGACCACGAATGTTGATAGAAACTTTCACTTCATCACCAGGTTTGTAAGCATTCAACACATCTGTCTTATCTTGTGTAAGCTCAATTAAAATATCTTGTGGATATTGTTCTTGCGTTGTAACAACGAATTCTCTTTTCTTGAAACTTGCAGTAATATTTTGAGTTTCAAATATTTTTTTAATTCTTCCTGTAATTTCCATTTTTGTAAAAGCTTTGTACAAATTTAGAATGTAAAAAAAGATTAAAAAAATTTTATTTCGAAATTTTGTTAGAAAGAAAACTTGTGTATATTTGCAATCCAAATCGGTGAGATTTTAGCGGGCGTGGTGGAATTGGTAGACACGCTAGACTTAGGATCTAGTGCCGCAAGGTGTGGGAGTTCGAGTCTCCCCGCCCGTACAACAAAAAAGACTTTGAAAATATTTTTCAAAGTCTTTTTTTATGATTTATTGTTTTCTAACGATTTATAATATTTTTCATAAATTTAGGTCATTATTTGGTTATAAGTTGGTTTGGTATGTATTCGAAAAGAAAAAGAAATTTGAAATCTGGAGGGAGAACTATCCCCATTTTTGAATTTATAGTGGTTGTTATTATCATCATTATTTTGATTTACTTCGCAGTATTCTAAACCAATATTCCTATATTTTATTTAACATTTTTTTATAAGTCTTTCGAAATCTATGGTTTAATATTTGTTCAACATATAGTATAAATCTATTTACAACTTATAAAACAAAAAATTATGGACAAATTAGAATTAGAAGGGAAATGGAATCGAATCAAAGGCGCTGTAAAACAAAAATATGGTGATTGGTTTGATGATGACAAAGTTTATGCTGAAGGAAAATACGATGAAGTTGTAGGTAAAATTCAGGAAAAAACAGGAAAATCTAGAGAAGAAATTGAAAGTACAATCAAAGATTGGAAAGAAGACAATCAAGATTAATTATTATTTCAATTAAAAAGGTTAGGACAAAATCCTAACCTTTTTTTATGCTTCTATATTTTTATAAAATGTTTTTCGTCGCTTGTGAACAACAGGATCAAAGTTTTTCCATAATTGTTGCACTTTTGTATTTTCCTCAAGCAAAGGGTTCGTTTCTAAAGTTTTAATCCCTCTTGCTATAAATCGATCATAAAGTTCTTTAAAAATCAAGGCATTTACACCTTTATTTTGATAATGAGGATCAATTCCAATCAAATAAAATTCGACATGATCGTTCTTTTTTTGTGCTTGCATCAAATGCCACCAACCAAATGGAAACAATTTTCCTTTCGTTTTCTGAAATGCTTTCGAAAATGAAGGCATTGTAATCGCAAAAGCAATCATTTTGTTGTTTTTATCTTTTACACACGAAATAAAATCAGGATGAATAAATTTTAGATATTTCTTTTTGTAATGTTCAACCTGAAATTTTTCTATCGGAACAAAACTTTGCAATTCTGCATACGTCACATTCAACAAATCGAACATCTCATCAACATAAGGTAACATTTCGTCAATTGTTTCAAATTTATACGTATCAATTTCGTAACGTTTTTTGAGCATTTCGCACAATTTATCCATTTGTTTTACCTTACCCAAATTAGCAATATCAATAGAATATTCTAACCATTCGGCTTTTGGTTGATAACCTAATTCTTGCAAATATGTTTGATAATATTCGTAATTATACAAACCGATTAAAGTTGCAACTTTATCAAATCCTTCTGTTAATAACCCCGCTTTATCCATATTCGAAAATCCCATCGGACCTTCTATATAACTCAGTTTATTTTTTTTAGCAATGTTTTCAACAGTTGTTAATAAAGCTTTCAGAATGTTAATATCATCTTTAAAAACTAACCAACCAAACCGAATTTTAGTCTTTCCAAGTTCTTTTACTTCGGTCCAATTGATAATCGAAACAATTCGCCCAACCACTTCTTCGCCTTTGTAAGCTAAAAAATAGTTAGCTTCTACCGTCTCAAAAATTGCATTCTTTTTATCAAAACTTGCGAGTTCATCTTTCTTTAAAGAAGGCACCCAATACGGATTATCTTTATACACTTCAAAAGGTAAATCGACAAATTTCTTCATTTCACTTGGCGTGTTCACCTCTTTTACTTCGATCATATGCTATTAAATTGCGTCTTAAAGATTCTAATTTAGGAAGATTTTTTTAGAGAACAATTTTCTCTTCTACAGATTTTCCGTTTTTATCTTTTCCGTAAAATAAAATATAATCAAGCTTTACGGAGATTCCAGCCGTTCCTTTCTTCTGTTTCAAAAAAACACGATTCAATGTTATCAACTTGTTATTAACAGTTGTTTGAACAATTGGTTTTTTTTGAGAATCAAGCTTGAGCGTTAATTTTTGAGTTGGATAAGAAACCAGTGTCAACTGAAAAACATTCTTTTCAATTTTCTTAATATCTAAACCATATGCCAATTTCTTTTGTATAGAAGTCAAGGGCTTTTTTGAACCATCTTCAGCATAAAGAATGCGATAAATATCAACTGGATTATCATCATCTAAAATCCCTTTGCTCGAAAAAAGTGCATCGTAAACAAACGTATTTTTATTGTCGTTGTGTTGAATATAAAATAGTCTATTTTCTGATTTTGGAGGGACAGGATAACCTTGTTGCGCATTTACAACAAAAGAAAAAAGGATAGAGCAAATAATTAATAGGTTTTTCATTAGTTCATATTTTTGAGGATAGAAGATAAGAATTATTTGAATGATTATCTAAATCCAAATAAAAAGTTTCGAAACTTTAACTTGTTCAATATTATTTCGATCAAGAAAATCTTGAGGAAATTTGATTAAATCTGAAATTGAAATGACGTTTTCATTCTGAGTAAAATTATATTTACCATGACCAGTTTGATATTTAGAACTTTTATTAGAAACTTCGTGATTGATTTCAATCATTTCATCTTCTAAATCAATTATAATTTCTGTTTCTTTTTCTACAACTAACAAAGCCTTTTTATTCCTGAAAAAATAAATTTCGCGCTTAGATTCCTTCAAGAGATGATTGTAAGTATTCGCAATTGGAATAATAAAAGCAAAGAATAGTATCAAAGAAATCATTCCAATAATTATGTTAGTCAAAGTGAAATCTGTCACAAACAATAATTGATAAGCTACAAATAAAAAAGTGAGACAAAGAATTGCGAAAAGAATTGTATTGAAAACTGAAATATAGCTTACAAAAGCAATCTTGACGCGAATAACTTCATCATTTTCGTGTTTATATTCTTTTTGTGAATCAATGATAAATAAAATGATTGGTAGAAAAATTATTAACAAAAGTAAGATGATGAAAATGGTATTTTCTGTGTTCATTTTTTATTTCTTCATTTTCTCTTTGACGAATTCTACAACAATCGGAACTAAAGAAAAAACAATAATTGCCATGACAACTATCTCGAAATTGTTTTTGATAAATGGAATTGTTCCTAGAAAATATCCAGCCAATGTAATCCCGAAAACCCAAATTATTCCACCTATAAAATTATATTTGATAAATGTACCATAATGCATTTTAGAAATTCCTGCAACGAAGGGAGCAAGCGTTCTTACAATCGGAACAAAACGTGCAATTACAATGGTTTTAGAACCATATTTTGTAAAGAAATCTTCAGTCTTTTGAATGGCAGAATCTTTAATAATTCGTTTTCCGAAAATTTTGGCTGTGACTAATTTCGCTCCTAAGGTTTTTCCAATCGTATAATTGACCGTGTCGCCTGCAATCGCTGCAACCCAAAGCAAACCTAATACGATATAAATATTGAGTTGATCTGGAAAAGCTGCAGCCAACATTCCTGCCGCAAATAAAAGCGAATCGCCAGGTAGAAAAGGCATGACAACCAAACCTGTTTCGATAAAAATTAAGAGAAACAAAATCAAGTAAAACCAGTTTTGATAATCATTCAAAATGGTTTCTAAATATTTATCGATATGTAGTATGTAATCTAAAATTTCCATGATTTAAAGGTATAAAAAAACTCGACCGAAGTCGAGTTAATTTTTTATTGTTATTCTTGTTCAGCTACCTTTTTTTTGCCGAACTTTTCTTTGATAATTTCTACAAAAATTGGAAGTATTGAAACGATTGTTATTCCTAAAATTACTTTAGAAAAATTCTTTTGAACCCATTCGATGTTTCCTAAGAAGTATCCAATAAGCGTTAAACCAACAACCCATAACACAGCTCCAATTACATTATATGTAATGAAAATAGAATATCCCATTCGTCCAATTCCTGCAACAAAAGGCGCTAAAGTTCTTACTATTGGTACAAAACGAGCAATTACAATGGTTTTTGAACCGTATTTTTCGTAGAACTCATGCGTTTTATTGATATGTTCTTCTTGGATGAAATTTTTACCAAAAATCTTCACTTTAGTTGCTTTGTAACCAACTTTTTTTCCAATGGTATAGTTCAACGTATCACCGAGTATAGCGGCCACCAAAAGAATTGCAATCATAATCCACACATTCATATCATTTGTTTCTTGCGCAGCCAACATACCTGCCGCAAACAACAGTGAATCTCCAGGTAAAAATGGCATCACAACCACACCTGTTTCCACGAAAATGATTAAAAATAAAATTGCATAAAGCCACAAACCATACTCATTTGCAAACTCTGCTAAATGCTGGTCGATATGCATAATAAAGTCAAAAAGACTCATAAATACTTCCATAAAAGTTGATTAAATTTCTGAAGCATTAAATGCATTTTTGATATGATTTACGCTCCAAGATTGTTGTTTTTTTAAAAGTGCTAAAATATCAAATCTTACCTCAGAAATAAAATTATTTTTCTGAATAAAATCATCTGCGGCAAGAATTAACAATTTCTTCTTCTTTGTGTTAACAGAACTTTCTGGCTCGGCAACATAATTTGAAGTACGACTCTTAACCTCTATAATAACAATCTCATTTTCAAATTGAGCAATAATATCGATTTCGGCTTTTCTGAAAAAATAATTTCGAGCCAATATTTTGTATCCATTTTGGATTAAATAATTGACAGCAAAATCTTCTGCTTCTTTCCCGAAATCGTAACTAATACTCATTCAAAAAAATTATTTTGTTCCGTACAAACGATCTCCAGCATCACCTAAACCTGGAACGATGTATCCATTTTCATTCAATTTTTCATCCAAAGCAGCCAAGAAAATTGGAACTTCTGGATAAACATTTTGTACTGCTTCCACTCCTTCTGGACAACCAACTAAACAAGCCAAACGAACAGATTTTGCTCCTTTTTCTTTTAAAATTTCGATTGCTTTGATTGCAGAACCTCCTGTAGCTAACATTGGATCAACCAAAATCACATCACGAGAATCTAAATCAGTTGGGAGCTTACACAAATACTCAACTGGTTGTAATGTATCATGATCGCGATAAAGCCCAATATGACCAACTTTAGCTGTTGGAATTAATTGATGAATTCCTTTTACCATTCCCAATCCAGCACGTAAAATTGGAACGATAGCCATATCATTTCCTTTTAATTTGTAACCGATTGTTTTGATAATTGGCGTTTCAACTTCTACTTCTTCAAGCTCGATGTTACGTGTAATTTCGTAACACATTAAACCTGAAATTTCGTCTACTAATTCACCAAATTCTTTCGTTGTTGTGTTTTTATCACGCATTTGCGTAATTTTTGCTTTTACCAACGGGTGAGTAATAACTGTTAAATTATCTTGTTTCATATTTGTTTGTATAATGATGCAAAGTTACATTATTTGAAGTAACATTTAACTGAACTTTCGCACCCATTTTTAGTGCAACATTGTGACCTGTATGCCCTGCAGGAAATCCGAAAGCTACTGGAATATTTATTTTTTTTGTAAAACTATAAATGACTTCAAAAGTTTTTGGATCGAATGGATGATTGTAGTTATCAGCATTTTCTTCTTCGGTATCCATATGCGTAAAGTTTCCTAAAATAATTCCTTTTACATGAGTAAGAATTCCGTTGCGTTTAAGATTCATCAACATTCGATCAACTGCATACCAATTCTCGAACCAATCTTCTAAAAATAAAATCTTATCCGAAGGATTTGTAATCGCAGATTCGCTCCCCAAAAGTGAATACACAATCGAAAGATTTCCGCCAATTAATTCTCCTTTTGCTTCGCCTAAATTATTGTAAGCATGTGATTGAATTTGGTAATTAATTTCATGTCCAAACAATGCTTCGTAAACACTTTGATAAGATGTTGGATGATATTCGGTATTTGCTAATTTCTTCGCTGTAACACCATGAATTGTTTGAAAACCTAATCGGTTAAAATGATTATGAA
This sequence comes from Empedobacter sp. GD03797, assembly GCF_029842105.1. NCBI lineage: Bacteria > Pseudomonadati > Bacteroidota > Flavobacteriia > Flavobacteriales > Weeksellaceae > Empedobacter > Empedobacter sp. GD03797. The sequence continues at coordinate 18,232 of NZ_JAOCFS010000023.1, forward strand.
AAACAGTAATATCAGAATAACCAATTATCCATTTTGGAGATTTTTTGAAATTGGTTAAATCTAATTCATCAATAATTTTTACTGAACCATATCCACCACGTGCGCACCAAATCGCTTTGATTTCAGCATCATCTAATGCCCATTGAAAATCTTCGGTTCTGATTTCATCTGTTCCAGCATATTTGTAGCCAAAATCATATTCAGCATAAATATTTTTCCCAAGAACAGGAATCAATTTCCACGATTTTATTAAGTCTATTGCTTCCTCCAATTCGCCTTGTAACATTCGTTTTGCTGGCGCAACAATTGCTATTTTATCACCTTCTTTTAGAAAATCGGGTTGAATCATTTTTCTATAAAATTTTAGTAAAGGTAAACACAAAAAAAAGACGAACTACAAGCGTTCGTCTTTTTGTTATGATAATGAAATATTTCTTAGAAAGTGTAAGTTACACCTGCATTCCAAGTTCTTCCATTCCCCCAGAAGTAACCGTAGTTATCTTTACGAGAAATGTATTGATCATTGAATAAGTTTTTGATGTTACCTCTAAATTTAATAGATTGACTATTTGTAATTTTAAAGTTGTAAGACATTCCTAAATCTACTGTAGCAAATGGGCTAATACTTGCATTTTTGTAGACTTGTCCATTAATATTTGCTTTTGCAACATCAGCAACGTTTACGTTTTCATATAAACGAGCATAGTAGTTAAAATCTGTATCAAAAGATAAAGCTTTTGTTACTTTAACTTTAGTACCCATACCAAATGTAAATTGAGCTGCATTACCTACTCTTACACCGTCTAAGTTACCTTTACCATTCTCTGTTCCAGCTACAATCTCTTGTGTATCTGTATCTTGAACTTGGTAAGTAAAATCTCCTTGGTATCTCCAATCTCCTGCAGAAGCATAACCTCTAACTGTCCAATCACGTGTTACTTTAGCATCAAAATCTACCTCTAAACCTTTGTGTACTTGAGATAAATTATTTAATAAATAACGAACATTAGAGTGTACTAAACCATTAGCATCTGTAAAATCTCTATCGTTGTAAGTATCTGCTCTATTATCCCATTCAGTGTAATATGCATTCACATTAACTCTTAATGTACGAGTTTTGTAACGGTAACCAGCTTCAACACTTTGAATCTCTTCATTTTTAACTGTTGGATCTACAAAAGTAACTGTATTACGTACAAACATATTATTTAAATATGGTTGACGAGAATATTTACCTCCATTAACAAAAACGCTATTTTCTTTATTTAAATTAATAGAGAAACCAGCTTTTAAATTATAACCAATTTCTGTACGCTCACCTGAATAAGCTTTACCGTTTTTGAATTTGATACCTTGTTTTTCTGCAGATTCTGCAGTATAGTTCCAGTTATCATATTTTTCATACTCTTGCCAAGATAAAGCACCTTGAAAGAATGCTGAGAATAATTCGTTTGAGTATTCAGCTTGTCCAAAGAAACCTTGGTAATTAATTCTCTCTGAATTATCAAATCCAATTCTCTCACTATGTTTAGCTCTATTGAATAAAGAATTCCAAGGGCTTGAGCTGAAAGTTTTATCAACTACATAGTCTTTTGAACGTTGCGCATTAGATGCAGCACGACCAGAAGCTCCTAATAAATTATTTAATTGTTGATAGTGTTCCCCTTGGTAGAAACGTAAATCTGTACCTACATTAAATACAAAACCTTTTTTTGTATCAAAAGTTAAGTTAGAAACTCCTCCGTACCAAAAGTGATTATTTACTGAAGAAGCTAAAACAGTTCCGTTATTTCCATTAGAAATTCCATCTTTTAATTCTTGATTCTTCGCTGCTATTACATCCCAATCAATTTCTCCATTAGATTTATAACCTCCATCAGTATATCCAGGACCATTACCTAAAGTACTTGTCCCTCCTCCTGTACCAGTAGATGCATAAATCACTGTAGACAAAGACAAGTTTTCGTTAATTGTAAAATCCCAGTTTAAGTTAGCTACTGGTTTGTGATAATAGTTTGTTTTAGCAGATAAAGATTCTCCATTATAGAAACCATAATTAGAGTTTCCTAAGCGACCCGTAATATCATAACCTGGAGTTGCAATAATACTTTTATTTACACCATTAACTTTAATATTACGATATTGAGTATCCATTGGTTTAGAATAGTTCTGACCATGTTCTTGCGGAGCACCAAAAATCATAAAGTTGAATGTATGACGTGCATTTGGTTTGAAACCTACAGAAACAAAGTAAGATTGACCTTTACCTTCTGTTCCACGTGCAAAACTTCTGTGAGCAGACCAGTTATCAAACATAAATGAAGCACCCCATTTACCTTTCATACCTGTATTATAACCAATAGTTTGTTTTTGGTATGAATCGTTACCTGTTAAGTAACGTACAAAACCACCTTCTTTTTTCTCAGTAGCTTTTGTTACGATATTTACAGTTCCTCCAACAGAAGAAATAGCTAATTTTGAAGATCCTAAACCACGTTGAGAATCAATAACATTTGCAATATCAGAAACAGACTGCCAGTTTGACCAATATAAACTACCGTTATCCATTCCGTTGATTGGTTGCCCATTCAATAAGAAAGCAGTATTTGATTGATCAAAACCACGCATATACATTTTTGCATCTCCAAAACCTGAAGCTTGGTCTGCAACATAAATAGATGGCGAATTTTTTAATAATTCTGGAAATTCTACATTTCCAACTCCTTTATCAAGGATTTCCTCTCTTGTAATAACTGTAGAAGCAACAGGAGTCTTACGATTCTCTGTAACGTCGATTACACCTTTACCAATGATTAATGTTTCACTTAAAGATACATTTTCGTCTTGTTCAACCTTTGTAGAATCTGTTGGTTCAACAACTTGAGCGAAAGATAATGATGCCGTTAAGGCAAAAGCTCCTACTAATAAAAGCTTTACTGAGTTTAACCTCATCTTATGAAATAGTTTAAATGTTTACCGCTGCAAAGTTGAGGTGTATATATGTTAAAACGACTACAAACGTTATGTTAATTAAGAATAATTATTACTTAAAAAATCAATTTTAAATGATTATAATATTTTTCTTAATATTTTATGAATATGAAAATCTAATTAAAATAAAATTACCATATAATAAGAATTTTAATTCTTTATCAAAAACAGACCAAATAAACAATAACACTTAAAAAAAACAATATGCATAATAATTCATTAACAATTGAATAATAATTCTTAAAATAAATTTATTTAGATTTATTATAAATTATATTTTAAGGTTTTATTAATTTAAGACAAATAATTCAGTCACAACACTTCATAAAAAAAGTGGACTTATTACTAAGTCCACTTGAATATGTTAAGAAATTCTAATTCTTATTAGAAGCTATAAGTAACACCAGCATTCCATGTTCTACCTACTGCATATCCGTATCCATTTCTATCAATTCTACTTACGTATTGATCATTGAATAAGTTACGAACGTTTCCTCTAAATTTGATTTTTTGTTTACCAAATTTGAATTCATATGCAACACCTGTATTAACTTTTGCAAATGGAGAGATTTTTTCAGCTTGATAAACTTCTCCTTTTAATGCACTTTTAACAACATCTTCTGGATTAACTTGTCCATAAGTACGAGCATTGTACATAAAATCTACATCCCAATATAAGTTTCTTGTAAAGTTAACTTTAGTTCCCATACCGAAAGTAAATTGAGCTGCTTCTCCGATATAAGTTCCTGTCAAATCAACATTTCCTTTTTCGAAAATTGTATCGTCATCAGTATACATCGATTCAAATGGAGTTTTTCCATCATACTTCCAATCACCATAAGATGCGAATCCATATAAGCTAAACATTTGAGAAACTTTAGCATCAAAATCAACTTCAACACCTTTGTGTAATTGTGTGATATCTGTATAAGATGTATAAATAGGACGAGTTGTGTTATCTGGTTGCGTTACAGAACCTGAAATTCCTAAGAAACGATTACCCCATTTTGTAGAATAAGCATTAATATTAACTCTTAAACCTCTTGTTTCGTATTTGTAACCTACTTCGAAACCAGTAATTTCTTCGTTATCTACATTTGGTTCACGTAAATCAACTTTGTTGTATTCGAATACATTATCTAAGAATGGTTGACGAGAATAACGTCCTGCGTTAGCAAAAACTGTATTTTCCTCGTTAATATTAACAGATAAACCTCCTTTTACATTCCATCCAGTTTTGTTTACTTTTTTAGAAGCTGTTTCTACACCTCCGTAGTTCCAAGTATCAAATTTTTGGTAGAATTGATTAGAGATTGCTCCTTGTCCAAATACTGTGAAAATATCATTAGAGTATTCAACTTGTCCAAAAGCTCCTTGATAATTAATATCTTCAGAATAATCTCTTGCTGTTCTTTGATCTTTTTTAGCCGATTTGAATAATGCAGACCAAGGATTTGTTCCAAAAGTTTCTGTTACAACAACTGTTTGATTGTTTGATTTATTCAATTCTGACCAACCTTTTAATCCGAACAAATTATTCATTTGTTGGAAGTGATTACCATGATAGAAACGGATATCAGCACCTAAGTTAAAGTTCCATCCTGTTTTAGTATCAAAGTTTAAGTTTGTTACACCTCCATACCAGAAGTGATTATTAACAGATGTACGGATAGCACCATTCGATACTGGTTTACCGTTTGCATCTTTACCTCCATTATTTCCAATACCGTCTGGATCTAATAAGTTATTGCTTTGAATTAAATCAAAATCAACTAATCCATTTTTCAATGTACTTGTTGCTTTACCAACTCCAGAAGTTCCTCCTCCTGTACCTGTAGAAGCATATAATACTGTAGACAAGTTCATGTTTTCATTAATTGTCCAGTCCCAGTTTAAGTTTGCTACTGGCTTGTGGTAAAAGTTAGTTCTTAAATTTTCTCCTTTACCGTTGAAATATCCGTAAGTTGTATTATACTTATTTCCGTATCCATACTTTTCTGCATCAGCCCATTGCTTCGTGTTTTTTGTAGAATAGTTTTGTCCGTGCTCTTGCGGCGCACCAAAAATCATAAAGTTAATGTTATGACGATCGTTTGGTTTATACCCTACAGAAACAAAATATGCTTGTGAATTTGCATTTGTTCCTTGAGCCCAAGATCTGTGCATAGTTGTTTGGTTAAACAAGAAAGAAGCTCCCCATTTACCTTTCATACCTGTATTGTAAGAAATAGTAGCACTCATGTAACTATCGTTACCTGTGTTTAATCTTACAAAACCTCCTTGCTTTTTATCTGTAGCTTTTGTTACCATATTTACAGTACCACCAACAGAAGAAATAGCTAATTTAGAAGATCCTAAACCACGTTGAATCTGAACTGCATTTGCAACTTCAGTCATTGCAGACCAGTTAGACCAATACAAGTTACCATCTTCCATACCATTAATTGGTTGTCCGTTCAATAAGTAAGCTGTATTTTGACTACTAAATCCACGTAAAAACATTTGAGAATCTCCAAAACCTCCCGCTTGTCCAGAAACATATACAGATGGAGTTGTAGCGAAGATTTCTGGGAAATCTACATTTCCTACCGCTTTATCTTCGATAGCTGCCTTACTAATTGTAGATACAGCAACTGGTGTTTTACGATCCTCTACGATATCGATAACCCCTTTACCAATGATTAATGTTTCTCCTAAAGATACGTTTTCGTCCTGTTCAACCTTTGTAGAATCTGTTGGTTCAACAACTTGGGCGAACGATAATGATGCCATTAAGGCAAAAGCTCCTACTAGTAAAAGCTTAGTTGAGTTTAACCTCATCTTTTGAAATAGTTTAAAAGTTTACTTCGGCAAATTTCTATACTTTAAATGAGATTATTGTTAAATTATGGTAAAATTTTATAAAATCAATTAACATCTTAAATATTAATTATTATATCTTATTCAAGATAGTTAATAAATTATCAATATTGTAAATTAGATGAAGTAATTATATTAAGTTTTAAAGATTTTTTAACATCTAATCAAAAATTAACATAATTAAAATGTTAATTTTTAACATTAATTATGGGAATACAATGATTTTTTTTCAGAAAAAAGATAAAAACTCAAGAAAAATTAATTATTTAGAATCAGTATTAATAAAATTAAATTCAATAACTTTTTTATTTATAAAACAATAGTTTTTAAAATATCGTTAATTTATTAAAATCACTTTATAAAAAAAAAAGTTTTCATAGATCACATAAAAAAATGTTAATTTTTAACAAATATTAGTAATCTATAATTATCTACTAAATTTTAAATCTCCAATTTCGATCAAAATAATTGATGCAAATGGACGAATGATTAAAACGATAAATACTAAAAATTCTAACGGAAGTGTAAATCTTTCTAATTTATCTACAGGATTTTATATCGCAAGATTTCAAGATGAGATTGGAAATAGTGTTTCGCATAAATTTGTGTTGAAGTAATTTCATCATAAATAAAAAACAAAAAGCAAACTACAAGAGCTTGCTTTTTGTTTTTTGAAATTTATCTAAATCTTAGTCATTCAAACTTTGTAGGTAAGAAACCCAACCTAACGTTTGGTATTCTTTTGCAGCAGTTTTTACATCAGCAGCTTTGTAAATTCCACGACCAACAATCATAAAGTCTGTGTTGTAATTTTTGAAAACTAATTCTGGCGTATTGTACTGTTGTCCTTTGCTATCTCCAGTCGAAGAAATATTAACACCAGGCGTAAACAATAACAAGTTATCAGGAATTTGGCGTTGCGCAACAGCTCCTAAAACATTTCCAGATTGTTCCGAAACATTAATCGCTTTTGTAAAGTAATAATCATCAGTTAATGTTCCTTTCGAAGACATTTCAACAATTGTGATAACACCTGTGTTTTCGAAAACTTTCAACGATTCTAAACCTCCAATTGGATGAACAGTTACTAAATCTGCCCAATCAGAAATTTTGTAAATCGATTTCTTAAATTGTAATTCTTGCGTATTTCCAATATCACCAAATTTGCGATCTTCGAATAATAAGAATTCTTTTTCACGTGCGATTTTTTTCAATTCAACAATTAAGTTATCCGAAAAATCTTGAATAATATCTGAATGTAATTTTAATGCAACAATATGATCACCAACTTTTTTAGCGAAATCTATAATTTCTTCAGAAGTAATTAAATCTGCAGAAGCAATTAAGTTAGATTGTTTTTTCAATGCTAATTCAACCAAACGTTTTCCAACTGGATGTACAATTTTTTTGTCTTCCAATGCAATACGTTGTTTTGCAGGAACCGCTTCTGGAGGTAAAGCTAAAAAGTCTTTAATTTTTTTCGCTTCATCATCACTTAAACGGTGATATTTATGTAAAATATCGATTACTTCGTGAATTGTAAATAACGTTTTCACATTGTAACCTTGCTCTTTTAATTTTTCAGAACCACCTTGCGCACGATCCAAAACAACAACCAAATCTTTTACACGTAAACCTTCGCGCTCAACTTGATCAATTGTTTCTAACAAAGATTGTCCAGAAGTAATCACATCTTCTACCAAAAGACAAGATTGTCCTTCCGCAAAGACACCTTCTACCATACGTTTAGTTCCGTAACCTTTATTTTCTTTACGTTTGATAATCAAAGGAATGTTCGATGTTAAACTCATTGTAGTTGCCATTGGCAAAGCTGCATAAGGCACACCACAAATCAAGTCGTATTCTACATCTTCAACTAAATCTAATAAGTTATTTGCTAAAGTTTTTAGTAATTGTGGACTCGAAGCTAAAGGTCTTAAATCGACATAGAAAGGAGATTCTATACCACTTTTTAAAGTAAAATTTCCAAATTTTATAATTCCCAGCTCATAAGCTTTCAATAAAAAATCTTCTCTTGGTTGCATCTGTGTAATGTTTGAGCAAAGTTAATAGGTTTTTGAGTCATTTATGGCATTTTCGCGAAAATTAATTTTAAGATGAATAAAAATTGAATATTTATACTGAATTGATTTATAATTTGTTCGAAAAATGAAATATTATGTATTTAAAATAAATGAAAATTTTTAATTAATATTATTTTTTATTGAATCAATAGTACATCTTATGTTTTCTAAATCTTCTTCGCTATTAAATGTAAAATTATCACCAAAAGGATCAATAGCTCTTGATATAAAAAAGAACTTTTTGTTATTTATTTTGATATAATTTAAATATGGAAGTACAAATTGATTAATTTCTTGAACTTCATTAAGATTAAATGTTTTTTTTGAAAATATCTTTTTAATTGTAAGTTGGTTAATGTTATTATCTAACACTATTTCATTAATCTGATAATTAATCCGAATAAAAACACAAAAAATTAGTATAAATGAAATACAAAAAATCAAGACATCATATTTATTATTTGCAATTATTTCGTCTAAATAAGTGAAAATAATTACTGAAGTAAATAGAATTAATATGTTTAAAACAATTATAATAAGTACATTATAAAAACTATTATATTTCCTACTAATATATTCTTTCATTTATAAGAATTAAATATTTACGTAAAAATATAATTTTTATGTAATTCAGAAAAGAAGTTTTCGTTCTACATTTTATAATAAAACTTCATAAAATAACTTTACTTTTGAAATCTATACAAACACAAATGAAAAAATATATATTCGCCAGCATCGCTTTTGTAAGTATGTTGGTTTCGGCACAAGAAACGCCTTTCAAATTCAAAGAATTAGTTAATAATTCAGCGCTTCCTATTATTTCGCAAGGAAAAACGGGAACGTGTTGGTCATTTTCTACAACTTCTTTTTTAGAATCGGAAGTGAAACGTTTGACAGGAAAAGATGTCGATTTATCGGAAATGTATAATGTGCGTTTTACTTACCCTGTAAAAGCTTATAATTATGTATATCGCCAAGGAAAAGCGCAATTTAGTGAAGGAGGTTTGTCGCATGATGTATTAAACTCGGTTCGTAAAAATGGATTAGTTCCAAACGAAGTTTATGCAGGTTTTGCGAATGGAACAGATGTGAAACATAACCACGAAATGTTGGTAAAAGATTTGAAAGTTGGATTAGATTCGATTGTAAAAAATCCTAAAAAATATTTAACAGCAGATTGGAAATCAAAATTTGATCAAAAACTAAATGATAAATTAGGTGTTCCTCCAACAAAATTCAAATTTGAAGGAAAAGAATATACGCCACAAGAATTTGCAAAATTTCTGAAAATTAATCCAGATGATTATGTAACGTTAACATCTTTTCAGCAAGCGCCATATTATTCGCAATTTATTTTACAAGTGCCAGATAATTTCTCAAATGGTTCATATTATAATTTACCGTTAGATGAATACATGAAAGTTTTGGACGAAGCATTATATAAAGGATACACAGCGGCTTTTGATACAGATGTTTCTGAAAAAACATTTTCTAAAAAATATGGAATGGCAATTTGGCCTTCAGAAGGTTTAGAATCAGATTATTTTGTTCAGATTTTACCTGAAAAATGGGTGACGGCTGATGAGCGTCAAAAAGGTTTTGAAGATTATTCGACGGAAGATGATCATTTAATGCATATTACGGGAATTTTGAAAGATCAATTGGGAAATCAATATTATGATGTAAAAAATTCTTGGGGAACAACAGATTTAGGAAATAATGGACACATTTATATGTCGAAACCATTTTTCAGAATGAAATCAATTGCTTTTACAGTGCACAAAGATGCGTTGTCAAAAGAAGTGAAAAAGCAATTAGGTATAAAATAAAACCACTCACAAATGAATACATTAGAACAAGCGATAGAAAAGTTAGATTATAAAGGTTATTTGGATGTAGAAATTCCGAAAGGAACCGATTTGATTGTGGAAATCAATAAACTACGCAAAGAAAAAAATGCGGTGATTTTGGCGCATTATTATCAATCTGGAGAAATTCAGGATTTAGCAGATTATTTAGGTGATTCATTGCAATTGGCACGTGCAGCTGCAAAAACTGAAGCTGATATGATTGTTTTTTGTGGTGTTCATTTTATGGCGGAAGCCGCAAAGATTCTGAATCCGTCTAAAAAAGTGGTTTTACCAGATACAAAAGCAGGTTGTTCTTTGGCAGATTCATGTTCGGCAGAAGGTTTACGTGGTTTACGTGAGCAACATCCAAATGCGATTGTGGTAAGTTACATCAATTGTGATGCGGGTGTTAAAGCAGAATCAGATATTATTGTGACGTCTTCGAATGCGGAAGCGATTATTAATTCGTTGCCAGAAGATCAAGAAATTATTTTTGCACCAGATCGTAATTTAGGTCGATACTTAAATCAAGTTTGTAATCGCAAAATGATTTTGTGGGACGGCGCTTGTATCGTACATGAGGCGTTTTCTTTGGAAAGAATTGCACAACAAATGGGCGATCATCCAAATGCAAAATTAATTGCTCACCCAGAAGCGCAAGAAGATTTATTGAAATTTGCACATTTTATTGGTTCAACTTCTCGCTTGTTAGATTATGTGGTAGAAAATGATGCGCAAGAATTTATTGTGGCAACGGAAGAAGGAATTTTACACGAAATGCAAAAACTTGCTCCGAATAAAACATTAATTCCAGCATTAGTTCAAGATGAATCATGTAATTGTTCTGAATGTTTTTACATGAAATTATCCACATTAGAAAAATTATATCTGTGCATGAAATATGAATTGCCAGAAATACAAATCGAAGAAGAATTGCGAGTGAAAGCATTAGCTGCAATTAATAGAATGTTAGATTTATCAGAAAAAATAAAATAATGGCTATTCAAGATGTTTTAGTCATTGGTTCTGGAATTGCTGGACTTTCTTATGCGCTGAAAATTGCGATTCGAAATCCTGATGCAAAAATTACAATTGTAACCAAAGCAAATAAAGACGAAACTAATACCAAATATGCGCAAGGCGGAGTCGCTGTTGTGAGCGATTTCGAGAAAGATAGTTTCGAGAAACATATTGAGGATACGCTTCGTGCAGGAGATGGTTTGTGTAAGTTGGAAGCGGTTGAGGTTGTCGTAAAAGAAGCGCCAGAACGTATTAATGAAATTATAGATTGGGGTGTTCGTTTCGATAAAAATAACGAAGGAATTTACGACCTTGGTCGTGAAGGTGGACACACAGAAAACCGAATTGTTCATCACAAAGATGTGACAGGTTGGGAAATTGAGCGCGCGATGTTAGAGGCAATCAAGGAATATCCAAATATTCAAGTTTTTACACATCATTTTGTGGTCGATTTGATTACAGAACATCATTTGAATCGTGATAGAGCCCAGAAAACAACATGTTTTGGCGCATATATTTTAGATTTGAATACCGATAAAGTTGAGCAACATTTAGCCAAAGTAACTTTGTTAGCAACAGGCGGAGTTGGTCATGTTTATAAAAATACGACGAATCCAATTATTGCAACTGGGGATGGAATTGGTTTGGCTCGACGCGCGAAAGCAACCGTTTCGGGAATGCAATTTATTCAGTTTCATCCAACGGCTTTTTACAGCGAATTTGATGGGCAATTGTTCTTAATTTCGGAAGCTGTTCGTGGTTTTGGTGCGAAATTGCGTACGAAAGATGGCGAATTGTTTATGCATAAATATGATGAACGTGAAGAATTGGCTTCGCGTGATATTGTGGCGCGTGCGATTGACAACGAAATGAAATTGCGTGGAGATGATTATGTTTATATTGATTGTCGACATTTAGAGAAAGAAAAATTCTTGGAGCATTTCCCCAATATTTACGAAAAATGTAAATCCGAAGGTTACGATATGTTCACCGAATTGGTTCCGGTTGTTCCAGCTTCGCATTATTTGTGCGGTGGAATTGATGTCGATTTAGAAGGAAAAACATCTATCGAGAATTTGTTTGCGGTTGGCGAATGTTCTAATACAGGTTTACATGGTGCAAATCGTTTGGCTTCGAATTCGTTGTTAGAAGCGATGGTTTTTGGTCATCGTGCAGCGTTAAAAACGGTCGATTTATTAAATGATAATCAATTTTCGATTTATAATTTTGAGTTTCCAGAATGGAACGAAGAAGGTATGAAAGTGCAAGAAGAATTAGTATTGATTTCTTATTTACGCAAACAATTACAAGCGATGATGAGCGAATTGGTCGGAATTGTACGAAGCGATAATCGTTTACAAATTGCGCAAAATCGTATCAATGAAATTGAAAAAATGGTCAAAGAAATTTATTATTTTACGATTGTTTCACCTAAAATTTTAGAACTTCGAAATTTGGTTGATGTCGCACATTTAATCATTGAGCAAAGTATCAATCAAAAAGAAAATCGAGGAACTTTTTACAACAAAGATTTTAATTAATGAAGAAGTTATATCTGTTCGTTACATGTTTTGCAATGAGTTTTTCTTTTGCTCAAAATTCGAAAGAAAAACAGAACGTAAGTTTGACTTTTGGTAAAGAAGCTAAGAAAACTGTTGTGTATTTTGGTTGCGAAAATCTCAAAGAGAATAGCGAGTTACAAGCATGTATGAACAAAAACTTGAATCAAGATATTCAAACTCAAATTTCATTCTTTTCTAATATTGCTGATTATCTTCATATCGAAACTGCTCAATCTAAATTAGGTTTTAAAATTAATGAAGATGGTAATTTTGATGATGTCTCGACTGATGGTTCAAATCCAATTTTTAATAGTGTAGCATTGTCGAGTTTAGTTTTGTTGAACAATAAAATGGAACGAGCTAATCTGAAAATAACGCCTGCAAAAGGAGTCGATGGAAAAGCGGTTGCGATGAAATATACAATGCCTTTACGTTACGAATCGGCAGAAAAAAATAATGATTTTGAAACTTTCCCTTCAGAAAATCGTGTATTGTTTACTTTAAAAACTGATGAAGAAACGATTGAAGTAAGAATTGATAAAGAATTTAATTTAACAACTTTTGGTAATAATGGAAGTCGAGAATATTATTTAGGAAAGTTTTCTAATCTTTTCGAAATGGCTTCTATTGATCCTTATGCAACTGCTTTTGATGCGGCTTTCAAATCTGGAACGATTGATATTACAAAAGGTAAAATTGATGACAAAGAATATAAACTTCAAATCAAAAATTTCTTCGAAAATGATCCTTCTGCACAAGTGTTAATTACAGTTGTACGTGAAGAAAACGGTACTTGGGCAGAGTATTACGAATACAAAACCAAGAAAGAATTTAATCAATCAAAATTTGCATCCTTAACATATAGATAATGAATTTTCCTCCATATATCACACAAGAAAAATTACAACTTTTTATTCGTCAAGCTTTTTTAGAAGACGTTGGCGATGGCGATCATTCAACGTTAGCGTCGGTTCCGTATGATGCAATTCAAGAAGCTGAACTGAAAGTGAAAGATAACGGAATAATCGCTGGAATTGAATTAGCAAAAATTATTTTCGATACGTTTGATCCTTCTTTAAAAATAGAACAATATAAAAATGATGGCGATAAAGTACAATTTGGTGATATTGCGTTCAAAGTGAAAGGGTCTTCACAATCAATTTTAACTTGCGAGCGATTAGCGTTGAATTGTATGCAACGAATGTCTGGTATTGCAACTTATGCACATGAAATGATGGAATTGGTAAGCGGTACAAATGCCAAAATTTTGGATACACGAAAAACAACACCTAATTTCCGAATGTTCGAAAAATGGGCCGTTAAAATTGGAGGAGCAGAGAATCATCGTTTTGGATTATACGATATGGTGATGTTAAAAGATAATCATGTCGATTTTTGTGGAAATATTACTAAAGCAGTTGCTCAAACCAAAGATTATTTGGAAAAACATCATTTACATCTAAAAATAGAAGTGGAAACGCGCAATATGGATGAGGTAAAAGAAGCTTTGGAGGCAAATGTTGATTTTATTATGTTGGATAATTTTGATCTCGAAACGATGAAAGAAGCGGTTCAATATATAAATGGACGAGTAAAAACAGAAGCTTCGGGGGGAATTACAAAAGAATCTGTTCGTGCAATTGCCGAAACTGGTGTTGATTTTATTTCTTCTGGTGCGATTATTCATTCTGCTCCTAACTTTGACTTAAGTTTAAAAGCTGTTAAGGCTTAGTTTTTTAACAATTTTTCTTAAAAGTTTGCATTTGAGTAAAAGAGAATGTCTATTTTATCAGAATTTAAAATATTTAAATTTTGTATAACTGAAAACTTCAAAAAAATATAAAAGCAAGCTTTTTTCAGCTTGCTTTTTGTTTTTTATTTATCTTAACATTCTAGTTTTCTTTATTCCTGATTTCAAGAAAAATTCATTCAATAAATCCATTTTCTGCATACATTCATCACCTAAGTCAATTTCTTTATTACTTGATCTAAAAGCATTACAGTCAAAACATATTTCAATATACTCTAATAAATTATCATCTTTGTCTAAAAACAATATAGCATTATTAGGCATATAACACCCTGAAGACATGCGAACATTTGAATCTTTCAAGTATCCATAATTAAAAATTAGATTAGTTAATTCATCTTTTTGAGAAGAATTTAGTTCAACATAATCTTCAAATCTTAATTTATCAAACAACGATTTATCCTCTTCCATACTTACAAAATAACTCCACATTTCACCACCTGCAACACCTGGTTTTTGTTGATGATACGTTGCTAAAACTATTTTTTCTGATATATTATAAGGATAAATTTTATTTCTTTCAGTAACAGCTAATTTATCTTGTTTTACACAAGACATATTTTTATAAAACAACTTTTCTTTGTACTGACTTCCACAACTTGTTAATATAAAAAATACTATTAGTAAAATACTATATCTACTCATTACTTGAACACAAATTTATGTGAAACACTATTTCCATTATCATCTTGAAATGTTGCGATATAAAATCCTGTAGATAAATTAGAAAGATTTACACTTCCGTTAGAATTTTCAGTATTTATTGTTTTAATCATTCGTCCACTTGCATCAATTATTTTGATCGAAATTGGAGATTTAAAATTTAATTGATAATTCAATATTTTATTTGAAATGTAAATTTTAGACGAATTTTTATCAATATCATTTGTACCTAAAGTCGAGGTTTTAGCCGCTTCAACTACATATTCTATTCCTAATTTTGTAAACTTCGCAGCATGCGTAGACGTACTTCCCATAAACGCATAAGTATCTCCGGTTGTGTGTATATTAGGATTATCTTCTCCCATTTTAGACTCGAAAGGTAAAGTCACCGCATAACCATTTTCCGACCAACTCGCATGATCTGAGCATCCATAACCACATTTTGAAGTATCATACGTGAATTGATGTAAACCCGTTTTGTTGTATTCGTCCATCAATTTCATCAAAAACGAATTGAGATTTGCATCACAATAAGTATCCGTCATCAAAATAACATCTTTCGTAGAACCTTTGTAATTCGTCATATCAAATTGTACATAACCAATCACATTCTTATTCTCCGAAGCGTATTTCTGCGCAATTTCTTTCGATCCTACCAAACCTATTTCTTCTGCTGCATAAGCCATAATTTCGGTAGTTCGTTGCGGTTTGAAATTATTTTTCAACAAAACACGTAAAACTTCGGTAATTGTTGCAATTCCCGATGCATTATCATCTGCTCCTGGCGCAAAAGTCTGATTTGCATTCCAACCAACAGTCGAATCGGCGTGACCTCCAATAATCACAAATTCATCTTTCTTTTCAATTCCATTAAAAGTCAAAATCAACGATTTCATTGGTGTATTCACATGACCAACGATTCTTACAGCAACATCTGTTCGTCCTGCATCAGCAATCATTTTTTCCCAAACTTCTTTCAATTTAAGAACCGCATCATTTGCTTCTTGTCGTGTATGATAACGCGTTTTGAAACCTTCTAACATCAAAATTGTTTTCTCAATTTCTTTCACATCAACATCATTCAAAGCCGTAGTTATAAAAGCTTGTTCTGATATTGTATAATTGAAAGGTGCTTTTTTCTGAGATGGCTTTTCTTGAAGTGATTGAAGTGCATCTTCTTTCGAATTTTGAAAAACATAACCATGTCCATGTGCAAATTTTCCGTGCAAACTTTCAGCAATTGCAGGATGAAAATAAATTGCAGATAAATTATCTTTCGAAGATATTAGATCAATTGAATCTGCATGATTTTTTTGTAAAAAAATTGCATTCTCTGTCTCCATTGTCGCAAAAATGAAGTTTTCTTTGGATTGCCCAAAAGAAAAAATAGCATGGAATAAAAAAGGCGTAAGGAATAAAAATTTATTTCTCATAAAATCATATTAGTGTTAAAACAAATATATGATTAATAATATTTTATCAGATTTATTTGAAATAAAAAAATCCATCTTTCGATGGATTTTTTTATTAATATTTTAATTGAAACTTTATATAAGTAATCTTTTTACCTTCTTCCAAAAACTTCGATTCGTAATATGTTTGTACTTCCGTTACAATTGCAGGAATATCCGAATGATCTGGATGATAAACATCGTGTGTAGAACGAATCACTTCGTGTCCTTCGATGTGAATAACACCATGTGTATACCCATGTAAAAATTCAGAATCCGTTTTTAAGTTTACTGTTCCTTCTGGTTTCAAGATTGTATTGTAACGTCTCAAAAATTCAGGATCTGTCAAACGATGTTTTGTTCTTCTGTATTTAATCTGTGGATCTGGGAAAGTAATCCAAATTTCGCTCACTTCATTTTCTGCAAAAAGATGATCGATAATTTCGATTTGAGTTCGAAGAAATCCAGCATTTTCTATTCCTTCATCCAAACAAGTTTTAGCACCACGCCAAAATCTTGATCCTTTAATATCTACTCCGATAAAATTACGATCCTTGTCACGACGCGCCATTGCAACTGTATATTCTCCTTTTCCGCACCCAAGTTCTAACACAATTGGATTATCGTTCTTGAAAAATTCTTTGTTCCAATTTCCTTTTAATGCAAACTCATTAATCGCCTCTTCTCGTGTTGGTTGAACAACATTCTGAAAAGTTTTATTTTCGTTAAATCTTCTGATTTTATCTTTTCCCATTTCGGATATATTTTGCGCGAAATTACGAGATTTTGATTAATCTAAAAAACTGTTCTGAAAACACATAAATATCATCAAATAGTATTTATGTAAAAAGGTTTATTATTTTTGTATTGAAAAACTAAAATTAGAAAAATGGATTTTATCAAACAATTTCATAGTGGCTGGGCTTATCTTGTGATTTTGATGGGCGTTATCTTTGTGATTTCAACATTAATTTATGCGATTTCTAAAAAAGATACAAACGCAACAATTAAAAAAATCGGGTTATTTACAACCATTACTTTTCACGTTCAATTATTACTTGGATTAGTCTATTATATTATGATGTTTTCTGCTTTAGAACCATCAGGAATAATGAAAGATTCTGGCTTAAGATTAACTTTTGTTGAACACCCTATGATGATGATTGCAGGTGTTGTTTTTATGACAATTGCTAATGCAAAATTGAAACGATCTACAACTGTACCAATGAGCGTTGCAGTCTTTGCAATTATTGGTTTAGTTTGTATTTTAAGTAGAATTCCTTACCATGTTTGGTTTGCTTAAAAATTTAGAATAAATTCATAGAAAAGAGTATTAAGTTATTAATACTCTTTTTATATTTTTATGTGATTTATAATTTTTTTATTCTAATTTCGTTATTAACAAGTCGCTAAAGCTTTCTTTTAAATTTTAAGAATCTTTGGCACTCGATTTGAAATAGACTTGTACAAACTAAGAAATAAAATGAAATATATAAAATATCTATTCTCTTTGCTTTTGGTTTTAGTAGCTTTTAACCTAAGTGCCCAAGATTTCCATACAGCAAATATCAAGGTTGATTACGAACAAGAAACCGGAACTTTAAACATAACCGCGCGTACATTTACCAATCAGTTGGAAAAAGCAGTTGGTGCAGATGTTTCGAACAAATCTAACTTTGAGAACAAGTTGAAAGCGTATGTAAATAGTAAAGTTGATGTCAAAGTAAATGGAAAAGCTTTAGGAACTTCTTATTATGGTTATCAAGTAAATGATAAATCGACACGAGTTTTCTTTAAGTTTGATAAAATTTCTGATATCAGCTCTATAGAACTAAAAGTCGCTTTGTTGACAGATATTTTTAATGATCAACAAAACATTGTAACTTTTGATGTCAAAAATAAAAAAGACACAAAAGTATTAACAGGAAATAACGACACCGTAAAGATGTCTTTCTAATAAAGCAAAAGCCTTCCGAAATCGGAAGGCTTTTTTATTTCAAATACATTTAATAATTATCTCTAATCATTCGTAATAACTTTTCGTTCTCATTTCGAATCCAAGATAAATCTTTGATCGAATTATTATTCATCAAACTAAAAATTAATGTTCTTCCAGATTTAGTTTTCAAATAACCACTCAACGTTACATTATTGTTCAACGTTCCTGTTTTGGCGTAAATATAAGGTTGCGTTGAATCTTTGTATCTATTTTTGATTGTTCCCGTTTTACCGCCGATTGGGAAAATAGAAAACAAACGTTGTTCTGGAAATTCGTTATACATTTTCCCTAAAACTTGTGCAAAACTTTGTGGTGTAAACAAATTATAACGCGATAATCCCGAACCGTCAAACCATTCTGGCTGTTGTTTCAAATCATTCAATAAATATCTTTTCGAATAGGTAATCGTTTCAGAAGCGCTCAGTTTTCCTGGCAAAGTACTCGAAGCTAAAATCAATAAATGTTCAGCCAAAAAATTATCGCTATTTTCCATCATTTCGCGGTAAACATCATCTGATTTCTGACTATAAAACACTTTCGGATTATTAACCATTGGCGTTTTGACCATATCAACAGGTTTACCCAAAATTTGCGACAACGATTTTTCTATCACTGTTTCATTCACAATAAAAGGAACTTTTTCTGTTCGTTTTTTATTGCTGATATAAAATTTATTATCATAGAAATTCCTCGGCTCTGGCATTTCTCTAATTTCTGTCAATTCTTCAAAATATGTCGGAAATGTTTTGATTGAACTTCCATTTTTCGAAATTGAAACTAAATTTTCATGAATCGGAAACTGACTTCTTTCTGGTGCATAATCTTTTCTAAAATCGTCCCAAGTCCAACCTGGTAAAAAAGATTCTTCGTCGAAATTATTCCAATGAAAAACAATTTTAGAACCATTATTTTTCAGGAAATCTAACGCTCGTGTATTTTTATATTTTGGATGCAAAAAAGTTGGATCTCCAGTTCCTTCAATATGCAATTCGTCACCAATCAACTGATATTTGAATGCTGGAATCGAATCATTCAACATTTTCATCGCTGTATACAACGTAAAAATTTTGGTGTTAGATGCTGGAATAAAAAATTTGTTTCCGTTATAATTATAAATTTCTTCTTTCGTGATTGGATCATACAAATAAAATCCTGTGAATTGAGTGGAATAAAAATCAGAATTGAGATGTTTCTCAATTAATTCGGTCTGTGCAAAAAGATGCACAGACAAAAAAATTGATAATATGGTAAGTAAATACTTCATTAATCTTTGTTCTCGAAAGGAATTGTTGACGAGTTCGATTCGTTTTTAATAATCATTTCTGTATGTGGATAAGGCATCGAGATATTATTGTCGTCTAACGCATATTTCACTGCACGATACAATTGCCAATAAGCCGTCCAATAATCACTATTTTTCACATAACAACGCACAGCCAAATTCACAGAACTTGCAGCAAATTCTAGAATCTCAACCGTTTTAGATTGTGTATCATCAACCAATTCATTTTTCTCTAAAACATTCAACAAAACTTCGCGCGCTTTGTCAAAATCATCATCATAAGAAATACCAACATTTACATCTAATCGTCGATATTCTTTTACAGAATAATTGGTAATTGGATTGTTAAATAAATTCCCGTTTGGCAAAGTTATGATCTGTCCTTTTGCAGTTGCAATTACTGTATTTAGTAAATTTATCGACTCTACACTTCCTTCATTTCCTTGCGATACGATATAATCTCCAACTTTGAAAGGTTTGAAAAGAATAATTAAAATTCCTGCTGCAAAATTTGACAAAGAACCTTGCAAAGCTAAACCAACTGCTAAACCAACACCTCCTAAAGCTGCAACAAAACCAGAAGCATTAAAACCTAATCGTCCTACAACAAAAGTTAATACAATAGCTTTGAATAATATATTAAGAATTGGAATTAAAAACGTGCGAATTGATAAATCGACATTTCGTGCAACCATTCTTTTTTCGATTAACTTGACAAGTTTACCTGTTACCCAAAAACCAATTATTAAGGTTAATAAAGCAGAAACTAAGCTCCATCCAACCTCAGAACCTTTCGTTAATAACCATTGTGTAAAGTTTTCTAAATCCTTAAATGGAGTTGTTATTACATCTTGCAAACTATCTACTTTGTCTTGCTCTTGCATAATTATTCTTTTTTATTAGTAATTCAGTTGATAAAATTAGTTCCAATCTAACATCTTTTCAAAAAAATAGAAAAATTATCATTTTTTTTAACTAATTTTAATAAATATGAATATTGGTACAATATTCGTTAAGAATAAATTACAATCAAAAAAGGACTATAATTAAAAATTAAAATCTATGAACATTATTGAATTAGTAAAAGGGTATATTACCCCAGATTTGATCTCGAAAACTTCTTCAGAATTAGGTGAAAGTGAATCGGGAATTTCTAAAGCAATCAATGCATTTATTCCTATTCTTTTAGGAGGCGTTTTAGAAAAAAAGAATTCAACAACTGGTTTATTTCATACCATCAAATCTTTTGGTGCTTCTCGTGGATTAGCAAATATCTCGACAGAACAAGAAACGCCAGACACGATCAAAGAATTAATCAATGTTATTTTTGGTTCGAATGCTCAACCAATCATTTCTAAAATTGCTGAATATGCTGGAATTTCGACAGGTTCATCTTCAAAATTATTAGACTTAACAGCTTTAACAACTTTTGGATCTATTGGAAAAGAAGCAGAATATAACAATGTTACAGAATCTGATTTCTTTTCATCTTTAGGTGGAATTAAAGATAAAATTTTAGGATTAATTCCTACTGGTTTAGGACTTGGAGCTTTAGGTTTAGGAACAATGTTTAACGATGCGCCTAAAATCACTGAAACAATAGATGTTGCAAAAGATCATGTAACTGAAACTATTACAGAAACAAGAAAAGTAGTTGATGTAAAACCAGAAGAAAAACCTTATGTAGCACCAGTTGATGCTTACGCAGAAACTCATAACAACAATGGCGGTGGAGGTTTTTGGAAATGGTTAATTCCATTAATTTTAGTTGCTTTAGCAGCCTTTTTCTTATTAAAAAAATGCAATAAGAACGAAGAAAAAACAGTTGTTACAGAAGAAACTGAAATTGTGGTTGATTCATTGAATGAGGATTCTCTAAACGCTGCACCAAAAGAATTATCTGATATCGATTTAGATGGTGTTGCTTTGAAAGGATACGCAAATGGATTAGAAGATCAAATTATCAAATTTATCAAAGCGCCAGATTTTGCAACAATGACAGAAGATCAATTAAAAGAAAAATGGTTCAATTTTGATAATGTTAACTTCGTTTTTGGTAAAACAGATCAATTAGAGCCAGGTTCTGACGTTCAATTAGATAATGTTGCTGCAATTTTGAAAAAATATCCAACAGCAAAAATTAAACTTGGAGCGTACACAGATAAAGTTGGTGATGATGCGAAAAACAAAGAAATTTCTCAAAAAAGAGCAGATTACTTAAAAGCTGAATTAACAAAACGTGGTGTTGGTGCGCAAGTTATTGCTGCCGAAGGTTACGGAGAAGAGTTTGCA
Source organism: Empedobacter sp. GD03797 (assembly GCF_029842105.1). NCBI lineage: Bacteria > Pseudomonadati > Bacteroidota > Flavobacteriia > Flavobacteriales > Weeksellaceae > Empedobacter > Empedobacter sp. GD03797. Next base: position 40,095 of record NZ_JAOCFS010000023.1, read on the forward strand.
AAAGTAGCTGAAACAGCTTCTGACGCAGAAAGAGCTTCTGATCGCAAAATGTCATTACGTTTTACAAAATAATCATTTCATAAAATTTCTAAATAAGGGTAAAGGCAACTTTATCCTTATTTTTTTGTTATTTTTTTCGAAACCAACTCGCAACAAGCTAAACAATTAATATCTTTGCACACTATGAAATTTTCAATCGATAAAAAAGACGAATTTTCTAAGGCAAGAGCTGGTGTTGTAGAAACCGATCATGGTAAAATCGAAACACCTATTTTTATGCCAGTTGGTACGGTTGGTACAGTAAAATCTGTTCACCAACGTGAATTAGAAGAAGATATTAAAGCCCAAATCATTCTTGGAAATACTTATCATTTGTATTTACGTCCAGGAACAGATATTTTGCACAGAGCGGGTGGATTACATAAATTTATGAATTGGCAAAAACCAATTTTGACAGACTCTGGAGGATTCCAAGTGTATTCTTTGGCGACAAGTCGTAAAAAATCTGAAGAAGGTGTACGTTTCAAATCGCATATCGACGGATCTTACCACATGTTTACGCCAGAAAAATCAATGGAAATTCAGCGTTATATCGGAGCTGATATTTTTATGGCTTTTGACGAATTAACAGGAATTCCAGCAAAATATCACGATGCAAAACGTGCGATGCATGTCACACATCGTTGGTTGGAGCGTTGTAGAACTTGGTTAAACAATAATCCTGAATATTACGATCACAAACAAACACTTTTCCCAATTGTACAAGGAAATGATTTCAAAGATTTGCGTCAAGAATCAGCAAAATATATTGCAGATTTCGGTGCAGAAGGAAATGCAATTGGTGGATTATCTGTTGGTGAACCAGAACCTGTGATGTACGAAATGACGGATATCGTAACAGAAATTCTTCCACAAGACAAACCTCGTTATTTAATGGGAGTTGGAACACCTTGGAATATCATCGAATGTATTGCTTTAGGAGTTGATATGTTCGACTGTGTTATGCCAACGCGTAATGCGCGTAACGCAATGTTATTCACTTGGAATGGTGTTATGAACATGAAAAATGCAAAATGGAAAGATTGTTTCGAACCATTAGACGAAAACGGAACAAGCTATGTGGATAGTTATTACACAAAAGCCTATGTTCGTCATTTATTCAATGCCAACGAAGCTTTAGGAAAACAAATTGCATCTGTTCACAACCTTGCGTTTTATTTAGATTTGGTAAGAGTTGCAAGACAGCATATCTTAGCAGGAGATTTCGCTCAATGGAAAGAACAAATTGTTCCACAATTAAAACAACGTCTGTAGTTTGAAAATAATTGATAAATACATCATCCGAAACTTTATCGGGACCTTTATCTTCATGGTTTTGATTTTGTCTACTATCGCCGTTATTGTCGATCTTAGTCAAAAATTAGGGCGTATTAATGATAGTGGTTCTACAGCTTTTTCGGCTTTAACCCAATTTTACCCTTATTGGTCTATTTGGATTATTAACACCTTTTTACCAATTGCCGTTTTTATCACTGTGATCTATTTTACATCACGACTGACGATGCAAACCGAAATTGTAGGTGTACTTTCGGGTGGTATTAGTTTTTATCGATTTACACTTCCATATATTTGGGTTGCTATATTTTTAGCTATTTCTGCTTTGGTAGTAGGAAATGTGGTTTTGCCTTGGGCAAATATCAAAAAAAATAAATACCAATACACCCATTTATTGAGTAATAACGACAAGGAAGAATATTATAAACGACAACGTATCGGTTCGCAAATTTCTCCTGATGAATTTGTTTTTGTTGATAGTTATGACAGAACAGAAAAATTAGGAAGTTCTTTTATGTATCAAAAATTTGATTCGACTGAGTTGAAGAAACAAATCATCGCTTCAAGTTTTAATTGGAATGATAAAGATTCTACTTATGCATTAATGAGTGTTTACACGCGAGAAATTAACAAGGATAAAACCGAAAAGTTAAATTACGAAGCCAATACAAATTTGAAGTTGCCAGCTTCTCCTGACGAAATTTTACCAGAAGAATATGTTGCTGAAACAATGAATACCTTCGAATTGAATGAATTTATTCAAAAACAAAAAGCAAAAGGTTCTGCCAATGTAAATACATACGAAAATGAGTTAAATAACCGTTTAAGCGGTCCATTTTCAACTATTATTTTGACACTTTTGGCTTTATCGCTTTCATCTAAAAAACGTCGTGGAGGAATCGGAATCAACCTTGCAGTAGGTATTTCGTTAGCGTTTGTCTACATTTTCTTCTCGCAAACAACGTCTACGTTTTCCGAAAAAGGATATGTGTCGCCACTTGTCGCCTCGTGGATACCAAACATCGTCTTCGGATTACTAACTTTGTTTTTATATTTCAGACGAGCACGTTCATAAAATATTTCAAAAATCCAGTTCTTTTCAGAACTGGATTTTTTTGTATATATTTATTCTGATTTAATTAAATCATTATGTCAATAAAAATAATCTGTTTCGTTTTCATTATTTTCAGTTTACTTTCTTGTGGAACTAAAAAAAATTATCAAAAGACAATTTTTATGGTTAATAATATTGATTCAACTCAAAATTGGTATTTAATAAATTCTACATTAATTAATGATAATAAAAATTTTATAATTCTATCTCCTAAACTTAACACAACAATAAATAAATGTAAACAAATAACTATTGATTCGGAATACAGTAATCAATTAATATTTGAATCATATACTCACGAAAATAATGGTGGTTACACAATTGACGGAATAGTGTTTCCTACAGAAACAACATTTGCTTTCTCCAAAAAAATTAAAGGACTTTGTTTGAAATAATTAATTTATAAAAACTATTTCAACACATTCATAAAAAATATATCAAAACTCACCATATTTTAACCAAAATAATTCTTTAAATTCATTAGTTTTCAGAAATAAAATTTTTTATTCAATTGATAATTAATAACTTTAAGATATTCTAAATTATTTTTTTTAGATTTCAAGTTGAAGTGTAAAACTAAAATCAATTGATATGAAAAAAAATTTACTCCTTTTATTTTTAATCCTTTCGGTTTCTATTTTTTCACAAGAAACATTAAATACAATGTTTTATAATGTGTTCAAATTTCCGAATTCACTTCCTCAAAATCGTCAATTGATCTTAAGAGATATTTTAGACGAATACAAACCAGATTTATTTATGATTTGTGAATTAGTAACAGAAAATGGCGCTGATTTAATCTTAAATACATCTTTGCAAAATCAACCGGATAAATTTGCTCGCGCACTTTTTGTAGCTGACACAACAAAATTAGATGATCCGTTACAAACAATGGTTTTTTATAACACACGCAAATTAACGTTAGTTAATCAACAGAAAATTCCCACAGTTTATCGTGACATCAATCAATATTCTTTTCAATTAAATATTACTTCAAACGATCCTATTCATTTAGAAGTTTTTGTTGCACATCTAAAATCGAGTACAGGACCTGCAAATCGTCAAATGCGTTTGGAAATGGTGCAAGAAGTTACAAAATCTTTGAAAAAATTAACACAACCTAATACGTATGTACTTTTTGCTGGAGATTTTAATTTTTATAATTCATCAGAACCAGCATATCAAGAAATTATCAATCCAGCGAATGCTATTTTGATGATAGATCCACTCAATGCGCCTGGAAGTTGGCAAGATAATCCAGCTTTTAGTTATTTGCATACACAAAGTACGCGCGTTTCTAACGTAGGTTTTGGAAGCGGAACTAATGCAGGAGCAAGTGGCGGTTTGGATGATCGTTTTGATTTTATTATGATGAGCGAAAATTTCAAAAATAGTACACGTTTTTCTTTTATAAACGATAGTTACAAAGCGTACGGAAATAATGGAGATTGCTTGAATAAAGATGTTAAAGATCCTGATTGTACAGGTATCTACTCGCAAACTTTACGAACTAATTTGTATAATATGAGCGATCATTTACCTATTGTCATGCAATTTAAAATTCATGAGAGTTTAAGTACAAAATCAATTGAATCAAAACCATTTATCTGGTTGCAATCAGCAAATATTACGAATGATAAAATTATAATTGGAGTTGATAAAACTCAATTAAATGCTCAAAATAATATACTTTTTATTTACAATTCAGTTGGACAAATTGTACAATCGGTTCGCATAAATAATCAGTCAAATATAACGATTGACTGTCAAGGCTTAGCGGCTGGAATGTATTATATTAAAACAAAAGAATCGAACGAAGTTTTAAAGTTTATAAAGAAATAATTCGATATTAATTTTATCGAAAACAAGATAATTTCATTCAAAACAATAATTCAACTGTTTACTTAATATTTTAGCTAAAATCAACTCTTTAAAAATTTCGTCAACTTGCAGAAAATTCGTAATTTTGCATCTTAGTACAAATTCTAAAAGTAAGATGATAAACATTTCTCTTCCAGATGGAAGTGTAAAACAGTATGAGAGTGGCGTAACTCCTATGGACGTGGCGCTAAGCATTAGTGAAGGTTTAGCACGTAATGTAATTTCGGCTATAGTAAACGATCAACAAGTTGAAACAACAACCCCAATCACCACAGATGCAACGATCAAATTGTTAACCTGGAATGATGAAATGGGTAAAAAAGCTTTTTGGCATTCATCTGCTCACTTATTAGCGCAAGCTATTTTAGAGTTTTATCCAAATGCGAAATTAACAATTGGACCTGCGATTGACAAAGGTTTTTATTACGATGTTGATTTTGGTGAGGATAAATTTACAGAGGCTGATTTTGCGAAAGTAGAAAAAGCAATGTTAGAGAATGCAAAGAAAAAAGCTGAATTCAAATTATATTCAGTTTCGAAAGCAGAAGCATTAGAAACGTATAAAGACAATGAATACAAAACAGAATTAATCTCTAACTTAAATGATGGAGATATTACATTCTGTACACACGATAATTTTACAGATTTATGTCGTGGTGGACACATTCCAAACACTGGAATTGTGAAAGCTGCAAAAATCTTGAATGTTGCTGGAGCTTATTGGCGTGGAGACGAGAAAAACAAAATGTTGACTCGTGTTTATGGTATTACATTTCCAAAACAAAAAGATTTAACAGAATATCTTGAGTTATTAGAAGAAGCAAAAAAACGTGATCACCGTAAATTAGGTAAAGAATTAGGTTTATTTGCTTTCTCAGAAAAAGTTGGTGCAGGTTTACCACTTTGGTTACCAAAAGGAGCTGCTTTGAGAAGAAAATTAGAAAACTTCTTATTGAAAGAGCAACAAAAAATGGGTTACGAAATGGTAATTTCTCCGCACATTGGTCAAAAAGAATTGTATGTAACTTCTGGTCACTATGCAAAATATGGTGCAGATAGTTTTCAGCCAATTAAAACACCAAACGAAGGAGAAGAATTCTTGTTAAAACCAATGAACTGTCCGCATCACTGTGAGATTTACAAAACTTCTCAATGGTCATACCGCGATTTACCAAAACGTTATGCAGAGTTTGGTACAGTTTACCGTTACGAACAATCAGGAGAATTGCACGGTTTAACTCGTGTTCGTGGATTTACTCAAGATGATGCTCACTTATTCTGTACACCAGATCAATTATTAGAAGAATTCAAAAAAGTAATTGATTTAGTATTATATGTATTTACAAATCTTGGATTTGACAATTATTCGGCTCAAATCTCATTAAGAGATCCAGAGAATAAAGAAAAATACATCGGATCTGATGAAAACTGGGAAAAAGCTGAACAAGCAATTATCACAGCATCAGCAGAAAAAGGTTTACCAACAGTTGTAGAATATGGCGAAGCTGCATTCTATGGACCTAAGTTAGACTTTATGGTGAAAGATGCATTAGGACGTCAATGGCAGTTAGGAACAATCCAAGTGGATTATAATTTACCAGAACGTTTTGATTTAACTTACACTGGAGCAGACAACGAAAAACACAGACCAGTAATGATTCACCGCGCGCCATTTGGCTCTATGGAACGTTTCATTGCCATTTTGTTAGAAAATACAGCAGGTAATTTACCACTTTGGTTAACACCAGATTTATTCACAATTTTACCAATTAGTGAAAAATATGTGGAATATGGAGAAAAAGTATTAAATTTGCTGGCCGAAGAAGAAATTAACGGACTGATTGACAGTAGAAACGAGAAAACTGGTAAAAAAATCCGTGATGCCGAAATCGGTAAAATTCCTTTCATGTTAATCATCGGTGAAAAAGAAGCAGAAAACGGTACAGTTTCTGTAAGAAGACACGGAGAAGGTGATTTAGGAGAGATGACGATTCAAGCGTTTATCGACTTCATGAAAGAACAAATCAAATTAAAATAATTTAAAACAGAATAACTATCGCAATTAGAAGAAAAGGCGGCAGAGGTCCAGCCAGAGTAATTAAGGAAGATCAACACAAGATCAATGATAAGATTGACGCGAAAGAAGTACGCGTTGTTGGAGAAGGTATAGAACCTGGTGTATATCCAATAGCTAAAGCTTTAGAACTTGCAGAAGAACAAGGTTTAGATTTGGTAATGATCAGTGAAAAAGCCATTCCACCTGTTTGTCGTGTCGTAGAGTACAAAAAATTCTTATACGAACAAAAGAAAAAAGAAAAAGAGCTTAAAGCTAAACAGCAGAAAGTTGTCGTAAAAGAAATTCGTTTCGGTCCTCAAACAGATGATCATGATTACGAATTCAAAAGACGTCACGCAAGATCTTTCTTAGAAGAAGGTTCGAAATTGAAAGCGTATGTTTTCTTCAAAGGACGTTCTATTATCTTTAAAGATCAAGGAGAAATCTTATTGTTACGTTTAGCTCAAGAATTGGAAGATGTTGGAAAAGTAGAACAAATGCCAAAACTTGAAGGTAAAAGAATGATTATGATGATGGGACCTAAGAAATAATTAGGTTCTTATCATCTTACAAAAAATAAAAAACGTTTTAATTTTAAATATTTGTAATCATGCCAAAATTAAAAACAAAATCTGGAGCGAAAAAACGTTTCAAATTAACAGGAACAGGTAAAATTAAAAGAAAACACGCTTTTAAAAGCCACATCCTAACAAAAAAAGAGACTAAACAAAAGAGAAATTTAACTCAAACTGGTTTAGTTGATCAAGCTGATGTTCATTCAGTAAAACAACAATTAAGATTAAAATAAGAACGTGTTCTTATTTGGTTTATTAATTCATTATTAACCCTGTCGATGGGCCTTAAAGCAGAGCAATCTCGCCCACTACAAAAAAATTAAAAATTATGCCAAGATCAGTAAACGCAGTTGCGTCAAGAGCTAGAAGAAAAAGAGTTTTAAAACTTGCAAAAGGATATTACGGAAGAAGAAAAAACGTTTGGACTGTTGCTAAAAATGCAGTAGAAAAAGGTTTAGTATACGCTTACCGCGATAGACGTCAAAAGAAAAGAAATTTCCGTGCGTTATGGATTCAAAGAATTAACGCTGGAGCAAGATTACACGGATTGTCTTACTCTAAATTTATGGGAGCTATCCACAAAGCTGGAATTGAATTAAATCGTAAAGTTTTAGCTGACTTAGCGATGAACAATCCAGAAGCTTTCAAAGCAATCGTAGAAAAAGTAAAATAATTTTTTTAAACAATATTAAAACGTTTTAAAACTTGGCTATTTAGTCAAGTTTTTTTTTGCCTAAATTTGAAGTATTTCATTCTAAACTTATTTTAGAATATCATCATAAATGTTATTTAAAAACCCAACTCAAATGAATCAACAAAAAGATTTATTTCTAAGAATTTGGCCATTTTTTGTCGTATTTTTTATCTACAATTTTGCTGCAATTGCTATGACGCAATATTATGGACGCGACGAATTACATCTGCATTTCAATCAATACAGCAATCATTATCTCGATAAACTCTTTGTTTTTTATACCGATTTCGGAACCTATTATTTATTTTTTATACTTCTTGGTTATCTATTTTGGAAAACAACTCGAAGATATTTTTATTATTTATTAGCTTCTGGAGCAGTTGCAACAACAATTAGTGTCTTTTTTAAGAATGTCTATTTCGAACAAGTTTTACGTCCTGGATATTATTTTACACAGAAAAAAATAGACATTATTCTAGTCAAAGATTATGCGATACAAATGGCTTCAACTTTTCCTTCGGGACATTCATTAACAGCCGCAATAATTTCGATGACTTTATGTTTATTAACCAAAAACAGATGGTTACAATTATTTTTTGCAATGCATTTTCCGAGTATCGCAATTAGTAGAATCTACTTGTCACGCCATTTCGCGATTGATACAGTTGGTGGTTCGTTTATTGGTTTTTTTATATTTATCTTTATGTATTACATCATCAACCAATCTAATAAACCAAAATTAGATCAAAAATTTATCAATAATGGAAGTTCAAAATAAACTTAAAATATCATTAATACAATACGATGTAATCTGGGAAGATGCAAAAGCTAATCACGCTTATTTGGATGAATTATTAGCCAATCATCAAACTGATATTATATTGTTACCAGAAATGTTTGCTTCGGGATTCTCGATGAATGTAGAAAAAATTGGTCAAAAACCTTTTGGAGAAACATTCGAATGGATGCAACACAAAGCTAAAGAATTGAATTCTGCGATTGCTGGAAGCATTTCTACGCATGAAAACGATAAATACTATAACCGATTTTATTTCATCTGTCCAAGCGGCTCTATTTACATTTACGATAAGAAACATTTGTTTAGTTACGGAAAAGAAGCTGGCGTATATTCTGCAGGAGATAAAATTGTAACAATAGATTATAAAGGATGGCAAATTCGATCTATTGTTTGCTACGATCTACGATTTCCTGTTTGGATTCGCAATACAGAAGAACATCCCTACGATTTGATACTTTGTAACGCAAGTTGGCCTAAAGCGCGTCGAGAAGCTTGGATTTCACTTCTAAAAGCTCGAGCAATAGAAAATATGGCTTTTGTTGCTGGTGTAAATAGAATTGGTGTAGATGGCTATAATCTCGAATATCAAGGCGATTCGCATTTATTTGATACATTAGGACAAGATTTGAAAACGATAAACAATCATCCCGAAATTTTACAATTCGAAATTGATAAAGAAGAACAAGATAAAACTCGAAAGCATTTTAATTTCCTAAATGATCGCGATTCATTTTATTTTGGATAAATACAAGCTCAACTTCGGTTGGGCTTTTTTGTACATTTTAAGTATATTTAAGAATGCAATATTTAAAATAATGATAAAGAATATTAAATATATTATAGTAATTCTAATACTGATATTTATTGGTCTAAATATTTATTGGTATTATAATCCTACTATAGATAATAAAGATTTTGATTTAGAATTTAAGATATCTAATGAAGGTATGGATTTTTACAAAGAGAGAAATAAAAAAATTGATATAAAAAATTTTACATTTAATGATGAAAGATATTTAAATAATATTGATAAATATGAATTAATAATTCATTCTTTAGATATTATACAAAGAAAAGAGAGAATAATAATTGTGTGTAATGATTTAACAATGAATAATAATTTTAAAATAGCCAATATTACATATAAAGATGAAACTGGTAAATATTCTCCGCTTAAAATCAAAAATAAAAATGATTCTATCTTTATTATTCAACAAATTGGTATTGAAAATAATTTGATTTTTAAAGGGATAAAACTAAGTAAACCTATCCCTAATGCGGATTAAGGATAATGAAAATAAAAACTGTCATTCAGAATGTAGCGATAGCGAAGTGAAGAATCTCTTTCAAGTTGTAAGTTTTGAGTTGTAAGTAATAAGACGTAAGAATTAAGGTTTACAAAATAAAAATCTAAACAAAACTATCCCCTTGAGGGGATTATAGGGGTGTTTTTCGAGTTATGAGTAGTAAGTTCTGAGTTAGTTGTAAAAAGGAAGCTTCCTTTTTATCAAGAAGAAGCTTCTCGTTGACTAATTAGAAGCTTCTTGTTGGATGAAAGCAAGCTTCTTGTTTTATAAAACATAGTTTGGAGATACTTTGAAGTAAAGCTTACATTTTACTTTGTACTTTTTACATTCTACATTGTACAAAAAAGTATAACCAC
>NZ_JAOCFS010000024.1:0-50198 GCF_029842105.1 Empedobacter sp. GD03797
TCTACAAATCTACAAATCCCAATTTCTTAAATCTGGTAAAAAATGATGCGCTGTCAAATCATAACGAACTGGCACAACCGAAACATAACCTTCCTCTAAAGCACGTTCGTCTGTATCTTCGCCTTTATCAAGATTTTTAAACTCTCCACTCATCCAATAATACGTTCTTCCACGAGGATCTTCACGTTTATCAAATTTTTCTTCCCATTTAGCATCAGCTTGGCGACAAACTTTTATTCCTTTTATTTCATGTTCTTTCAACTTCGGAATGTTCACGTTCAACACCACACCTTTTGGTAATTTATGTTTTAAAACTTGATCAATAATTGTTTTAATAAATTCTTCTCCAGCTTTAAAATCTGCATTATAAGCAAAATCACACAACGAAAAACCAATCGCAGGAATTCCTTCTATTCCAGCTTCTACAGCAGCAGACATTGTTCCCGAATAAATCACATTCACCGAAGAATTCGATCCGTGATTAATTCCCGAAATACACAAATCTGGTTTACGAGGCAAAATTTGCGAAACAGCCAATTTTACACAATCCACTGGCGTTCCAGAACACGCATACTCTTTTACATCTTCATCAACTTCTATTTCATCACAAAACAATGTCGAATTTATTGTCACCGCATGTCCCATTCCACTTTGCGGACTATCTGGCGCAACAACATAAACTTCTCCAAATCCTTTTGCAATCTCTATCAACGCTCTTATTCCAGGCGCAGTTACTCCATCATCATTTGTAACTAAAATTAGCGGTCTTTCCATATTTTATTCTTACTTTTATTCATCATTTTTACAAATGTAAAAAACTTCCTTCTAATTTCTTTTTTGTTTTATATTTGAAGGAGTCTTAAATTATTAATTTATATAATACCAACGCAATATGTTAATTAAAAAAACGTATGTATTACTATCGTTTTTATCAATGAGTTTGCTTGCTTTTTGCTTTTGCAAACCCATGTTAGACACAGATGAAGAAAGAGAAAAGTTAATCGTAAAAAATACACGAAACACCCTAACTTACCTACATTACAAACCTGCTACTGTAGATGATAAATTTTCGGAAAATGTTTTCAATAAATATTTAGAATACATTGATCCAAGCAAACGTTTTTTATTGCAATCTGATTATGATCTATTCAAAAAAGATTATCACAATTTAGATGATTATTACAAATCAGAAAACTTAGGTTTTTACAATTCAACTGTTGATACAATCTACAAACGTATTGCTGAAGCTGAAAAATATTCGATGGATGCCTTGTCAAAACCTTTTGATTTTAATCAAAAAGAGAATTTCAACATCGATTATAAAACCTCAAAATTCGCGAAAGATAAAAACGAAGCGAAAGATTTGTGGCGCAAATATTTGAAATATAACGTGATGTTAGAAATCATTTCAATGCAAGACGAATTAAAAGGTCAAAAGAAAGATACTTTAGACAACTCTTCTTCTATAAAACCTGTAAAAGATCCTTTGGCAGATGAGAAAAAGAAAATCACAAAAGATACTCCTTTTGCAGAAGTAGAAAAAATGGCGCGTGAAGAAGTTAAAGACTTGATTTCTGACTATTTTCGTCGTATAAAACAGACAAAACGCGAGAACTATTTTTCTATTTACATGAACTCGTTCACAGAACAATACGATCCGCACACAACATACTTCTCTCCAACAAGTAAAGAGGATTTCGAGTTCGAAATGTCTGGACAAATGGAAGGAATTGGAGCCAAAATACAAGACAAAAGAGGTTACGCTACAATTGCTGAATTAATTGTTGGCGGACCAGCTTGGAAGAGCAATAAATTAGAAGTTGGCGACAAGATCATTAAAGTTGCACAAGGGAAAAATGGTGAAGCTAAAAACATCGTTGGGATGATTTTGAGCGATGCTATTCGCCTAATTAAAGGGAAGAAAGGAACAGAAGTTGTCTTGACTATTCAGAAAAAAGACGGTTCTCAACAAACAATCTCTTTGATTCGTGAAGTAATTGAATCGGAGGAAGTGTTTGCTCGCTCATCTATTATTACGGACGAGAAAGGAGATAAATACGGAATCATCTATTTACCTGAGTTCTATACGCCGATGGGAAAAGAAGGCGGACGTTATCCTTCGGATGATATCAAGAAAGAAATTGAAATCTTGAAGAAAGAAAACATCAAAGGTCTTGTTTTCGATGTTAGAAATAATGGAGGTGGTTCTCTTGAAGAGGTAGTTAAAATCTCTGGATTGTTCATCAATCAAGGACCAATTGTTCAGGTGAGACGTTCGGACGGAATGCTTAAAATTCACGAAGACAAAGATAATTCTATCGCATACGACGGGCCTTTAGTAGTAATGGTTAACGAGCTTTCTGCATCTGCGTCAGAGATTTTTGCTGCAGCAATGCAAGACTATGGTCGCGCTGTTATCGTGGGTTCACCGCAAACCTTTGGTAAAGGTACTGTACAAACAATCTTGCCTTTAGATCGTCAGTCGGGAAGTGATGAGTTAGGAGCTATTAAGTTAACAATACAAAAATTCTACCGAGTAAACGGAGGGTCTACACAATTGAAAGGAGTTCAGTCGGACATTGCATTAGTTGATCAATTCACTTACGAAGATATCAGCGAAGCTTCTCGTCCAGAAGCCTTGAACTGGGATCAAATCAAACCATTGGTTATTGCAAAATGGCCTTCTGCTTTCGATTTAGCGAAGATTAAAGCGAACAGTAAAACTCGTTTGGCAAACAATGCACACTTAGCATTAATGAACGAAAGTTTCAAGTTCATCAAATCAATGGAAGATGTAAAAGAGATTCCTTTGAACTTAGAAGATTACAAAACGTACCGTAAAACTCGCGAAGATAAAATCAAGAAATTCGAAGCTTTAGACAAGTATAAAAACAATTTCAAATTTACAATGAATCAAAACGATTTGGCAACTACAAAAACAGATACTGTACTAAAAGCTAAACGTAACAATTGGTTCAAAGGAATGCAAAAAGACTTTTATTTAAACGAAGCTGTTAACGTTTTAAGAGACATTAAATAATGGAACAAGAAAACGGTTCATTTTCTCATATCGTATTCAATAAATTAAGAAAGAACACCCTTGGTGTTCTTTCTTTTAGTGTAATAGTATTAGCTGCAATCATTTCTATTTTTGCTTATGTCTTTGCGTCCGACAAAACGGAAAATGCAAACAGACAAGACTTAACCATTGCATATTCACCTATAGGTTATCAGCAAAAAACAATCGAAATCCCCTTACCTAATTATTCAGGAAAGACTAACTTTTCTGATTTTATATTCGGGAAAGAGATCGATACCGAACAAATAAGTATCACATCTTACAAAAGAAATGGACAAAGCATTACTTATGTTCCATATATAGGAAACGGACTAAGTGGTGAAGCAGTAAAGATAGATTTGTTAACTTGGACAAAGCATAATATCAAAACGCAAGATATAGAGAAGGATTTTATCTATACAAAAACCTATTTACTTGGAACAGATTCTTACGGAAGAGACTTTTATTCTCGATTAATTATCGGGACAAGAATTTCTTTTCTTATCGGGTTTATCGCTGTTTTCATTTCATTAGTTGTCGGAATCTCCTTGGGTGCTCTTGCAGGTTATTACAAGGGACGAACAGATAACATTATAATGTGGTTGATAAATGTTGTGTGGTCTATCCCAACTTTACTATTGGTTATTGCAATTACCTTAGCTATTGGAAAAGGATTTTGGCAGATATTTATCGCAGTTGGACTAACGATGTGGGTAGAAGTTGCACGTGTAGTTCGTGGGCAATTCCTATCCTACAGAGAAAAAGAATTCGTAGAAGCGGCAAAAGCTTTAGGTTTTTCAGACGCAAGAATTATCTTCAACCAAATATTACCTAATGTCATTGCTCCTATTATCGTTATATCTGCTGCCAATTTTGCTTCGGCAATTTTAGTAGAAAGTGGTCTTAGTTTCCTTGGAATTGGTGCACAACCTCCTACTCCGTCTTGGGGAAACATCATCAAAGAACATTATAATCATATTATTTTAGGGAAACAACATTTGGCAATTCTACCGGGATTAGCTATTATGTTATTGGTTCTTGGATTTAATATCTTTGGAAATGTATTGCGAGATATTATGGATATTAAACAGTAAGAAACTCATAAAGTTTTATATTTTCTTTTTTTAAACACTTTAAAACACAAGTTATATCTTTATCTATGTCTCTATGTTTTTAATATTTTATCTTTTTTAACCACATAGATACATAGGTTAAATATTTATAAAGATTAGAATAGATATTTTATTTTCACATTAGATTTATAGAAGGTTATAATTATTAATCAAAATCTATGTTTCTATGTAGTTATGATTTTACCAAAACAAAATTTAAAACCTATCTATTCTAACAATATAAATACATGGGTTTAATAATTTGGAAGATGAGTAAAAAACTCATTAACATACGTTTTTTGTCCTTCATTAAATATGTTAAAACAATTGAAGTTGATTAGTATTCCTTTTGGACATTTCAGTAGTTTCATATAAGTTAATAATTGAGCTTCATAAGCAGGAACAATATCCTGTACAGCTTTTAACTCAACAACTATACTATTTTCTACATAGAGGTCACAACGAAAATCAAGATCAAGTAGTTTTTCTTTATAGACAACTGGAACCTTCATTTCTGTGAGAAAATTTATTTTCCTATGATTTAACTCTTCTTTTAAGCATTGATGATAAACACTTTCTAATAATCCTCTACCCATTATTTTATGAACTTCTATAGCAGAACCTATTATTTCATAAGTTAATTCATCTAAATATTTTTTAGTTATCATAGTCTATGTTTCTATGTTGTTAATGATTATTCAAGTGAGATATAAATAAACTTTTTATAAAACCTCCCTATCTTTTATATAAAACCTAAGGAGGTTTTAAACAAAACGTCAAGTGATTTTAATGAAAACCACTTGACGTTTTTTATTTACTTCAATTAGAAGTTAGAAAAATTATCTTAACTATTTCTTTTTCTCATACTTTAAAGTAGCTAAAGTATCTCGTAAATCGAGACCAGGCCTAAAAAGTATTTTAGCCCCTTTTATCAATGTCGAATTTACTTTGTTTGCAGTATCCACTCCCTCACTACTTATACTTATTTGAAAAGAACCGAAATCTCCTAAGCGAACAATCTTTCCATCTGACAAATGTTTCGATAACATTTTAGCCAAATCAATCAATGTTGCATACACATCACTCTCACTGACAGATGAGGTTTGTGCAATTTCTTTACTCAAATTTCGAAGTGAAACTTCGCCATCAGCAACAGAACTTGCATAGAACTTTTTAAGACCTCCTGAATCTCCAGGGTAAGCCTTCTGAATAACGTTGTATTTTACAGCCATAGAAAATAAGTGTTTTAGTTAAATTGTTAATTAACTCTAATTTAATACTTTATATTTAATTATCAAAATAAAACTATTGATTATCAATAAAATACATTATTTCATAAAAATAAAAAAGGCTTCCTTATATAAGAAAGCCTTGCTATTATCTTGAAACTTTGGTCGAAAGTTTTGCTGTTGTTTTTGGTACAATTGGTTGTTGATGCAACCTCATCGAGTCTTTATTAGGTGCTTTTAGCGGATAAGTTCCTGTAAGTCCAGCCAATTTGAATGCACTATATATATTCTTATTCTGCTTGTTTCCTAATGCAATTACCGTAAATTGATTGTTAACATCGTGTACAAAAACGGTGTTATTCCCGTGCCACCAGCCATTGTGATACAATATTTTTTTACCATTGTCATATTCTAACAAGCGCATTCCAAGCCCATAATTCTTGAAACCTTTTTGCTCATAACTATATCCTTGGAAAGCTTCTTTCTTTATATTCTTCGGTAAGAAATCATCTGAATACATGGCAACATCTAACTTGTACAAATCTCTTGGCGTTGAGTAGATATTTTTGTCTCCATACGTGCGGTCAAAATCATCCCAAGCCCACTCGTAACCATTGTATTTGTAGGAACGTGCTACTGTATCTTTATCGCGATCATACTCAAAAACAAAGGTATGATTCATCTCAAGAGGGTCAAAAACCATGTATTTCATTGCTTTCGGATAAGGCATTTTCATAATCTTTTCGATTACTAAAGCAAGAAAAGCGAAGTTGGTATTCGAGTAATAAAACCCTTTGTCTGCGGGACGAATTTGCTTAACGTCAAATTCTCTAAAGATATCTAACACATCTTGATTAGAAATTGGTTTCTCGCGATCCATCATTACCTTCTTGTTATTCCACAAAACGTTGGCATAATTTGGCAAACCACTGCGGTGATTTAGCAAATTACGAACCGTGATATCATCGTAAGGAAAACCTTCTAATATTGTATTTACTTTTTGATCTAATTTGATTTTACCTTTTTCTACAAGCTTAAGTATCGCCATAGATGTAAAAACTTTCGAGATAGATGCAATGTGAATAGGCGTTTCGGCAGTAATAGGACGCTTATGTCTTTCGTCTGCCATCCCTTGATATTGCTCTAAAAGTACTTGCCCATTCTTCACAACCAACAAACCTCCGCTCACTTTCCCGTCAACCCAAAAGTCTTTATAATAGGTGTTTAGTTTATTTCTGTAATCATTAAGTTCTGCTTGTGTGTACTTCATTGGCTTGAAATCTGCTTTCCAATCCAACGAATCATAGCGCAAAGCATGAGGATCCTTCTTTCTAACTTCTTCTTTTTGTTCGTTTTTCTTGCTACAGCTTCCCATAAACAGCATTGCAGAAGCAAGAACAACCGCTACATATTTCATGTGTTTTTTCTTAATCTTATTGTTTGTTTCTACTAAAGTATATATTTATTTGTGGAATAGTTACCCGTTTATAAACATTAAGTTTTTTTTATGATTTGTGAGAAAGTTGAGACTTAAATTCGCCTAAGATGACACTTGTTGCAACGGCAACGTTGAGACTTTCGGTAGAACCATTTTTCCCAAAGAACGGAATGCTTAGTTTATGTGTCGTTAACTTCTCGATTTCTGGAGAAATTCCATTCGCTTCGTTCCCCATAACCAAGATACCTTCTTGTGGAAGTATTTGTTCATAAATAGATTCTCCTTCCATAAAAGTTCCGAAAATGTTTCCTTTATAGTCAGATAAGTATTTCTCCAAATCGATATAATGAACTTTGACTCTTGTAAAAGATCCCATTGTCGACATCACAACTTTTGGGTTGTACATATCCACAGATTCTTTGGTACACAAGATATCTTCTACACCAAACCAATCTGCCAAGCGGATAATTGTTCCTAAATTACCTGGATCGCGAATATCATCCAAGGCAATACTCAAACCATTTAACTTGATATTTTCATCATAATTAGGTAATTCACAAAGTGCTAAACCTACATTCGGAGTAGTTAAGAAACTGATCTTTTTCAAATCTTTTTCTTCAATAAAAGTCTTTTTGATGTGTGTAGCTTCTGGCCAAAAGTCTTCAATTATAAATAATTCTTTAATATTTATAGAACTTTTTATAACTTCCCCGATATTTTTAACACCTTCTACGACAAACAAATTATATTTTTGTCTATATTTTTTAGAACCCAGAGAAGTTATTATCTTAATAACGTTATTTGATAACATATTTATGCAAAAAAAAATTACAACAAATATAACACTTATCTCTTGTTTAGGATTACTTTTTTATAGCTGTAGTACAACTAAGAAAGTACCTGAAGGAGAATATTTGTTTGTAAAGAACAAATTTATCTACGATAAAGAAGATCCCGATATTAAGAAGAAAAAAACTATAATCAACAAAGATTTAAGTGATTATGTAAAACAAAAGCCAGCTGGTAAGTTCCTTGGTTTTTTCCCTCTTTGGCAATGGGTTTACAATTGGTCTCCTGCGAAATTTGATGAAACTTTTCAGGAATATTATCGACAAGACGCTTCGGTTCGTAACCAAAAATTATTGGACAGTTTACTAACGAAGAATAATCTGAGCGAATATGTTGGGCAGAGTTTATGGAAAGAACGTCTTTATTATAATCAAGGAGAGGCGCCAGTTTTGTTAGATGAACAACAATCAGAATTTTCAGCAAAGAACTTAAATAGATTATTTCATGATAAAGGTTATTTCGATTCGAAAGTAGCAGTTTCCTATGATAAAGATTCTGTTGCAAAAAAAGCAGAAACAATTTATGATATTAAGTTAGGTGAACCTTCTTATATCGAAACATATGATCAAAAAATAGCTGATCAAAAAATAGAAGAATACTTGAATTCTCCTCTTGGAAAACAAACTGTTTTGCATGCTGGAGATCAATATAATTTTGACAAATTTGAGGAAGAACGCGATCGTATTATCGATTTGTTAAAGAATAGAGGTTACTATGATTTCAATGATTCGGGCGAAGATTTATATTTTGAAGCGGATACATTAAAAAGTAACAAACGCCTTGATGTAACGATGTTTATTGATAAATATATTCAAGATTCTTTGAAAACGGATAGCATTACACCTTTTACACAATATCGTTTTGGGAAGATAAATATTTATGCAGATTCTCGCAGTTTTGTTGATGATGAAAGTAAATTAATCAAAGAAGAATATAAAGATTATAACGTTTTATATACAAAAGAGCCAGAATATCGACCAAGATATTTTACAGATGCATTTGTAATTCGTCCTGGTCAACTGTATCGTCAACGACAAGAAATTCAGACAAAACGTAATATTTTCAAGAAAGAGAACATTAACTTACATGGATTCCGAATTAATAAACAAGATTCTATCCTAAATATAGATGTTTTCTTTACGCCAAAAAAGAAATATGACTTGAATCTCTTTGTCGAAAGTTATGCTTCTCGCTATATGAATTTTGCGATTTCTCCCGGGATGACTTTAACTTCGAGAAATTTATTTGGAGGAGGAGAAAATTTAGAAACAACTTTAAAAGGAACTTTAGGTTCTGTCAACAAAGATTTCTCAATGAATAAAGCATTCTTAAATGCTTATGAAATCGCAATCGAAACAAAGTTGAAGTTTCCTTATTTATTGACACCAATTAATCTTGATAATATTTTACCAAAACGTTTTACTGCCGAATCTGCTATTCGAATGAATGCAAGTACGCAGAAAAATGTAGGTTTAGACAAAACAACTTATGGTTTTGGTTTTGATATGGATATTTCGAGTTCGGAGTTTCAACACAAAGTCTCTTTATTTAATACGGAATTTATTAGTAATCGAAAAAAAGATCGCTATTATGAAGTATTTACAAAAGATAATAATACAAAAAACGAAGTAAAAAATTTATATTACGCATACAATCCTAATGCACCAATTTATGTAACGGACGATGAATTAACAGACGCAATCGAAGCTGACAAAGGATTCCAAAGTTCATTAACAGGAGAAGATGCAAAGTTGTATGTTGATTTTGAGAATATGTTATATAGAAAAGCTAATATTTCTCAAAATGTGTTAATCAACTCTTTTATCTATCAATTTACATTTAATCAAGAAAATTCATTTCGACCAAAAAGTAATCCTTGGTTTATTCAAGCAAGAATTGAATTAGCCGGAAATGTATTAAGAGGTTTAGACAAGGCTTTTGGTTTTAATAAAGCAGAACCAGATCGAGATGGAAATCAAGCAGGTTTGATCTTTGGAATTCCTTATTCTCAATTCGTAAAATTTGATGTGGATGTTAGACGAAAATTCAAATTAAATTCAAATTCTAGCGTAGCGGGACGTTTCTTATTCGGAATCATTCAACCATATGGAAACTCAGATGTTGCACCCTTTGTAAGAAGTTATTCGGCTGGAGGAGCAAATGATGTTCGTGGTTGGGCACCGTTGACATTAGGTCCTGGAAGTAAACCACGTATCGATTCTAAAAATCAAAGTTTAGAATTTGAAAGCATGAAATTATTATTCAATGCTGAATATCGCTTCAATCTTTTTGGAAGTTTGGAAGGTGCATATTTTCTTGATGCTGGTAATATTTGGGGTGTTAATAAAAATCGTCCAGAAACATTATTTAAGTTCAAAGATTTTTACAAAGAATTCGGAATTGGTTCTGGATTAGGTTTCCGTTATCACATTGGTACGTTTGCAATTGTAAGATTTGATTTGGGTTACAAAATTTATGACCCTTCTTATGAATTAGGTGATCGCTGGCAATTTGACAATTTTAATTTGCTTAAACCAAGAATCCACTTCGGAATTAATTATCCTTTCTAAAAAAACATCTATATTTGTTTCACAAAATACTAACATAATGAGCAGAAAATTTCCTGCCGGTGTTGCTACCGGTTCATTAGTTCAAGACATTATCAATGATGCAAAAGCAAATCAATACGCTTTACCAGCGTGTAATGTCATCGGTTCAGATACTATTAACGCTGCAATGGAAGCTGCAGTTGAAGTAAACTCTCCAGTTATTATTCAATTTTCTAACGGAGGTGCTGCTTTTAATGCCGGAAAAGGATTGAAAGGAGAAAATCAACTTTCTGCTATCAAAGGTGCTATTGCGGGAGCAAAACATATTCACACTTTAGCTGAATCTTACGGAGCTACTGTAATTTTACATACAGACCACTGTGCAAAAAAATTATTGCCTTGGATTGATGGAATTATGGACGCTAACGAAGAACATTTTAATAAATTCGGAAAGACTTTATTTAGTTCTCACATGTTAGATTTGTCTGAAGAGCCTTTAGAAGAAAACGTAGAAACGTGCAAAAGATACTTAGAAAGAATGTCTAAAGTTGGAATGACTTTGGAAATGGAATTAGGTATCACAGGTGGTGAAGAAGATGGTGTTGACAATTCTAATGTTGACAATTCATTATTATACACTCAACCAGAAGAAGTTGCTTACGTTTACGAAAACTTGAAATCTATTTCTGATAATTTCTGGATTGCAGCAGCATTTGGTAATGTACACGGTGTTTACAAACCAGGAAATGTTGTCTTGACTCCTAAAATTTTAGATAACTCGCAAAAATACATCAACGAAAAGTATGGTGTAGACAACGCTGTTAACTTCGTATTCCACGGAGGTTCTGGTTCTACTTTAGAAGAAATTAGAGAGGCAATTAGCTACGGAGTTATCAAAATGAATATTGATACAGATTTACAATATGCATTTATGGAAGGAATTCGTAAATATTTTGACGAAAATGCAGCTTATTTACAAGGACAAATTGGAAACCCAGAAGGTCCAGAATCTCCTAACAAGAAATATTATGATCCACGCGTGTGGTTAAGAGCTGGAGAGGTTTCTTTCAAAGATAGATTAATCCAAGCTTTCCACGATTTAAATAATGTTAATACTTTAGGATAATCTTTTCTTTAAGATTATTTCTATCAAATAAAAACAGAGAATATGCCTTGGTTTATTAGAAGCAAGAAAAATATTACAACGCCTACAGAGTCTAAAAAAGACGTTAAGAAAGGCTTATGGTATAAAACGCCATCAGGAAAAATTATTGAAACTGAAGAACTGAAAGCAAATGCGTATGTAAGTCCAGAGGATGATCATCACGTACAAATTGGTTCTCAAGAATACTTTGATATCTTATTTGATGATAGTAAATTCACAGAATTAGATGTAAAAGTAGAAAGTAAAGACCCATTAAATTGGACAGATACAAAACCTTATAAAGATCGTTTAAAAGAAATTAAAAAGAAAACGGGAATGACAGATTCTATTCGCAATGCGACTGGAAAAATTCATGGACGTGACATTACAATTTCTTGTATGGATTTCAAATTTATTGGAGGTTCTTTAGGATCTGTAATGGGAGAAAAAATTGCTCGTGCAATTGATTATTCTATCAAACACAAAACACCTTATATTATCATTACACAATCTGGTGGTGCGCGTATGATGGAAGCTGCAATTTCGTTGATGCAATTAGCAAAAGTAGAAGCTAAATTAATTCAATTAGCAGACAACAATATTCCTTATATTACAATCTTAACAAATCCATCTTTTGGAGGAATTACAGCATCTTTCGGATCAATTGGTGACATTATCATGGCAGAACCAGGAGCATTAATTGGATTCGCTGGACCACGTGTTATCAAAGAAACTATTGGTAGAGATTTACCAGAAGGATTCCAAACTTCTGAGTTTTTATTAGAAAAAGGCTTCGTTGATATGATCGTTCACCGTAAAAAGATGAAAGATAAAATAAAAGAAGTAGCTGATATGTTAATGCCTATCAACTAATTAAAATAAGTGCAAATATATTTTTAAAATTTTATTCAAATTTGATTTGGATTATTAGAAATTGATTTTATATATTTGCACTCCAATCGCGAGAATAGCTCAGCTGGTAGAGCGCAACCTTGCCAAGGTTGAGGTCGCGGGTTCGAGCCCCGTTTCCCGCTCTTTGAAATATAAAAATTCATAAAAATCAAATTTTGCCTTGGTGGTGGAATTGGTAGACACGCAGGACTTAAAATCCTGTGTCCATTAGGACGTGCGGGTTCAAGTCCCGCCTGAGGTACTTTTTAATTTGATTTTTACAATTTGCACGCGGGAATAGCTCAATTGGTAGAGCGTCAGCCTTCCAAGCTGAATGTTGCGGGTTCGAGTCCCGTTTCCCGCTCAACTTCTTTCCTAGAAGTGGATGCCTTGGTGGTGGAATTGGTAGACACGCAGGACTTAAAATCCTGTGTCCATTAGGACGTGCGGGTTCAAGTCCCGCCTGAGGTACAACAAAGCTCAAGAATTTATTTTCTTGAGCTTTTTTTATGCTCTAAATAATTATATCTTTATCCTCATAATAAAGTACGTTTTTACCACATGATTCAAAAATCATTTTTAAGAAAAACACTCTTTACTCTTACCTTTTTACCTTTATTTTCGTATAGTCAAGAATCGAAAAGTTCGGATGATTTATTTCAAGAAGCACGTCACAAAGCTTTCGAAGAAAAAGATTATACAACTGCCAAGAAACTTGCATTACAAGCTTTAGATCAATCGCCAGAATATACAGATATCGCTGTTTTTTTGGGACGAATATATACGTGGAATGATGAAACCGAAGAAGCAAGAAAAATTTTTCAGAATATTGAAAAAAACATGGCCCCTTCTACCGATTTCTATTTAGCTTACACATCGCTTGAATATTGGAATGATAATTATACAGAAGCCGTTTCTATTATTGATCGTGGATTAATTAAATATCCTAAAAATGAGGATTTATTGTTGTTAAAAACTAAAGTTCTTAATTCAAACAATGCTTATGATGAAGCTTCAAAAACAATTAAAGAATTATTAGCAATTAATCCCAAGAATACGGAAGCACGTGAATTAGCAAATCGTATTGAAATCAATAATACTAAAAACGCAATTGGTGTTAATTACAATTACTCGCATTTTGACAAACAATTTGCAGATGATTGGCATCAAGTTTCGGTTAGTTATAAAAGACAAACTTCGATAGGTTCATTGGTCTTTAAAGTAAATTACGCAAACAAGTTTAGAGATAATGGTGTTCAATACGAAGTAGAAGCTTATCCAAGACTTTCTAAGACATTTTACATGTACGTCGGCGGCGGATATTCGGATAGTGATGGAATTTTCCCTAAATATCGCACAGGCGCTTCTCTTTACGCTAATTTACCCAAAAGTTTTGAAGCCGAGTTAGGTTATCGTCAACTTCATTTTTCGGATGATGTTTGGATGTTTACGGGATCAATTGGAAAATATTATAAAAATTATTGGTTCAATTTACGTGCATTTGTAACGCCAAGTAACAACAACATTTCGCATTCGTATACATTCACAACGCGTTATTATACGGGCGATGCAAACAATTATTTAAGCTTAGCGATTGGTACAGGTATTTCGCCAGAAGATTTTAACAACAATCTTTTAGAAGATACAACTTACAAATTGAAGTCCTTCAAAATTGGAGCAGATTATAACTTTTCAATCAATGAATTAAACTTAATTTCAATTGGTGCGAATTATTATAATCAAGAATATCGACCAAATCAAAAAGGAAATCAATTTGATGTAAGTGTTTCGTACAGCCGAAAATTCTAATTGATATAACGATTAAATATAGAATCAGGAACCATTTTTTGAGTATTTTTCAAAGAATGGTTTTTTGTTTTAAAGCTTTTCAAACGATTTTTCAACTCTGTTTCCATTTTCGAATTTTGTTCAACATCTTCTGTTAAATTCTTTTCGATTCGATATAACTTCCCTCCTGACAAATGATAATTTTGAAAAACATAATCGTCCAAAATATTTTTATTTTGCATCAACGGAACGCCTTGTTTTCTATAATTCGTTTTACCATTTTCAAGATTTTGTCCCATCCAAGTCACGTAATTCGGTAATTTCATTTTATACGAATCTCTAAAATATGTCACGAAAGTTGGCGCAACATCAAAATGCGTCACAACATTTGACATCTTTTCGGTGACTTCAACAAAGGAGAATAGACAATAATCGGAACATGAAAACGATCAATCTTTGTTTCCATCGGAACTTCTGGCATTCGATGATCTCCAGTAATCACAAAAATAGTTTGATTAAAATCTGAACGCTTTTGATAAGCTTCGAAAAAGTTTTTTACAGCTTCATCAACACTCAAAAAGGTCACCAATTGTTGTTTATATTTTTTTACTGTCGTCAAAGTTGTCGCATCATAATTTCGAGATTTAATCAACGTTTCAAACTGCTTATTATATTTCTCAACATTGTTTATTAAGAAAGGACTATGCGTCGCTAACGTCATCAAAACATTAAAATACGGTTGATTATTTTCTTTCTGCGTTGCTAAATATTTTTTGAACACTGAATGATCGTCAAATCCCCAAGAAAATCCATTATTTGACGGAATTTTAGCATAATTACTTTCATAATCATTTTCATCAATAATAGTTTCAACACCTGAATAATTCAAGTATTTCGACATAAAATCAAAATCAGCATCACCACCTTAAAAATAACCAGTTTTATAACCATTACTTTTTAACAAATTATACAAATTGAAATGTTGAGGTAAGTTTTTTTGTTCCATAAAACCATTTTCAGCAAATGGCAAAGAACCCGTCAATCCAGGTAAAACTCCATATGTTCTTCCCGTCGTGCTTAATCCATTTTCCCAATACAAACCCTTTTTCGAAAGCTGATCGATATATGGTGTAAAAGAACCTAAATATGCACCTTCGTTACTAAAAGCTCGTCCCAAACCTTCAATCACAATAAAAACAACATTCGGTTTTTCTGTTGTTAGATTAAATTGATCCGCAAAGAAATTTTTGTTCTCGTCTTGATACAAAAATGGATAATTGGTTTTATCAAAATAATGTCGATTATCTTCATTATTTGAACTCGAATTTGAGTTTAAAAAGTCAATTTCCGAAAGTTTATCTTCTGCATATTGTTCAATCGAATTTGAGAAAAAATAAGAAGATTTACTCGAAATTAGATTAGATGAAAACTCATCATTTTGAGTGCTTTTTAAATACAAATTAATTGGTATAATAAACGATAAAAAACTCAAAATTATTAATGGTAATTGAAGAATTTTTTGATTGATTTTTAATCGATAACCGAAAATAAATATCGTTGTTAAAATAGCAATTACAGCGATTGATAAAAGAATATTTGTAACATTTACAACACCTGATGCTCAATAATTAATTTCAATTCTTCGAACGTATAAGAAAACAAATCTGAACCTAATAAATTGAGTGTTGTTTGAAAATATTTAATCAATAAAACATTTGAAATAATTAAAAAAGAATACGCAAAAACGATCCATTTTTTTGCCCAACTTATCGAATAAAATTGCAACAAAAAATAAATAAAACTCACCACAAAAATACTATCTAAAGCAAAAACAATATTATGTACGAATAAGTCAAAAAATAAAGTTTGATTAGAAGTTGTTGTAAGATTTTCTTGATAAAGATAAAATTCAAGAATTGATGACAATCCAAAAAGTAACAAATAAACCAACGAAATAAAAGTAGTTTGTTGAACTAAATTAATGAATCCAAGTTTCAGTTTTTGCCAAATAGATAATTCTTTCGCTTGATTTCCACCAAAACCTTGTCGTGTCATTTCTCCCCACGAATTATTTTTCAGAAAGAAATCCTTCACCCCTTTCACGCCTGCCATCACAACAAATGGATGAAATGTAAACGGCTCTATAAACGCCGTAAAAAATAATTTCGGAATATCGCCTTTTTTGTGATAAACATTATACGTCATCAAATCAATCAGAATGGCATAAATCGAATATAAAATTCCGTAAAGCAATACAAAAGCCATTAAAGGAAAGAAAATATGCCAATTTATTAATCCTAAAAAGAATAAAACAACGAAAATGATCCAACCAATGTATTCGATAATCGGTCCTAAAAATTCGAAGAAAAACCAATACGGATAACTCATCATTCCAAGTTTTCCATATTTAGGATTGAAAAATAAAATACGATGTTTCCACAATGTTTCTATCGTTCCACGCATCCAACGATTGCGTTGTTTGGTTAAAATTTCTTTACTTTCTGGCACTTCTGTCCAACAAAGCGGAACGGGAATATTCACCACTTTATAGGCCAATTTTTGTTCGTGCATATAACGTCTCATTCGCACAACAAGCTCCATATCTTCACCAACTGTATCGTGATCGTAACCGCCACATTGAAGCACAATTTCACGATCAAAAGCACCAAAAGCACCCGAAATCAGCATCAAACCATTGGCGCGCGACCACGCCATTCTTCCCAAAAGAAATGCTCGAATGTATTCTAACGCTTGCGCTCTTCCTAAACGAGTTTTTGGCAAATTAACATCGACAATTTTTCCGTCAACAATGGTACAATTATTCGCCAAACGAATTACGCCCCCACATGCAATTACTTTCGCTTTTGCCTCATCCATAAACGGTTTTGCAAGCTTCAGAATCGCATCTTGTTCTAAAATACAATCGACATCAATACAAACAATATAATCGTTTGTTGCAATATTAATTCCGACATTTAGCGCATCCGATTTTCCTCCATTTACTTTGTCAACAATAATTAATTTCTTGAAAACAGAATTTGTACTTTTATAAATCGCATTAATTGGTTTCGTTTCGATATTTCCTTCAACGAAATAATCAATTTTAATCAAATCATACGCTTCAATTAATCGTTTCAACGAATCATCTTTGGAGCCATCATTTACAATAATAATTTCGAGTTGATTGTAATACAACGACAACAACGAACGCACATTCTCCACAATCGTTGCACCTTCGTTATAAGCGGGCGCAATCAGACTAAAAGTTGGCGCATTTGGCGATGTTGCAATAAGCGAATAATCGGTAAAACTGTTTTTTCGTATATAAGATTTTATCGCTCCTTTTGCATAAAAACCAATCCAACCGTAGACTAAAATTAATAGGATTGAATAAAAAAGGAAGCCGTAAATAAAAAAATCGAAAGCCGTTTCTAGCCAATTCATGATTAGTTTTCTTGGATAATTTGATTAATAATTTGTTTTAATTCAGGAGAGTTTGATTGATGTGCAAGTTTTTGTAAATTGGTTTTTGAACAACAATTATTTAAAGCTTTTACACTTGCTTTTTTGACAGAAAATGAAGGATTTTCCTTTGCTTGAGTTTCTAAAAATGTGTTATTTTCTGGATTAGAAATTTTCTCTAAGGCTTTTAAAATTTGAATTTGAAACTTTTCGTTACATGTTTCATATTGCTCAATCAATAGCTTTGAAGTTGAATCATCTTCGATTCTGACTAATGTTTTAATCGTTTCTTCCACAACTTTTTCATCAGAATCATGCAAATTATCTGCGACCAAATCGTGCATTTGTAACAATTGAAACTTGCGAATTAATTTCATTGTTAAAATTTTCACACTTTGATTAGATGATTTTAACCAATTCGAAATTATCGTTTCAACCTCATTATTATTTGGTAAAATTGTAATCGCATCCAACAATTTCAACTGTTGCCAATCCGTCAATTGTTCCTGTAAATTATCTAAAAAAAATAAACCTTCAAAACCAGAAAATTTTACCAAACCATATTGCGCTTCAGATCGAACTAAATCATTTTTATGCTGTAACATACTTTTTATTTTCGGTAAAGTTTCAACATGATTCATCGCCGTAACTTCCTGTATTGCTTCGGCGATTTCGTAATCTTTTTGACTATTTAATTTCTGTAAGGATATTTTTTTTAGTTGATAATGATCAAATAAATTTCGAATGTTTTCTTTCGAATTTCCAGAAAAATTTTGTTCTGCTTTTAATAATTTTTTGATAAAATAATGTTTGAATGAACTTGATTTCAAATAATCCTTAAAATCATTATTCGAATTCGGCTCATCATCCAAAATTGTTTCATAAATTTCTTGATCAATAATCGCATTCCACTTATTTTTCTTAGTAATGATTTTATACTCAATTATACTTTTCAACAATGTATAAATGATTATCAAAAAAAGTAAAATAAGCAGAATATAAATTCCTACGACTAACTCGGAATAGGTTATTATTTGTAGGATAATCATGCTTTTATTTTAGCAATTTCTTCACGCGAACCGACAATTCAATAGGACTAAATGGTTTCACCATAAAATCATTTGCACCCAAATTAAATGCTTCCACTACCACATCTTCTTGCCCTAAAGAAGACAAAATAATCATTGGTGTATCGGAATTCTTACTTTTTCTAACAGCACTAATAATCTCCAAACCAGACGCAAAAGGCATCATAATATCGGTAATAATCAAATCAATATCTTCAGTCTCAATCTTACTGATTGCTTCTTTTCCATTTCGTGTTAAAACAACTTTGTAACCTTCTTTTTTCAGTTTGTGCTCAATTGTTTTTAAAATCAATTCATCGTCTTCGGCAATTAAAATCTGCATAATATTGGTTTTTAAATATTATTTAAATAGTTAATAACTAATTCTATTTCGGTTTTCACTTTAATAATCAGCTGGTTTTCTTGTAGGTAATTGATTGAAGTTGATTTTTCTATTTGTTCGGTTAAATCAGCCAAAATTGTAAGTCCAGCGGTTTTTGCTGTTCCTTTTACTTTATGACCTAATTGATTTAATCCTTCTAAATTTTGTTTGTTGGAATAAGTTTCAAATTCTAGTATAGATTTTTCTAACTCATTAATAATTATTTCTATAAATGTTTTTCTAAACGATTCGTCTTCTTTCGTATAATTATTTATCATCGAAAGATCAAGGTGATTTCCAAAATCATTGGTTTCAATCTTTTCATATTGAGAAAAGTCTAACCATTTTTCTAGGACATCAAAAATATCTTTTTCTCGAATTGGTTTTGCTAAGAAATCATTCAATCCAGCATCAAGACATTTTTCTTTTTCGCCTTTTACATTTCCCGCTGTCACTGCTATAATCGGAGTTTCTTGAAAATTGTTTAATAAACGAATAACCTTAGTTGCTTCAATACCATTCATTTCTGGCATTTGAATATCCATCAAGATTAAATCGACTTTATTTTCTTGACAAATCGACACTGCTTCCACACCATTTGCAGCTGTATATAAAATAGAATTTGGCGCAATATTTTTTATAATCTGCTGATTTAAAGTCATATTAACTAAATTATCATCAGCAATTAAAATGTGAAATTGTTTCGAAAAATCTTGTGAAATTTCTTCTTGATTTTCAATTTCTATAGTTTGAATTTCTTTCGAATCAATAATCGTTTTACGCAGCGTTTCAAACAATTCTTCAGACTTAATTGGTTTCAATAAACGAGAAGTTATTCCCAATTCTTTTGCTTTCTGAATTAGATATTCATCCTCAGAAGAACTATGCAATAATACTAAAGGAGTTTTTGTGTTCTTTGTTATAAAATACTCTTTTATTTTCTGAATTGTTTCTAAACCATTCAAAACTGGCATGTGATAATCCATCAAAATAACATCGTAAACATCGCCATTCAAAACTTTCTGAAGCGCTTCCATTCCATTGTTCGCAATATCAGATGTTATATTTTTGAACTTCAACATATGTTGCAAAATCATTTGATTACTTTGATTATCATCTACAATCAACACATGATTTATTTCGTCCAAATGATCAAATTGTTGCTCAATATTATATTCGTAATCAACTTCTAAATCAAAGAAAAATGTAGAACCTTTATCTATTTCGCTTTGCAATTCTAGATGACTTCCGAAATAATTTAATAATTTATTCGAAATTGTTAAACCTAAACCTGTTCCTCCGAAACGCTTACTAACAGTACTATCCTCTTGTGTAAACGCATCAAAAATCTTGGCTTGTTTTTCTGGTTTTATACCAATTCCTGTATCACGAACAGAGAATCTCAGTTTTGCTTTTTCTCCTTTCACAATTGGTTCAACTGGACTAATTTTTAGTTCTATTTCTCCACTATCCGTAAATTTCACAGCGTTTCCAAGTAGATTAATTAACACTTGTTTCAATCGAGCTTCATCAATCCAAATAAATTGAGGTAAATTATTATCTATATTCAACAACAATTCAATTTTTTTGTTTTCGGCTTGATAAAGAATCACATTGATTACTTGATTTCCTAATTCGAACAGATTATTTTTTTCTATCGAAACATCCATTCTACCCGATTCAATTTTAGAGAAATCTAAAATGTCATTTATTATTGACAATAATGAATTTGCAGAATCATTAATAAAATTCAAATATTGTTTTTGAGTTGGATTAAGCGGAGTTTTCAACAATAAATCAGAGAAACCAATCACACCATTTAACGGCGTCCGAATCTCGTGACTCATATTGGCTAAAAACTCAGACTTTGCTTTACTAGCGATATCGGCGTTCTTTTTTGCTTTTTTAAGTTCTCTATTTTTCTTGACAGATTCTGTTATATTTTGCGAAAACATAATCAAACCGCCAATTTGTTTTTTATTGATATACCACGGATGAATCGCCCACGAATAGTGTTGATCCGTGTCATATTTTGGCGTGCGATAAATGGTATCTTCATTCGAATAATTTTGACCTTGCAAACAAGCCTCATAAATCGCTTTTCTTTCAGCAGGAACATCGTACATTTCGTAATGAGATTTTCCAATCACATTTTTCTTTTTTATCGCAAATTCATCACTCCATTGATTACTCAAAGTCAGATAATTCATTTCACTATCAAACATTGCAACAGAAGCAGGTACGTGATTAATAAACGTTTCGAAAATAGCTTTTTGTCTTGTCAACTCTAACGTATAACGTTTTCTCTCATTAATATCCTGAAAAATTCCAAAAACGCTAACACATTCTCCATTTACAAATTCTGGAATTCCTTTGCATCTTACCCAAATTGTTTTTCCTTTTTGCGTAACAATCTGTAACTCCATATCATATTCGATTCCTTTTTCTATCGCATCTTTAAAGGCTTTCTTTATTTTTGGATAACTACTTTTAGCTTCATAAAAATTGAGTGCAGTTTCTACATTTGGTTCATAATCTGGTTCAACTTCATGGATTTTTTTCGTTATATCAGCCCAAATTAATTTTTGCTTCACTAAATCATATTTCCAACCTCCAACATTCGCAACTTCGTACGTATGATCTAGCAACTGACGAACACGATTAAGATCTCTTTCCAACAAAGTCCTTTGTGTCATATCCACAGCAGTACTCATTACAACAGGATTTCCTTCGTTATCTTTGTCCAAAATATTACTGTATAACCAATATGTTAACGAACCATCTTTCTTAATCAAACTCATCAAACCAGAATCTTGCTTTTTATTCAAAATCGTCTCTATATAGGTTTGATATTCTTTTTGATTAGATTTTGGAATTATTTTTTTCAGATTCAAATCTTTTGCCTCATTTTCTGAATAGCCCATAGATTCTAATCCTGTCTTATTTATCGACAATATATTTCCATCCAAATCATGAATTGTCATTAAACCAAGCGAAGAATTGAAGAAATTTCTAAACTTACGTTCGCTATTTTCTAATTCTACTTTTTTCGAATTTTCAAGCGTAATATCTCGACCAAAGAAAAAGATTTCGTTATCAATTTTTAAGTTAGATTTTGTATACCATTCCACTAACTTCTCTTCTTGAGATTCAGGAGAACACATCAAACATTTAAAATTGATTGAATCTGTATTATTTTTAAGATTTGATAAATAGGTATTGACTTTCGTTTTATCTTTTTCCGAAACAAAATCTAAAAAGTTTTCTGCAATAATTGCCTTTTCATCTTTTATTCCTAAAACCTCTTTAAAAGAAGGATTTATAGATTTTAGAACACCATTAATATCGGCAACTCCAATAAGATTATTAGATATTTTATAGATATTTTGAAAATAAGAAGCGTCTTTTTTTCGCTTTTTACTAACCAATAATTTAGTAATATTTTTCCCAAGTTGAATCAATAGATTACATTGTTTTTCGTCCAACGTTCTTGGATAATGGTCGTTTACACATAATGTTCCCAACGCATTTCCATTATCATCAATCAACGGAACACCAGCATAGAACTGAATATTTGCGGCTTTTACACCAGCAATATTTTTTGCAGGTTCAAATTTCGTCACATCATCAATCACCAAAATTTCATTTTCTACCAAAGAAAATTGACATATCGTTTGTTGACGCGGAACAATATCTACCTCGATTCCACAATTTGCTTTAATCACTTGATAGTTTTCATCAAAAACAGAAACTAACGCAATTGGCGCATTACAAATCAAACTCGCAGCATTTGCAAAAACTTCTAATTCTTCGTCTTTATCATGCGCTTGTAAATTATAATCGTAAACCGCTTGCAATCTTTGCTTTTCGTTCGTTGGGATGGGATAATTTTCCATTTAAATAATAGCTATTTTAAAGGAAAGTAGAGGTGGTTAAAGATATTACATAAATCCAAATATTCGAAATCAATTATTTCTAAAAATCAAACCAACCTTTTTATTCATAAAATCATCTCTATTATAAATCTAAACTTTAAAAAATATGAAAATCACAATTCCAACCCCATGCAAAGAAAAATTACGAGATGATAATTTTTGTACGAAATGTCAACATAAAATCACTGACTTTTCTAACTTCACAAATGACGAAATTTCAAATGAATTTCAGAAAAAAAACGTTCATTGTGGTATTTTTCATCCAAGTCAATTAGGTCAAAATCTTTTCAAGAAAACGATTTCTAATGTTATGATTTTTTCTGCTTTAGGATTAATGAGTACTTCATCAAAAGCTCAAAAACATAATACAGCTTGTCATGATAATCCTTTACCTATCAATAATTCTATAGAAAATGAATCGATTGAATTTAAAATAATTGTTACTAAAAGTTCTAACACAAGAATTCAAGAGTTTTCTACTTTCCGATTATTGATTAATGGTGAATTGATAGAACAAACTTTAAAAGTTGGTGAAGAATACACTATAAAATGTGATATCCAAAAAGGTTTACCAATTGATATTCGATTAGCTTCAAACGAAAAAAACATAGAAATTAATAAAAATTACACAAGCAAAAATCTACCAAAAAAATTAAAATTGAATGTAGCAGATTTCGTAGCGGAAGAAATTATTATGGGAGATATTGAAATAGAACCAAGAATACAAGGAATAATTGCTATTAAAGAATAGTTTTTTGCTTTTATGATTATTTTCTTACCTTGCTAACACAAAAGGGAATCGAGTGCAAATCTCGAGCTGTCGCGCAACTGTAAGTAGAGAAAAACTATAAGCCAGACCACTTTTTAGATGATGCTTTCGCGATTGAAGCTCAATCAAAACTACATGTATTTTATTATTTGTTGAATTGATTGCACTTGATTTCGAAAGCATTTTTTTATTAAAATTTAGTTTAGTATAAAATGCAAAAAGAAGAAATTCAACACATTATTGATCTTAAAACAAAACCGCTAGGAGCCTTAGGTTTATTAGAAAAAACCGCACTTAAAATTGGTTTGGTTCAACAAAAAAAACAGTTAGAATTAATCAATCCACATCTAATTGTTTTCGCAAGCGATCATGGAATTGCGCAATCTGGTGTTAGTGCGTATCCTGCGGAAGTTACACCTCAAATGGTTTTTAATTTCCTAAATAATGGAGCGGCGATTAATGTTTTTTGTAATCAAAATGAGATTGATTTAACCATTGTTGATGCTGGTGTAAATTATCATTTCGAGGATTATTCGGTTTTGAAAAATTGTAAAGTAGCCAAATCAACCAAAAATTTCTTGTACGAACCTGCCATGACCTTAGATCAATTGGAACAATGTTTTGATTATTCGAAGACAATTGTGAACGAAATCGCCCAAAATGGGACTAATATTATTGGTTTTGGCGAAATGGGAATTGGGAACACTTCTTCTGCGTCGATGCTTGTACATTATTTGACCGATTTGCCTTTGGAGCAGTGTGTGGGACGCGGAACAGGATTGAATGATGAACAATTACAAAATAAAATCAATATTCTAAATGAAGCGAAGAATACACATGGGAAAATTAATGATCCAAAACAAATTTTAGCGACTTTTGGAGGTTTTGAAGTTGCGCAAATGACAGCTGCAATGTTATCTGCTTATGAACACAATATGTTGTTGATGATTGATGGATACATTGCTTCGGCAGCGATTTTGGTTGCGTCTAAATTAAAACCAGAAATTCTAAATAATGCTATTTTTTGTCATCAAAGTGACGAATCTGGACATCAATATTTATTGAATTATTTCAACGAAGAACCAATTCTGAACATCAATTTGCGTGTTGGCGAAGGAACAGGTTGTGCGTTGGCTTATCCAATTATAAAAAGTGCAGTGAATTTCTACAATGATATGGCAAGTTTCGAATCTGCAGGCGTGAGTAACAAAGAAACTGAAGTGGAATGCTAAAAAAAGAAATCACTTATTTTTTAACCGCATTGATGTTTTTTACACGAATTCCGATTCCGTTCAAAATTCCATATAGCAACGAAATTATGAATCAATCACAAAAATATTACGCGGCGATTGGTTTATTAGTTGGCGCTTTTAACGCGTTGATTTATACAATTTGTCAATTTATTTTACCAATTGATATCGCTATTATTATCACAATGATTGCAAGTGTTTTGCTGACTGGCGCCTTTCACGAAGATGGTTTTACCGATGTTTGCGATAGTTTTGGAGGCGGTTATGGCAAAGAAAAAATCTTGACAATTATGAAAGATAGCCGAATTGGAGCTTATGGTGTAATTGGCGTTATCTTATTGTTGTTATTGAAATTTACATCATTGGTTCATATTGCAGAAAATAATTTTTGGTTGATGATTTTTACTTTAATTTCAGCACATTCGGTTAGTCGTTTTTTTTCTGGAATGATGATTTATACCCACGAATATGTGACAGATATCGACAAAAGTAAATCGAAACCTATGGCAAATAAAGCACTTCCGATAAAAAATCTTGTTATAAATTTTCTTTTCTGTCTTGTGCCTTTTATTGTTTTTGGCGAATGGAAATTCTTGTTGATTTTACCACTTTGTTACCTAGGAAAAGTTTATTTGGGCTGGTATTTCAAGAAATATATTGGTGGATATACGGGCGATTGCTTGGGAACAGTGCAACAAGTTACCGAAGTTTTGTTTTATCTTGGCGTTTTAATTCTATGCAAGTTTCTGTAATTCGACATACAAAAGTTAATGTTCCTTCATCGGTTTGTTACGGACAAACTGATGTGGAATTAGCTGATACTTTTCATCAAGAAGTGGTACAAATTCATACTAAAATTGAAAACGACTTTGAAGTTTTTTTTTCAAGTCCATTGAGCCGTTGTCAACGATTGGCAGAAACTTTCTCGAATGAAATTATTTTTGATGATCGATTAAAAGAATTCAATTTTGGAGATTGGGAAATGAAATCGTGGAACGAAATTCCTTCGGAAGAAATAGAACCTTGGTACGTCGATTTTGTCGAAATTAAAACGCCAAATGGCGAATCGATGCAAGAAATGTCAGAACGACTTTTTAATTTCATGAACGAATTACGAAATACTCAATACGAAAAAGTGTTGATTGTTGCACATGGTGGAATTATTCGTTTGATGTGGTGTTATTTGTTACAAATTCCAATCAAAAATGCATTCAAAATTCCTGTAAATTATGGAGAAATATTTCAGTTTAATTTAGGAAAAACGAATGAAGAAGATTTTATTTTAAGGAAAGAATAGATTACAAACATTTTATCTTTTCTAACGATTTCCATTCATGCTCAATATTGGTCATCAGAATTGCATTATCAAACAGAACAGAACCTTTTGGGAAAATCGTTTCATCTTCAAAAAAGCTTGATTTTACATGTGAAACTTCCAAAGGTTCTACTTCCCAATTATAGGTTTCGAGTTTTAAACCTTCAAAATTATTTCCATTTGGAGAATAACCGACAGAACCATTCTCGAAGAATTTTGACACTTCATCCAACGTTTCGAAAATCGAATTAGAATTAAATTCTACAGTTTTTTTAGCATCAATTTCAATTCGTGTATCATCAGAACTCGTAAAATCTAAATGATAATTATCGTTTTCTTCTATAACATTAAACTTCGCAAAATAATGTTTGCCAGGAAAAACTCGACCACCAACAAGCGCATTCAATTTTAGCGAAGTATCTCTCCTCGGAATATATACACCTTCTTTTGTCTCCCCATTTTCCTCCCACTCAACCGCAATTCGATGCGCAGCATTTTCAGAATTCACTCCTATAAAATCAGGCAAACCTTTTGGTTTTATATCTTTCAATCGAATCAAACAAATTCCAGCAATTGCTTTCCCTTTGTATAATTTTGGACGAAAAGGTTGAGGCAAAATCTTCTCAATATAGTGCGGTTCTACACAAAAATTGATTAACATTCTGCGTTCTATAATACCATGAATTGTAGGGATTTTCATAACTCTATTTTATTATTTTCAATAAATTCATTAATAATTGATTTGAAATTTCGTGTGACATCAAGCTCTAAAATATCTTTTACTGACATCAAGCTTTCTACTTTCCAAGCGTTATTTATAGAATTATATGAATCTAACTTAGAAACTAAATTTTGATAAAAAATATCGTCTCCAATTTCCATTTCAACTTTATTTATAAATTCATTTATTGTAATTGATTCTTCGGGCCAATCATTTTCTGCATCAAAAAGTTTAATTGCAATCGTAAAATCTACTTTCGACTTGAAATAATTTCTTTCAATTAGTATTAATAACTCATCAAATGTCATTCAAATTATATTTTTCCCTAATTTCTCAAAAAAAAATCAACAAGTCAAATATTTCAAAATTAATTTATTAGAAAAAAGTTGTAAAATTTATTCGAAAAACACTTGCAAAAGTAATATTAATGACCTTATATTTGCACTCACAACGCGGGAATAGCTCAATTGGTAGAGCGTCAGCCTTCCAAGCTGAATGTTGCGAGTTCGAGTCTCGTTTCCCGCTCTTTGAAATATTAAATTCAAAAATCAAATTTTGCCTTGGTGGTGGAATTGGTAGACACGCAGGACTTAAAATCCTGTGTCCATTAGGACGTGCGGGTTCAAGTCCCGCCTGAGGTACTTTTTAATTTGATTTGAAAATTTACGCGGGAATAGCTCAATTGGTAGAGCGTCAGCCTTCCAAGCTGAATGTTGCGAGTTCGAGTCTCGTTTCCCGCTCTGTAAAAGCCGAAGATTAATCTTCGGCTTTTTTTATTTAGAAAAATATTAATTCCAAAACATAAAAAAAACCTTAAACAATAACGTTTAAGGTTTTTACTTTTTTATTTAATCGTTGTCTTATTTCGCTTCTTCAGACAACATTTGTTTGTATTTTTTGCCTTCGATTAATCTTTTTTCGGCCCAAATTGTTCCTCCAGGAATAACTGCTGCAACAAAAAAGATCATAAAAATTTTCCAAGACCAATTGTATTTTTCCTTCAATAAATAAACCAATATAATATAAGCTATAAACAATCCTCCGTGTACACGTCCTGCGTGCGTTACCCAAGTCGGATCTTCCCAAATATATTTCATTGGCATTGCGATAAAAAACAAAACTATCGCAGAAATAGCTTCTAAATATCCAGTAATTTTAAATAATTTCAACATTCATCTTAAATTTGAAGTCAAAAATAATTTTTAATTTTCAAATGAACACTAATAGATATCAGTAAAACAAATACTTAACATCTATTTTACACGTTATTATAAGCAACAATGCGATTTTTAGGCTACATATTCTTCTTTTTTATCCAAACTATTTTTCTTTTTGGACAAGAAAAAACATATCATTTTTTACGTTATAATGATGATACAAAATCGTATACAAAAGATTTTGAGAGCAAAAATCTTGATTCTTCTTTAGATTCGCTTCAAAAAACGGGTTATTATACGTTGACGATTGATTCTATAAAAAATGAAAAAGTTTATCTAAACAAAGGAAAATTGTACCAAACAATTTGGGTAAAAAACAATGAATTGTTCGAAAATAAAAATAATTATTTCCCAACGAATAATTTAGATTCTATTCTAAATAAAATCGCCACAATCAACACTAATCAAGGTTATCCGTTTGCGCAAATAAAACTTATTCCAAATGGTTTTGAACAAAATGAACAGAAAATTGAATTGGTTTTAGACAAAGGAAATCAAAGAAAAATTGATGGTGTAAAATTGGTTGGTTACGAAAAATTATCCAAAGGTTATTTGCGTCATGGACTTAATATAAAAACGGGCGAAGTATACAATGAACAGAAGTTGGCAACGATTTCGACATTAATGCAACAAACCAATTATATTGCAGAAGCGCAATTGCCACAAACTTTATTTAAGCCCGATTCTACGATTTTATATTTGTATCCTCGCAAAATGAATTCAAATTATTTTGATGGTGTTTTAGGTTTTGGAACCGATGATAACGGCGATTTTAGATTAAACGGAAATGTTCAACTTTCGTTAAATAATGTGTTCAATAGTTTGGAAGAAATCAGGTTAAATTGGATTGGAACAGCGAATAAAAATACGTCGTTGAATATTGGTGTTAAAGTTCCTTATTTATTCAAATCTGCGATTGGTTCGGAAACGAATTTCAAGCTTTTCAAGCAAGATTCTGTTTTTGTAAATTTAGATTTTTCGGAGCGTTTATTTTATCAACTCAACCTCAACTCGAATATTGGTGTGAGCGGAATTATACAATCGTCTAACTTTTTGTTGGAAGATGATTCTTATCTAAAATCGAGCTACGACGATTATTCTAAAATTGGTTTTGGTTTGAATTATCACTATTTCCTGAAACATCATTTTCGTTTGATGGAAGGAAAATCGATGTTGAATATTGCGGTAAATTCGATTCGTAAAAAGGAAAAGAATTTTTCGTGGACAGAAGATTTGGAAAATAAAACCGTCAATCAAGTTGAAGTTGGTCTAAAAACGTTTCGTTTATTCGAATTATCCAAAAAGCATTTCTTAAAAGCTGGTGCAGAGTTTAGAGGTTTACTCACGAAAGACGATGATTTTTCCGAAAACGAATTGTACAGAATAGGTGGTTTCGGGAGTTTTAGAGGTTTTAACGAAGAAAGTATTACCGCAAATATGTACGGATTTTTGAGTGCAGATTATCGTTTTGTTCCAAGCGAAGCTTTTTATATTGGGCTTTTCGCCGATTATGGTTTTATTGATAACAAACGCGCAAATCTGAACACTTCTTTATTAAGTTTGGGAACTGGAATTTCTTTTTTAACGAAGATGGGAATTTTCAATTTGAGTTATGCAGTTGGTAAAACAGACGAAACTTCATTCGATTTCAAGGAATCTAAAATCCATTTTGGGATATTAAGTCAGTTTTAAAAAAATTATTTTACTTTAGTTTTTATAAACATTGTATAATGAAATATTTATCGCTACTATTTTTACTCTTTAGTTCAACTTTATTTTGTCAAAAAGATGATATTATAAACTTAAATGAAGTCAATATTCAGAATAAAACAAAATACATTTTATTAAAATCTTATTTTAGAAGTTGGATAGTCAAAAATGATAGTTTAACAGATTTTGTAGATGGAGAAGCTTATTATCTTTATCCAAAGGAAGAATTTAAAGATAAATTAAAAGTAAAAAGGTATGTTTTACAATACAGAAACTTTTATAATCCTGAGATAAAAAGTAATAATAAAAAAACGCAAGTATCTATAATGAATGATTATTATGGATTTTGGAATATTCCTAGTTATAATCGTCATGAAAAATATAAAAAAGTAGAAATTTCTAAAGATAATTTTGATATTTATAACAGTAGAGATTCTATAATTGGTAAATATTATCAAGGAATTGAGAATGATAGTATAAATTTTGTTTTAAATTTTTCTCGTAAAAAAATATAAAAATATCATTAAGTAATTTAGGAAAATGGGATAAAAAAGGAATTCCTCAATCTTTCACTTTAATCCAAAATGAAGATTTATTTGGAAGTAAAAAAGAGATTGTAACAGAAATTTTTCTAACAAAAGAACTCCTTTCTGATTTTGATAATCGAAGAAAAAAATACAATTCAATCAACTTTAATACTTCAAATTATTATAATAATTATTGGGAAAATTATCTAATTGAATATCCTTTACCTTTAAATATCGTTAATAAATTCAATTTATTAATTGAACAAAATCCTTAATCTTAAAGGTTACTTTTAATCAACTTAAATCTACATTTATCTCAATCATATCTGTTTGCGATGTCCGTCAAGAAGATTTAATTACAAACATGTCTGTTTTACCTTTCCCGAGGAATCGGTTGATCACAAACAAGTATGTTTTAGCTTACCAAATGTATTGTGAGAATGAATACTAAGAAGTTTTATTAAAAAAACTTTAAATTTTTATAGGTTTATTGTTAACATTTTCGTGAAATTAGCTACTTATAAAATACTCACACAAAATAAATTTAAAAATGCGTAAAATTTTTTATCCAGTTTTAGCTTCAGCTTTATTTTTAGCTTCAGCTCAATTGGCGTCTGCACAAGACAATTTAGTTAATTCTTTGAACAAAAACGTTAGTGAAAATAGTAAAGAAGCTTTCAAATTTACTGATGTTATCAATTTAGCTAAAACTCCAGTAGAAAACCAAGGTTCATCAGGAACTTGTTGGTCATATTCAGGAAATTCTTTCTTCGAATCAGAAATGTTAAGAATGGGAAAACAACCTATTCAATTGTCTCCAATTTTCAATGCAAGAAACACATATGTTGAGAAAGGAAAACAATATGTTCGCATGCACGGTGCAACAACTTTAGGTGACGGTGGTTCTTTCTATGATGTTTTGAATACAATCAAAAAATACGGAGCAGTTCCAGAATCTGTTTACACAGGTTTAAATTACGGAACAAAAACAAATCAATTTGGTGAAATGGCTGCAATTCAAGAAGGAGTTTTGAAAGCGGTTGTTGCAAATCCAAACGGGAAATTAACACCAAACTGGGAGAAAGCTTATACAGCTGTTTTGGATAGCTATTTAGGAGAATATCCAAAAGAGTTCACATACAACGGAAAAAAATACACACCACGTACATTTGCTGATCAAGTAGTAGGAATTAATCCAAACGATTATGTTGCGATTACATCTTTCAAAGATCACGACTATTACAAACCGTTTGTATTAGCGATTCCTGATAACTGGGCGTACGAATCTTTCTACAATGTTCCGATGATAGAGATGACTGATAACATTGATTATGCGTTGAAAAACGGATTTACAGTTGCTTGGGCAACAGACGTTTCTGAAAAAGGATTTAGCTGGAAAAATGGTGTAGCGTATGTACCGGAAGTTGATTTTGCAGATATGAATGCGCAACAAAAAGCAGATATGTTCAAAGGTCCAAAACCAGAAAAAGTAATTACAGAAGACATGCGTCAAGCAGCTTTTGATGATTACCAAACGACTGATGATCACGGAATGCACATTGTTGGTATTGCAAAAGATCAAAACGGTAAAGATTACTACATCGTGAAAAACTCTTGGGGTTTAACTAACGATTACGAAGGATATCTTTATGTAACAAAAGCTTTTGTTCAGTACAAAACAACAAATATTTTAGTTCATAAAAACGGTGTTCAAAAACAAACGTTGAAAAAATTAGGAATTTAATTTCTGATACAATCATAATAAAAGCATTTCTTCGGAAATGCTTTTTTTGTTTAAAAACGAATATTTCAAATGGTTTGATGTACTTTTGCAGTCTAATTTTTAGTCAATAAATATGCCTCAAAATGTAACGATACGCATATCTCCTACAGAAGCTGCAAATGAGAAACTTCTGAAACAACGTTTAGCATCTGCTGTTAAAACAAAACCGGAGAATATCAATGCTTACCAAATTATTCGTCGCTCATTAGATGCGCGAAGCCGAAATATTATTTCCCAATTACAAGTCAATGTTTTTGTAAATGAAGAATTTTCTGATGCTTTCGAGTTTCATCCAAATCTTCAAAATGTAGAAAACAAACACGAAGTTTATATTGCTGGTGCTGGTCCTGCTGGATTATTTGCTGCGTTAGAATTAATAGAACAAGGTTTGAAACCAATTATCATCGAGCGTGGTAAAAATGTTCGTGATCGTCGTCGAGATTTGGCAGCGATGAACAAAGAAGGAAAAGTAAATCCTGAATCTAACTATTGTTATGGCGAAGGTGGTGCTGGGACTTATTCGGACGGAAAATTATATACACGTTCTACAAAACGTGGAAATATCCTGAAATCCTTGCAATGGTTTGTCCATTTCGGTGCAACGGAGCGTATTTTACAAGAAGCGCATCCGCATATCGGAACCAATAAATTGCCTGGAATTATCGCTAACATGCGTGAAGCGATTATTGAATGTGGTGGTGAAGTTTGGTTTGATACAAAATTGACAGATATTATCATCGAGAATAATCAAATCAAAGGAATTGAAATCAATCATGATAAAAAGATAAAAACTTCTTCTTTGATCTTAGCAACGGGACATTCAGCTCGTGATATTTTTAGAATGTTAGATGAAAAAAATGTTTTAATTGAAGCAAAACCTTTTGCATTGGGTGTTCGTGTAGAACATCACCAAAGTTTGATTGATTCTGCTCAATATCATTGCCCAATTGGAGCGGAACGAAACGAGTTTCTTCCTCCTGCCTCATATTCATTAGTTTCGCAAGAAGCTGGTCGCGGCGTTTTCTCTTTTTGTATGTGTCCTGGTGGAATTATCGCGCCTGCATCTACAGACGAAGGAGAATTAGTGGTAAATGGTTGGTCTCCTTCCAAACGTGACGGATTTTTTGCAAACTCAGGAATGGTTGTAACAGTTGATGAAAAAGATTTTGCTAAATATGGTTTTACTGGACCTTTGGCTGGAATGAAGTTTCAACAAATGGTCGAGCAAAAAGCATGGCAAGTTGGTGGAGGAAAATTAAAAGCACCTGCACAACGAATGACTGATTTTGTTTCAGGAAAATTATCTAATTCATTGAATGATTGCTCGTATTTACCAGGTTTAACATCAGGTTTATTGAGCGAAGTTTTACCAAAAGAAGTTCATCAATCTTTGAAATTAGGTTTTC
Organism: Empedobacter sp. GD03797; assembly: GCF_029842105.1. NCBI lineage: Bacteria > Pseudomonadati > Bacteroidota > Flavobacteriia > Flavobacteriales > Weeksellaceae > Empedobacter > Empedobacter sp. GD03797. The sequence continues at coordinate 33,603 of NZ_JAOCFS010000024.1, forward strand.
AAACATTTGGTAAAAAAATGAATGGTTACTATACCGAAAATGCGAATATTGTGGCAACAGAATCCAGAACTTCTTCACCTGTTCGTATTCCGAGAAATGAAGAAACTTTAGAACATACGCAAGTTGCTGGTTTATTTCCTTGCGCTGAAGGTGCTGGTTACGCAGGTGGAATTATTTCTGCCGCAATGGACGGAGCAAAAGTTGCGATTGCTGTGAAGAATTTTATCAAAAATAGTTTTATATTTAATACTCAAAATAAAATACGGATGTCAAGCTGAACTTGTTCCAGCTTCGCATCTTTAGAAATGATGAACTTAGGAAAAATAAATAATTTCAAATTTTTATTGATCTCAGTAGTACTGATTTTGATTGGTTATTCAATCAACTTAATCGGTTGGAACATTGGAACAATTACAATTGTTTATTTTGGATTAGGTTTATTCTTTTTAGGAATTATTTCATTCATCATTTTACTATTTTTAGCTTTGATTAAAATTGTTAATAGAATTTAATGAATCTCTTAAAATCTATACTATTAATTTTTATTTCTTCTATAAGTTTTGCTCAAGTAAAAGTTTTAGAAGATTATATTTCTATTGAAAATAATTCATCTGAAGTTTCAAATAAGATTATTTCAAATGAAGATTTTTTAAGAATTTTAATTGATGAATACTATAAACTAACATTTGAAGAAGATTTAATCGATAATGAATTGATAAATTATCAAATTGTAAAAAATGAATTTGATTTCAATAATATTAATCTAAGAAAAAATATCAATCATAAATTTTCTTTTAAATCTAAGAAAAGCAATAAATACAGATATTCAAATCCACTTATTTCAAAAAATAAAAATTATGCTATCATTTACGAACTTGATAATCCAAATGGATTAAGCGGAGGTGGAAATTTAATCTTATTAAAACTTGAAAATGATAAGTGGAAAAAAATTGGAATTTTATATAGTTGGATAGCATAATGAATCTTTTAAAATCTATACTATTTGTTGGTTTAGGTGGCGCTTTTGGTAGTGTTGCAAGATTTTTAATTTCGTACGGAATCGGAAAATATTATTCGCAACCTTTTCCATTTGCTACGTTTTTGACAAATGTTATCGGTTGTTTTTTGATTGGCGCTTTATATGGATATTCAATCAAAAATGGTTTAGGAAATACCTATTTCAATTTTTTACTGATAACAGGATTTTGCGGAGGTTTCACTACATTTTCAAGTTTTTCGTATGAAAATTTCAACTTAATTCAACAACAAAATTACATCACACCAATTATTTATATTTTTTCGAGTGTACTTATTGGGTTAATCTTTACAATGATTGGTTTTAGATTAACGAAATAACTCTATATCGAAAATAGTTTTCTCTTATTCGTTTTAATGTATTACTTTTAAGCAACTTAAAAAATTAATACATGAGGAAATCTATTTTGATCTGCGGAATCATTTTTGGTTCTGTATTTACTCACGCACAATTAAAAACAGTGAAAAAAACTGACAACAAAGGATATACCTACGAAATGGTTGAAAATGATCCTTCGAATACAAGAATTTATACGCTTAAAAATGGTTTGAAAATCTATTTGGCTCAATTGAAAGATGAACCAAGAATTCAAACTCATATTGCTGTAAAAACAGGTTCTAACAACGATCCAGAAGACAATACTGGTTTGGCTCACTACTTAGAACACATGGTTTTTAAAGGAACTTCTAAAATCGGAACTCAAAATTGGGCTGTTGAAAAACCTTTAATCAAACAAATTTCAGATTTATACGAACAACACAAAGCAGAAAAAGATCCTGCAAAAAAAGTTGAGATTTATAAAAAAATTGATCAAGTTTCGCAAGAAGCATCCAAATATGCTGTGGCAAACGAATACGATAAATTAATTTCGTCTTTGGGAGCATCAGGAACTAATGCACATACATCTTTAGAGGAAACAATTTACCATAATAATATTCCGAATAACGAATTAGAAAAATGGTTAAAAGTAGAATCTGAGCGTTTTGGAGAATTAACTTTACGTCTTTTCCATACAGAGTTAGAAGCTGTTTACGAAGAATTTAATCGTGCACAAGACAACGACGGACGTTTGGTTTTCTACAAAATGATGCAGACATTATTTCCTAAATCGCATTACGGAACACAAACTACAATTGGAACTTCAGAACACTTGAAAAATCCATCAATGGTTGCCATTCATAATTATTTCGATAAATATTATGTAGCGAGCAATATGGCTGTGATGTTGATTGGTGATTTCGATTTTGATACGGCTGTTCCAATGATTGACAAATATTTCGGAAATTATGCTACAAAACCTGCTCCACAGCAATATGTAGCAAAAGAAGAACCGATAAAATCTATTGTAACAAGCGAAGTTTTTAGTCCATCTTCGGAGCGCGTTCAATTTGCTTATCGTTTCAATGGCGCAAATAGCGACGATGCAAAATATGTAACATTAATCGATTATATCTTAAGCAATTCTACAGCTGGATTAATTGATTTAAATATCAATCAACAACAAAAAGCTTTAGGAGCTGGAAGTGGCGCGTCATTTTTCCGTGATTTGGGAATGCATTCTTTTTCGGGAACGCCAAAACAAGGTCAGAGTTTAGAAGAAGTTCGTGATTTAATTTTAGGTCAGATAGAAAATATCAAACAAGGAAAATTTGAAGATTGGATGATTGATGCTGTTGTAAATGATTTGAAAAAATCACGTTTACAATCGTGGGAAAATTCTCGTGCATTGGCAGCTAGCTTATATACTGCGTATATCAACGAAACGCCTTGGTCGAATGTGGTAAGTGAATACGACGATTTGTCTAAAATCACGAAACAACAATTGATGGATTTTGCGAAGAAAAATTACAATAATAATTATGTAATTGTTTACAAACGTCAGGGTGAGAACAAAGATTTGGTTCGTGTTTCGAATCCTGGAATTACGCCAATTCAATTGAATCGTGATGCTGAATCTCAATTCTACAAAGATTTCCAAAAAATTGAAACGAAAGATATTCAACCAGTTTTTGTTGATTTCAAAAAAGAATTGAACGAAAGTAAAGTTAAAAATACAGCGTTTACATCAATCAAAAATAATACAAATGACCTAAGTTCTGTGTACTATATCTTGGATATGGGCTCTGATCACAACAAAAAATTAGGTTTAGCAATCAATTATTTAAACTATTTAGGAACGTCTAAATATTCTCCAGAAGCGTTGAAAAAAGAGTTCTATAAATTAGGAGTTTCATACAATGTAAATTCTGGAACAGACAGAAGTTTTGTTTATTTGACAGGTTTACAAAAGAATTTACCAGAAGGAATCAAGTTATTTGAACATTTATTGAATGATGCTGTTGCGAATCAACAATCGTATCAAGAATATGTAAAAACAATCTTGAAGTCGAGAGAAAATTCAAAGAAAAATAAAAACGCAATTGCGGTTGCACTTAATAATTATGCGCAATACGGAGAAAATAATCGTTTCAGAGATATTATTTCTGAAAAAGAATTGAATGCAATTAATCCGACTGAATTAACGCAATTAATTAAAAATGTATTGAATTACAAGCATCAAATTTTCTATTATGGAAATGATGAAGCTGCAACGAAAAAAGCGTTAGAACAATATCACAATTTCGGAAAAGGATTGGATTATCCAGCGAAAAAAGATTTTCCACAACCTGTTACAGACGGAAAAGTTTATTTTGCTCCTTACGACATGGTGCAAGCGGAAATTAATTTCGTGGCGAGAGATAACAAATTTGACAAAAACTTATTGACTTCTTCTGGAATTTTCAATGAATATTTTGGTGGAGGATTATCATCTATTGTTTTCCAAGAAATTCGTGAGTCAAAATCTTTGGCTTATTCTGCTCGTGCAAATTATGCAAATGCAGGTAAAAAAGATTTATACAACTACGTAAGAGCGAATATTGGTACGCAAGCAAATAAATTGCCACAAGCGGTTGCAGCGATGAGCGAATTGATGAATAATATGCCAAAAGCACCAAATCAATTTGAAAATTCGAAACAAGCTGCTTTAAAACAAATTGCAACAAAACGTTACACAAAATCTAATATTTTCTTCTATTGGTTGTCGTTACAAGATCGCGGTTTATCGTATGATATCAACAAAGATATTTATGCGCAAACATCAACTTTGACATTAGATCAGTTGAATGATTTCTTTAACAAACATATCAAAGGACAGAAATACAATGTAGGTTTAATAGGAAATAAAACAAACTTAGATTGGCCTTCTGTAGAGAAATTAGGACAAGTAAAAGAATTGACTTTAGAAGATTTATTCAATTATTAATCGGCTAAAATCATATCAATCAATAAACGCGTTTAGGAAATCCTATAACGCGTTTATCTTTTTAAAAACTAACCTATGAATGAATAATAATCATTCAAACACCAAATAGGGCTCAATTTCTTTAAACTTTTCTTCACTTATCCCGTAACATCTTTTCAACGTTTTTGCATCTTTAAAACTACCTCCTAACGAACGTTTAAAATTAAGAATCGTATTCGCTTGTTTCTCTGTAAAACCACGTTTCATCCAATCCTCATGACTCAAATTATTTGGATTAAACTTCTCTTTAATTTCTATTTTCTCAACTACTTTTTCCTCTGTTTTTGGTTGCTCAACTTTTGGCTGTTCAGCTTTGTAAACTACATTTTCAGGTAAATCAATATAAGGTTCCATTTCCGCATATTTTTCGTCCGAAATCATATAACATTTTTTCAATTGTTCTTTCGATTTAAATTGTCCACCCAAAATATTTTTATATTTCAGAATTGAAGTCGCTTGTTTAGACGAAAAACCTATTTTTTGCCAATCATTTTCAGAAAAATTATTTGGATTAAATTTTACATATTCAATCTTTTTACCACTTTGTTTTTTCTCATTTTTTTCATCTTCCTTCGATTTTTCTGGTAACAAAATGTACGTTTTCATCTCCGCATATTTCACATCATCAATCACAAAACATTTCCTCAATTGCTCTTTCGACGTAAACTTTCCTCCAACAATCTGTTTATATTTCATGATTACTTCTGCCTGTTTTGGAGAAAAACCAAGTTTTTCCCAACCTTGTTGTGGCAAATCATTTGGATTGAAATTTTTATAAACGATTTTAGTTTTTGGTGATGAATAATCTATAAAACTCGATTTAGATTGTTCTGGTAAAAGAACAAAAGGAGCTAATTCCTTGTACTTTTCTTCATCGATAACATAGCATTTCTTAAGCTGTTCTTTCGATGTAAATTCTCCACCAACAATTCCTTTATATTTCAAAATAACTTCGGCTTGACGTTCCGAAAATCCTAAATTCATCCAATCTTCTAAAGACAAATCATTTGGATTAAAAGGTTTGATTGAATCTTTTATTTGCTTTTTTGAAGTTGAATTAAATGGATAATTCTTCGGAGTTGTTTGATAATTTGCAAGCAAGGCTTTATCCGATTCTGTTAACTGATATGTTTCTTTTTCAACTGAAATATGTTGAAAAATTTCAAATAACAAAATCAGAACAAATAATAAATACAAGCCAAATCGTTGCGATTTATTCAGGTAAAAAGTAGATTTTTTTAAATATTTCATCTTGGTTGAAAAAGAGGTGAAAATAAAATCCTTATCACACACTCACCGTATCGAAAAACGATATAACCATCAAATATTTAACAAGTTATGAAGTATAAAATTAATAATAGGTTTTAAGTATTTGTAAATATTTTTTACAAATCAAAAACAGATTTTCGTTTGATGACAAAACAATCTTTTACCCAAAAAAAGAATAACATAATAAAATAACCAACAAATGTTAAACCAAAAGTAGCGAAGGTTAAATAGATGAAAATCAAACGTAATTTTGCAACACGAATTCCCAATTTATCAGCAAATCGCGAAATCACATTGAACCATTCTGTTTCGGTAAAATTCCTTATTTGATCTTTCATTTAACGTAAAATTTGTTGTCCGATAGCGCAATTTAAACATTTTTTTTCGGAGCAATATCTTTTTTTGAGCTGAATTAATTGTTGCGAATCTTTTGCCGATTTATTTTCGAAACCAATTCGTTCAAATTCATCTAAAATCGAGTTATTTTCTGCTTCCATTTCATTCAATAAATCCAAATAAAAATCAATTTCCACCTCATCTTTTTGTCGCTCGAATGCATAACGAATCGGAATAATAGAATTGATGAGCAAATTATTTATTTTATCTTTTGAAAGATTTTTAAGCTGAAATTTCGATTCATTTTTGAATGTATAATGCGTTTCCCAAAAAGAATTTAATTCCAACTTCTCGAAGATTTTATAAAATCCTTTCAAATTTTGGGGCTGAATAATTTCCGAAAACAAACTTTGATAATTCACATAAATAGAAGCCAATTGCGCTAAACGAATCGTTGGAAAACCAATTGGTCGCATTTTCGAAAATCGAAACAAACTATTTTCAATTGGTTGTAATTGATATTTATTTTTCAGAAATTGATATTCGTTTTTTAATTGTTTAAAATAATTATTTTCATAATTTTCTTCTAAAAATCCAGCTTGTCCAAAAAACAAAGCTTCAACTTTTTGGGCATTAAATTGTATTTTTTGCAAAACTTTGAACGGAAAAGAATTTGACCAAATCTCAAAACTTTCTACATTCACTTTCAAGCCAAAATTCTTTGCCAAACTTCTGAACAATGTTTCTTCCCAATTCGAATTATTGTGTTCTAAAATTTGTACAATATCATTTGTTTTCTCTTCGAAACGTTCAATTAAAATTCGTTCAAACCAAAAAGAAAATTGTTTCAAATCAATTGAATTTAAAAACTCTTTGCAATAAATTTTATCCAATTTAGAATTGATGATATTTTGATAATTAAAAACAATTTCCGGTTTTACAAAATCTTGTAAAATCAAAGTTTGCACATTACGTTGACGCAAAATATCAACTTCGCAATCGTGATTCCAAACGACATGTAAAATCACATTTTGATACGATAAATCATTTGAATGTTGATGAAAATTCCAATCCGAAGAATTGACATGCATTTCGACACTTCCAATCCACAATTTATCGCCAATGATGATTTCTGCTTCCAAAAAATCTGGCCCAGCATGATGGTTTAACTTTCCAACTTTCACAATTTCAATGAAATCTCCATGAAAAGTTTGTAAGCTTTGATGTGAAAATTGATTCAATTTCCAAATATGATGTAGAAAAATTTCTTTCATAGACAAAAGTTAATCAATGAATTATAAAAAATCATTAAAATAAATACTTATTTTTTTTAAATTAATTAAACGTTTGTTTAACTTGGCACGTTCAATTTTTATAAGATGAAATTAAGTGAGAAGCAAATAGAAATTTTGGGCGCGGCTGAACGAGTTTTTGGAAGACGAGGAATTGATGCTGCAAGTGTTCGAGAAATTGCAAAAGAAGCAAACATTAACATTGCGATGATTAGCTATTATTTTGGATCAAAAGATAAATTGGTCGAGAATTTATTTAGTTGGCGTATCACAACTTTCAATGAATCATTGGCCTCAATTTCACAAAATTCTACACTTTCTCCATTTGAAAAGTTACAGTCAATCCTAAAAGCTTATTTGAATAGAATTTTGGATAAACCTGAATTTCATCGAATTATGGCAAGAGAATATTCGAAAAGAGATTCAATTTTAGAAATTGATTGTAAAGTCAATGACTTAAAAACAAAAAATTTAGAATATATCACAAATATTATTAGTGAAGGATATTCTGAAGGCGTTTTTAAAAGAAAAGCTCCTGCCGAAGCTGTTGTAATGGTAGTTATTGGTGGAACATCTTATTTGATTTTGAACGAAAAAACATATATGAAACAATGGGGATTATCTTCTCATGAAGAGTTTACAGAACATATTCACGAAGAATATTACCCTTATTTAATAGATTCTTTAAAAGCAATTTTACTATACGATGAAAAATAAAATTTTCTTACCGATTTGTTTAGTTGTTGCTACTTTCGCTCATGCGCAGGAAACCAACGTTTCTTTGCAGGAAGTTATTCAACAAAGTTTGCAGAACAACAAATCTGTGAAAGTTGCCGAAGCTGCTAAAAATACAAGTGAGTATAAAGTACAAAGCGCGAAAAACAATCGTTTACCAGACATTTCGTTGAGTGGACAATACATGCATTTGTTTACGACAACAAATGTAGACATCAAACTTCCGATGCAATCTTCTGGTGGAGGAATGGGAGTTGAACCGAGCCAATTATTATTAGGACAAGCAAGTGCTTCTGTCCCTGTTTTTGCTGGATTTAAAATTAAAAATGCAATCAAAAGCAGTGAATTGATGGTTGATTTATCAAACTTTTAAATCGAAGCAACAAAAGAAAATGTGGTTTGGCAAGCTATTAATTTATATTTTGGATTGTACAAAACGCAACGTTCTATCGATGTTTTGAATGAAAACTTAGTGAGAGCAAATCAACGTGTGAAAGATTTTCAAAACTTTTTGGATAACGGAATCATCGCGAGAAATGATTTGTTGAGAGCAAAATTACAAGCATCGAATGTGCAAGTTGCAATTGATGAAGCCGAAACGCAATACAAAAACATTAATTACCGATTGAATTTATTGACTGGACAAGACGAAAGTAAAATCGTTCATGTTGATAATGTAGAAACCTTGAAAACCATCAATCAAAATTCTCAAGATTACGTCAATCGTACAGATATTAAATCATATGATGTAAAAAATCAGATTGCTGATAGTCAAATCAAAATTGCGAAAGCAGCTTATTACCCTCAATTAGCGGTTTCAGCTGGATATATTGCGATGGATATTGATAAAGTTGCTTCGGTTACAAATGCAACAAATGTTGGTGTCGGATTGAAATATGATTTATCTTCTTTGTATAAAAATAAAGCAGAAGTTGAAATTGCAAAAGCTCAGAAATTAGAAAATGAGATGCAAAAAGAAACGACAATTGATAAAGCTAAAGTTGAAATGAACGAAGCTTTTCAAAAGTATGATTTAGCAAAAAAGAAAAATAATGTTTACAAAGAAGCTGTAGAACAAGCGAACGAAAACTACAGAATTGTAAAAGATAAAAATGACAACGGATTGGCTGATACAGACGATTTATTAGAAGCGGATGTACAACAATTGCAAGCAAAAATCAATCAAGTTGTCGGAGATGCTGACGAACAATTAGCGATCTACGAATATTACTATACTACAGGAATTTTATTAGAAAACGTACAATAACACCTCTCGATATGGAAGAAAATAATCAAGAAAAGAAAAAAATAAATTCAAAATTTATCATCGTTTTAGGAGCATTAATCATCCTTGGAGGTGGATATGGAGTTTATAAATATTTACACGGACAAGCGCACGAAATTACTGATGATGCACAAATTGAATCAAAAATAACACCTGTTATTCCTAAAGTTTCAGGATACATTCAGAAGATTTTAGTAGAAGATAACCAAATGGTTCACAAAGGTGATACGTTAGTTGTTTTGGACGGATCTGAATTTGCCTTGAAATTACAACAATCACAAGATGCTTTATTACAAGCAGAAGGTCAATTAGGAGTTGCTCACGCAGGCGTTTCTCAAGCTGGTGCAGCAATTGGAGTGACAGAAGCTGGTGCAGTTGCAGCAAATACTACAATCGAAACAGCTCAAGCAAGTGTTAATACAGCTCAAGCAAATGTAGAAGCAGCAAAAGTACAAGTTTGGAGAACGAAAAATGATTTTGATCGTTACAATAAATTATACCAAAATCAATCGATCACAAAACAACAATACGAGCAAGCTTTAGCAGCAAAAGAAACAGCTGAAAAACAATTACGAATTGTACAAGAACAATTAGGTGTTTCTCGTGCTCAATTAGCTTCTACAGCAAAACAAGCGCAAGCTACAGCAAAACAAGTAAACACTTCGAAAGCACAAGCTGATGCTTCGAAAGCACAAATTAAAGTTGCAGAAGCAGCAATTGGTCAAAGCAAAACAAACATCGATAATGCAAAATTATATTTGTCTTATACGTATGTAATTGCGGCTGAAGATGGACAAGTTTCTAAAATTAATTTACAACCAGGACAATTGGTTCAAGCTGGTCAATCTTTGTTTAATATTGTGACTACAAATAATATTTGGGTTGTGGCAAATTACAAAGAAACTCAATTAGAAAAAATTAGAGAAGGACAAGAAGCCATCATCAAAGTAGATGCATATCCAAACCACGAATTCAAAGCGAAAGTAACGTCTTTATCACCTGCAACTGGTGCTAAATTTGCGTTATTACCTCCAGATAATGCGTCTGGTAACTTCGTAAAAACAGTTCAACGTCTTCCTATTAAAATCGAATTTATCGATCAAAAAGACGAAATGTTGAAAATGATTCGTCCAGGTATGAACGTGGAAGCTGATATTCTTTTAAAATCGAATACTTCTGCAAAGTAATAACACCTATTCAGAAAAATTATGGAAGAAAATAATTTAGTTGAATATGGTGCAAGACGTGTAATCATCACCATTACCGCCATCATGTGTGCATTGTTAGAGATTGTTGATACAACAATTGTTAACGTTGCAATGAACGACATGAAAGGTAGTTTGGGTGTCTCTTTAACTGATATTGCGTGGGTGGTTACCGCTTACGCAATTGCCAACGTAATTGTAGTGCCGATGACCAGCTGGTTGTCGCAACAATTTGGACGACGCAATTATTTTGCGGCTTCGATTATCATTTTTACAGTTGCCTCATTTCTTTGTGGAAACGCAACAACATTGTGGGAAATTATCTTGTTCCGATTTATACAAGGACTTGGTGGTGGAGCGCTGTTGGTAACTTCGCAAACCATCATTACCGAAAGTTATCCACCCGAAAAACGTGGTTTAGCGCAAGCTATCTACGGAATGGGAGTTATCGTTGGTCCTACGCTTGGTCCACCTTTGGGAGGTTATATTATTGATAATTGGTCTTGGCCATATATATTTTACATCAATATTCCGATCGGGATTATTGCCGTATTGTTAACGATATCATTTGTTCGCAGTCCAAAATACGCAGAGAAATCAAAACTAAGTCAAGTCGATTTCTTGGGAATTATTTTATTAGCCATTGCAGTTGGATCGTTACAATATGTATTAGAACACGGACAACAAGACGACTGGTTCTCAGATTCGACAATTGTAACCTTGAGTATTGCAAGTTTCTTCGGATTCATTTTATTTGTTTGGCGAGAATTAATTTTCAAACATCCGATTGTAAATTTACGTGTACTGAAAGATAGCAACTTGGCAGTTGGTACTATTTTATCCTTCATCTTAGGATTTGGATTATATGGATCGACATTCGTTATTCCAATTTATACACAATCAATCTTAGGATGGACAGCGACTGATGCAGGTTTATTATTAATTCCTTCATCGTTGATGACTGCATTCATGATGCCAATCATCGCAACAATGTTACAAAAAGGTGTACCACCAAAATATATGGTTGCAGGAGGATTCTTTATCTTTTTCTGTTACAGTTTTTGGTCATACAAAATCTTAACACCAGACACAGGTTCCGAGCATTTCTTCTGGCCTTTAATTGTACGTGGAGTTGGATTAGGATTATTATTTGTACCTGTTACCACACTTTCACTATCAAGCTTGAAAGGGCAACAAATTGGTGAAGGAGCTGCCTTTACAGGTATGATGCGTCAGTTAGGAGGATCTTTTGGTATCGCGATTATTACAACATTTATTTCTCGTTGGACAGTTGGACACCGAACAAATTTAGTTTCGCATCTTGATACATCCGATTTTGATGTACAAAAACATATTCAGAATTTACAAATGAGCTTCGTGAGCAAAGGTTTTGCCCCAAATGAAGCATTAAATAAAGCCTACAACCTACTCGATTTACAAGTTACCAAACAAGCTACTGTATTAACGTACATGGATGTTTTCTTGTATTTGGGTGTAGTTTTCCTAATCTGTATTCCATTTATTTTGTTCTTTATCAAAAAAGGAGCAGGTAAAGTAATCAGTGCAGGACATTAATCAGAATAATTATTTTTAGTATTTCAGGTTTTTTATAAATGTAAAATCCATCTCAGTTCTTGAGATGGATTTTTTTGTTGAATTAAATATAAATGGATTATTTTAGAATTTGAATCTTATACTATAATTAGTACTTTAAAGACATGAAAGTAAAAAAAATAGATTTACCAGAAACTATAACATCTGGTATTGGACTTGCTGCTGTAAAAATGGACAGATTAAAAGATATTGTTTTAATAGCTGGTAAAAATGGATCAGGTAAAAGTAGATTATTAAATCTTATTAAAGATAATTTAATAAATATACCAAATAGTACAAGACAAATAGAATTAAACAGAGATGTAAAATCTCATAAAGAGCAAATTAAAATTTATGAGAACTATTTGCAAATATCAGATGAAGAGATAATTCATAAATATGGAACAAGCCGCGAAGGTATTGTTAATAACTTAAAATATTATTATGAACAATTAAAAATAAGTGAATCAAAATTAATAAGTCTGGAGTATTTCGAGTTTGATAAAGATGAAGCTATTTCTGTTGTTTATTTTGTCCCGAAATCATTAAGATTAACCGATAGTTATACTATTTCAAAACGTGAAATTGATAATTATGCTAATAATATTTATGAAATTGGTATTGAATCCATTGCTAACGGAGCTATTCCAGAAATAGATAGAGTCGTAAAGAGATGGATTACTGCATCCTCTGGAGTAAAAATTTCGGAAGAAGATAAAAACAAAGCAATTCAAGATTATGAAAAATTAAAAAAATATGTTAAACTATTTTTAAATACAGATTTAGAAAGTGATATTGATGGAAATCCTACAATATTTAATACTAGGATTGGTGAAGCAAACTTATCAGATGGACAAACTATTTTACTCCAATTTTGTATGGCTTTGTATGCTCAAGAAATTAAATTAGATAATTTAATTATTTTTATGGATGAACCAGAAAATCACTTACATCCTGCTGCTCTTATAGAAGTACTTGACAAAATATCTTCTCAAGTAAGAAATGGTCAAATTTGGATTGCGACACATTCTATTAACGTATTAGCACATTTTGATCCTTCAAATATTTGGTATATGGAAAATGGTAAAATATCATATGCAGGTAATGTCCCGCAAAAAGTTTTAAATGGATTATTGGGAGATGAAAGCGAAATTGATAAATTATCTAATTTTTTAGATTTACCAGCGAAAATGTCAATGAATAATTTTGCTTATGAAAGTTTATTAAATCCTGAAGTTGTTTTTACGGATAATACTGATCCTCAAACTAACCAAATTCATAAGTTAATTCAAAAAAAGATTGATTCGGGTGAAAAAATTAAAGTTTTAGACTTTGGTATAGGTAAAGGAAGATTACTTGCTTCAATTCATGAAAACGAAAGATTAAATGGTAGAAACGTTACTGATTGGTTAGACTTTTATGGTTTTGATATAACAGAAGAATATAAAGATGAATTAGAAGAATTATTTAAAGAAATTTATGGTGATTCTTCTACTAGATTTTTTAATGATAAAGCTAAATTAATTTCTTCTTTAGGTGAAAACACTTTTGATTTTATCATAATGAGTAATGTTTTTCATGAAATTGAACCAAAATATTGGATAAACTTATTCAATTCTCCAACTTCTGTTTTTAATACTCTAAAAGATGAAGGTGTCTTATTAATTATAGAGGATCAATATCTTGCTGTTGGTGAAAAAGCTCATGCAAATGGTTTTTTAGTATTTGATGAACTAGAATTTAAGAAACTCTTTAAAATAGAACAAGATGATGGATACATAACTACCGATTACAGAGGAGATGGTCGATTAAAATCTCATCATATCCCTAAAAAATGTATTACAAGAATTGATTCAAATTCTAAGAAAGTTGCATTAGAAGTTTTATTACAAAATTCAAAAGATAAAATAAAAGTAATTAGAGCTAAAGATTCTCCAACTTTTAAAGATGGTAAATTACATGGTTTTTGGAGTCAACAATTAGCTAATGCATCTTTAGTATTAGAAGAGCTATAATCTTATCAACATCACAAATAGAAATTAATTATATTAAAAACTCCACCTCAAACTAATGAGATGGAGTTTTTTTTTATTCAGTAATTAACGTTTAATAATTTTATAATGTCGGTTCGTTTGTTCCATTAGTAGACAGAGAACTATTCTTTGCAGCTTTCACAATTTCATTCAAATCATGGTACAATTTTGTCCAATCTGGTACATCTTTCATCGCTGTAATTAGATTGAGGTAAGATCGCAGCACTTGTTCCAATTCTTTTCGAGTAGATGAAGCACTAGCAATTTGGCGCAAATCTCCGTTGGCCTCTGCTTGTTGCGCAAATAATACCTCGAAATCTGTATGCTTTGTTTTCAGTTCAGTAAAAGCCGTTGCAAGCGCTAAATTTGTGAGACGTTGTGTGTTTTCAGGCTTTTCTAATTCTTCGATAAGCTTCTTCAATTGCGCTGTTTCGGCAGAATAGCTCAATCGGTCCAAATCCAATCCAAACGTTTGGAAAACTTTATACAAAGCTTCCGCATCTTGATAGTTTGCAACAGAAGTCAATTTGCGGTAACCATTCAGGAAAGCCTTCATGTTACTAAATGCAACATCTCGCTCTTTATCAGCTGTCGCCACCTCTTTTCCTTTTCCACTGTAAGTCAACTTTGCGTATACCGTATCGTAGTTTTGATAACTCGCAATAAGCGATAACAACAAAGGGTGATTCTCTACAATGGTATAATTTCCAGTTTGAGAAGAATTGATAATTCGCTGCGCTAATGTCGCCAGATTTTTTGTAGATAATGAAGTTAATGTAATTTTCATAGTAGATTGTTTTAGATTATAATTCACTTAATGTTAGTGTTTTATAAACTTAATCAATATATTATTATCAAACAATAGTTTTTATTATAAATAAGTAAAACAGACTTGTTTGTAATTAACTGAGGACTCGGGAAAGCTAAAACAGACTTGTTTCTAATCAACCGAGAACTCAGGAAAGGTAAAACAGACTTGTTTGTAATAAACCGAGGACTCGGGTAAGGTAAAACAGACTTGTTTTTAATCAACCGAGAACTCAGGAAAGCTAAAACAGGTTTGTTTATAATAAACCAAGGACTAAGGAAAGGTAAAACAGACCTGTTTGTAATAAACCGAGGACTCAGGCAAACTAAAACACACTTGTTTATAATAAACCAAGGACTCGAGAAAGGTAAAACAGACTTGTTTGTAATAAAATGAAAATTCTGCTAAGGTGAAATATATTTTTATTAAACAATTCGTTTATAAATAATTATATTAGCGAGTAATTGAACAAAATACAGATATAGATACCAATCTATATTTTATAAAATAATATGTTAGCTATAATATTTCTTTCGTGATATGAATATAAAAGACTTAGCTTTAAAAATTGATGAATTATCATCTAATTTCAAAATCGGAAATCTACAAGAAATAAGAAAGAATCTAAAAAATTTAAAAGCAAAACCTGGCTCAAAAATATTCAATGATAAAACAACATTTGATGATTGGGCGTTCCATTATGGAGGAAGGAAAGAATTACAATTCAACATTGGTAATGAAGATGAAGGGATTAGATATGGAATTGCATTTTCATTAGAACCAAGTCAATCATTACCTAATATTCAAGATTTATTTCCAAAAATATTACGTTTAAATTCTCTAATAATAAATCAACCTGATTTATTTTCTGACTATAAAATGTGGTATTGGCAAAATGGAAAACGTAGTGTAATAAACAATGTATTTGAAATAAATGAACAACTAACAAAAATTGGAACTTTTATTTTTATAGGAAAATTAGTTGATTATAATAATGTTAATGTAATTGAAATTCTTAAAGATTTTGATGATTTATTGAACATCTATATCGAAGTAGAAAATGAAAACATTACAATTGGACCTCAAAACCAAAAATCTACAACTGGATTTATATTTGCTAGTGGAAGACCAAACCTTCCTCAAAGCACTAAATACACAAGAACCCAACAACAAATAAATGTAAATGCAAGACATTCGTTCTTACAAGAAAAACTATACAAAAAGCTAACATCAGTATTTGGTGAAGAAACTGTTGGAATGGAAATATTTTTAAATGGAAAAAAAATAGATTTAGTTTTAAAAATAAATAATTTATTTACTTTTTATGAAATTAAAACTTCCAACTCAGCAAAACAATGTATTAGAGAAGCCCTTGGACAAATATTTGAATATACCTACTTTGACGGAAAAAAATATGCAGATGAAATTGTAATTGCAGGCGAATATCCAATTGATAAATCAACCCAAAAGTATTTAAAATTCCTAAATTCAGAATTTAATTTACCAATATCATATCATCAAATAGATATTAATTTTTAACAAAACTACAGCTAATAACTAAGGTGTCTTATCTATAAACAAAAGGAATATTCTTAAATCACAGAACACAAACTAAAAACTCCTTGTCAAGATTCAAAAACTTTGACAAGGTGTTTTTTTTC
>NZ_JAOCFS010000025.1:0-48888 GCF_029842105.1 Empedobacter sp. GD03797
CGTAATTGGATTGCAAATATAGGGCTGTTTTTGAATAATCCAAATAGTTAAAATGAAAAAAATTAAATAAAATTTAATGTTAGGACTTAACTCTTTTCATTTCAAAGAAATAATTTTTCAGATTTTAAAAAGAAATATTCGTCTTTTTCTTTTTCTCTTCAATTTTAACCCCTTTAAACAGGTAAATAATCCCAATAAATGAAATCGAAATGGTGATGATAGAGAAGATAAATGCCGCACTTGTTGCTAAAGTTTCATCAAAATTGAATCGATGTGCAGCGTACATAAACACAGCTTCTCTAATCCCAAATCCGCTAAAAGAGATAATCGATAAAATTCCTGAAACTAAAAAGATCAATAAATATATACTGAAATTATCTGGATGAATATTCAATCCTTCCAAAACAAAATACAACATACCAACTTGTATCAATTGTAATACAATCGAATAAATCATCGAGTTATAAAATGTGCGTTTATGAATAGGGAAAATCATTCCTAAAATAAATGGAACAGCTATAAAACCAACCAAAGAAAGGATTAATGAACCATATTGTACCCAAGGATAATCAGTCAGATTTGAGAAAAATATTAGAAAAATGATGATTAACAACATTGCACAAAGACCGATAATTTTGTCAAGAAAAACCGCCTGCGAAATTTCTTTTAGACTGATTTTATAGTTTTTATTCAACACATAGACTTTGTATGCATCGCCACCAATTCCACCTGGAACAAAGGTATTGTAAAACATTCCTAAGAAATATAATCGTGCATTTGATTTGTACGATAAGTCGAGATTGATATCCCGAAAATAATAATCTAATCGAAAAACAGACAAGGCTTGCGAAAGAACATAAAGAATAACAGCTATAAAAATATACGCCCAATTCGCATTTTTGTAATGACTGAAAATATCAAAAATATGTAGTTTAACAAAGAAGATATAATAGATTAACGCAATACTAATCGTTAATTTAATTCCTGTTATAATATATTTTTTAGTTTTTGGATTCAATTGAAATCTTTTGATAATTAACGCACAAATTTAGAGAATCTTCTAATAACCATTCAAAAAATTATTTATCTACCAATATTTGTCTGATATTATGTAGTTTTGCGGTTAAATTAATCGAATCATGCAATCAAAAGTTATTGTAATTACAGGCTCTTCTTCGGGTGTAGGATTGACTTTAGCAAATTATTTTCACGATAAAGGACATCAAGTTTATGGATTATCAAGAACGGCTAAAGGTCAAGAAAAATTTAAACATATTGCGACAGATGTTTCGGATAAAGATAATGTAAAACGTAGTTTTCAGCAGATTTTTTCGGAAACGAACAATCAAATTGATGTGTTGATTAACAATGCTGGAATTGGAATGTTAGGTGCAGTGGAAGATGCTTCGAAAGCTGATATCGAGAAATTATTGGACGTTAATGTTTATGGTCCAATTTATACAATGCAAGAGGTTTTGCCTACAATGCGTGCGCAAAAAAACGGTTATATCCTAAATGTTTCGTCGATTGCGAGTAACAATGGTTTACCGTTTAGAGGTTATTATTCAGCTTCTAAAGCGATGATTGATCGTTTGGTTGAATCGGCTCGTTTAGAAAATCGTCATACAGGAGTGGAAATTGCAACATTGAATTTTGGAGATATCAAAACCAATATTGCAGAAGGTCGTGTGAAAACTTTTGTTTCAAAATTTTATCAAAAAAGATACGATGCAATGGTTGCCGATATCGATCACGAAGTGCAAGATGGTACACCAACAGAAGATTTGATTCCGATTATCGAAAATATTTTGGCTCAGAAGAATTTGAAACCACATTATTATATTGGAAAATCAATGCAGAAATTTTCTGTAACCTTGAAAAATATTTTACCTCAAAAAATGTTCGAAAATATTATTGCAAAATACTCAAAATTAGATTAATCCATGGAAGAAATAATTTGGCATTACAAATCTTTTAATGATTTAACGTCGAAAGAGCTATATAAAATAGTGCAATTGCGCAACGAGGTTTTTGTAATAGAGCAAGATTGTATTTACCAAGATTGTGATGATAAGGATTTGGTATGTGGACATCTTTGGGCAACGATTGTTGATGAGGTTGCGGCGTATTCTCGAATTGTTCCGAAAGGAATTTCGTATGAAAACGAACCGTCGATTGGTCGTGTAATTTCGAATCAAAAGTTTCGCCGTTATGGATTAGGAAAACAATTGATGAAAAATTCGGTTCAAGTCATCGAAAATCAATTTAAAACATCTGAAATTAGAATTTCTGCTCAATCTTATTTGAAAGAGTTTTATTCATCGTTTGGTTTTGAGCAAGTTTCGGAAGAATATTTAGAAGACGATATTCCGCATATCGAAATGTTGAGAAAATAATGAAATGGATTAAAAGAATTCTATTAGGAATACTGAGTTTATATCTATTTGCATTGATGTTAGATGTATTTATCTCAAAATCATTATTAAAAAGTAGTTTATATAATGATGAGTTGAAAACATGGAGTGTAATTAATAATGATATTTTAGATAAAGATATTTTAGTTTTCGGTTCGTCAAGAGCGATGGCACATGTTAATCCTGTAATTTTTAAATCAATAACAAATAAATCAACATATAATTTAGGGTATAATGCTCAAAATCTGCCTTTAATAAAATATAGGATAGACGTTAGTGAAAGTAAAACAAATGCAAAAAATTTTATTTTAGTTCTTGATGATTTTACTTTTCGAGACAATACGATCTTTAAAATAGATCAATTATCACCAATCCTATTATATAATATAAAACTTTACAATATTCAGAAAGGTATTGATTATTATAAAATTTATGATGTTTATATTCCTCTAATAAGATATTTTAAAAATTATAATGAAAATAATTGGTTTAAAGAACTATATAAGGTTTTTGCATACTCTAAAACGAAAACATTTAAAGTTAATGGGTATCGTAAATTGGATTTGAAATGGAAAGAAGAAAAATATACATCTCAAAATTCAATTATAGATTTTGATGAAAATATTTTTAATTTGCTAAAGCAAATTATTGATGATTGCAAAAAGAAAAATATTAATTTAATACTAGTTACTTCACCTACTTATATTGATTTTATTCATCATCAAAAAAATCATGATTTTATAATTGATAAAGTGAAGAAGATTTCTAATGAAAATAATATCCTTTTTATTGATTATTCAAGAATGCCTGAAATAATGGATAAACAATATTTTGCAGATAAACTTCATTTAAATTCTAAAGGGGCAGATATTTTTACAAAAAAATTAGCTGAAGATATAAAACCATATTTAAAATAAAATGAAATTTTTAAAATACTTCTTTATTACCTTATTCTCAGCTTTCATTGCATTGGTTTTGGTTGATGTCTATTATTCGAATCAGCTCAAAAAAATAGCTTTGTTTAGCGGAGAAGTACAAGAATGGAATCAAATAAAAGAAGGAAAAACGAATGTTGAATTGGCTATTTTTGGTTCTTCTCGAGCATTTATTCAAATTAATCCGAATATTTTAGAACAAGACTTAAAACTGACAACGCATAATTTTGGATTAAACGGAAGTAAATTCAAAATGCAATTGTATCGTTTCAATTTATATTTGAATCATAATCCAAAACCGAAAGTTGTTGTTTGGAATTTAGATACTTTTTCGTTTTCACACATTGATGAAGTTTTTCAGCCAAATCAATATGCGCCATTTATGTTATGGAATTTTAAACTTTATGGTGCAATAAAAGAATATAAAGACACGAAATTGGTTGATTTTATTGTACCGCTTTATCGTTACAGAGATCAAACGTATTGGAAAGATCAAATTGTAAGGGCTAAGAAAGAAAAATTGCATAAAGACGGACTTTTTCGTGATGATGGTTTCAAATCATATAACCGAAAATGGAATGTTGATTGGGAAAAAATGAAAAAGAAAAACTCTGATTTTGACTTCTCAGATTATACTTTATTAGAAGAATTAATTGCGAAATGTGAGCAAGAAAATATTCAGCTTATTTTTACAATTGCACCCGAATTTTATAAAGGTCAAGATTATATGTTGAATCGAGAAGAAGTGATTAATCGTTATCAAACAACATTACAAAAGCATCATCTTCCGTTATTAGATTATTCGACTGATTCGATTAGTTTTGATCAAAAATATTTCTACAATACAACACACATGAATTACAAAGGTGCGGATGCTTTCACAAAAGAATTAGCAAAAGATTTGAAAAAATATATAAAATAGAACGAACTTTAATAATGAAAAAAACACTATCCTTTTGTTTTCTTTTATTGACATTCGTAACGATGAATGCGCAATCTTTTCAACAAAATATAAAACGTGATTATATAGCCTATACTCAATTTGTTATAGAAAAAAAATTTGATCAAGCTCTGGAATATACAGATCCAAGAATTTTTGAATTTTATTCAAGGGAACAGTTTAAATCTGCAATGGAAGCTATTTTTGCAACAGAAGGTTTAGAGTTGAAGCTGACTTTACCAAATTCGTTTAAAATTGGTGAGATTAAAAATATAGATAAGATTGATTATGTAAAAATGAATGTAGTTTCTTTTTATGAAATGAAGATAGCTGAAATAGATTTTGATAATGCAGATGAAGAGACTCTTAAATATGTTTTAACTGCGTTAGAAGAACAATATGGTGATGGAAATGTAGTTTTTGATAAAGAAACTCAATTCTTTAAAATAACAGATAATTCAGAAGTTGTAGGAAGTTCTTTAGATAATAAAATGACATGGAAATTTCTTGTGATTGATCCTAATTTGAAATCAATTTTAGGGAAAATAATTCCAAAAGAAGTCTTAAATTAATAAAAATGCCTTACAAAGCTAGCTTTGTAAGGCACTTTTATTATGAAATATATTATCTAAATTACTTCAACTTCTTTTTCTTTTTTCTGTGTTAAATAAACGCCTGATAAAATCATTCCGAATCCAAATAAATGGATCCATGAGATTTTTTCACCGACTAAAAATCCCCAAAATACAGAAATTACGGGCATTAAATAAGTCACCATTGAGGCAAACATCGAACCTGTTGATTGTATCAATCGGTAGAATAATATCATGGCTAAAGCAGTTCCTAAAAGTCCTAAAATAGCAACGAATCCTAAACTTTTTAATTGTTGTTCTGTTCCTTCGAAAACATCAAAAAATCCTGAAACAATTAAAATTAAAACAGAAGGTAATAACCAAATTGTGAATAAAGCTGAGGATAATTGAAATGATGGAACGTCGTTTAAATAGCGCGTTAAGATTAAACTGTTTAAACCGTAAAGAGCGGTTGCTAATACAATTAATAAACAATGTAAAAGACTATTTTCCCCAGAAAAACCATCGCCACCAATTAATAAAACAGCTCCAATAAATCCGATTATTGCTCCCAAAACTTGATTTTTAGTTCCTTTGATATTGAAAAATAAAGCACCAAAAAGTAAAATAAATAATGGAACTAAAGAATCTAAAATTCCAGCCATTGAACTCGAAACGTGTGTTTGCGCCATTGGAAATAAAAACATTGGAATGAAATTTCCGCAGAAACCAGCCAATGCGACATATTTTAATTTATTTTTCGGAATTTTAAATAGACTTGGAATTCCCCAAATTGCCAAAATTCCTCCTGCAATTGTTAGTCTTAATGCTCCAACTTGATATGGCGTGTACGCGACCAATCCTTGCTTGATGAGAATAAACGAGCTTCCCCAAGTTAGCGCCAAAACGCCAAGGATGATCCAATGTTTTAGTTCGATTTTCATTTTCTAAGTTTGCGCAAAGATGCACATTTCAGATGATTTTATTGAGTTGTTATTTACAAAAACAATCTGTTGTATGATCATTTACCATTCCGGTCGCCTGCATATGCGCATAAATAGTGGTTGAACCAAAGAATTTGAAGCCACGTTTTTTCAAATCTTTTGCAATTTGATCCGAAATTTCGGTTGTTGCGGGAACTTCTTTTATCGAATCCCAATTGTTGATAATTGGTTTTCCATCAACATATTTCCAGATGAAATCGGAAAAAGAACCAAATTCTTTCTGAATTTCTATAAATAATTTTGCATTATTAATTGCTGCCGAAATTTTTCCTCGATGACGAATAATTCCTTCATTTTGTACCAATTCATCAATTTTAGTTTCATCAAATTTGGCTACTTTCTCTACATTAAAATCAGCAAAAGCTTTTCTAAAATTTTCTCTTTTTTTAAGAATTGTAAACCAACTTAATCCAGCTTGAAAAGATTCGAGAATCAAAAATTCGAATAAAATTTTATCATCTTTTACAGGTTTTCCCCATTCGTTATCGTGATAATCGATGTAATCTTGGTCTTTATTTACCCAAGCGCAACGTGTTTTTTCCATGGTTTTTTATAATTTTTGTAAATCATCAATACATTCTTCAAGTCCTTTTACCCAATCAGGATTTATGGTTTCTATATTTTTTGATTCATCGAGTTCTTGTTGTAAAATAGGAATGAAATCCTTGTTTTCTGTTGCTAAAATAGCTTCAAATAACAAAGAGCCAAAATCATCTTTTATAATTTCTTGTTTAATGACTTCAATAATTCGATCATCTTTTCTTTTTGCTAATCCAGTGATAGCTTCCATTCTTGTTTCTTGGTGTTTGTCATTTACACGATTCCATAATGCTTCTCTGATATTTTCATTATCAAAATCACTTTGACCGATATAAAAAGTAGCCCAATTTCTTATGTGATTCGCTTTATCTTTCGAAAATTTAATCAAAACATCAATAGTTTTTTCATCTTCTATGAATCCAAGCGCAGCAACAAGGCTTTTCTTTATTAAAATATTTTCAGTATTTTCAAAAGAACAAATAAGATCAATTTGTTCTTTGTTTAAATCAGAATTATTATGACTGATACCAAAAAATATTGAAAATAATACATCAACATTTTTTTCTGATTTTAAAAGATTAAAAAATATGTTGATAGTTTCTTTCAAAAAAGGTCTTGGAGGAATACCTAATTGAGTTAAAATTTTAATTCCAACAATTTTCTTATTTTGATCGTTGGAATTAATAAGTTCTACACATTTTTCAAATAAATCTTGACTTGGGCGACTTCTTAAAATCCGAATTGTTTCCCAGCGAGATTTATCAGTTTTGTAGTTTATTAAACGAGAAATAAGTTTTTCGTCACTCCAATTTAGTTTACTCATAATGATAAATTTCTAAAAGCCTCTTCAACCGAATAAACGGGTAATTGACATGTATAATTTTCGCAAATATGAATAGATGTTTTATTTTCAATGAATCGATTTTGAGTGATTTCTAAATTCTCTGTTTTTGAAGCAACAAAAATTGCATTCGGAACATAACATTGTTGAATTTGTTTCGAGAATTCTAATGCATTTTCGCCAATGATTACAATTTCTTTGAATGGATAAGCGAAATTTAGATACAACTGAATCCAATTTGCAAAACCAGTTGGATAATCGTGAATTTTTTCTTCGATATTGGTTAACATTTGTTTTGCTTGTTCAATGTATTTTTCTTGATTGAGAATCTTCCCTAATTTGAACAAATTATTTGCCATGACCGAATTTGAAGATGAAATAACATTGTCATAAATTTCAAATGTTTCATTAACCAAAGGCGTGTCGTAATGTGATTTATACGCAAACATTTTATTATTGTGATTATAAAATTGATTAAAAACTTCTTCTGTTAAGGTTTGAGTAGTTTCTAAATAATGCATTTTCGAAGTGACTTCGTAAAGTTTGATTAACGCTTCAATCATTAACGCATAATCATCCAAAAATCCTGGAATTGTTGTTTGATTATCCTTATAATTTCTGAACAAAATTTCCCCATTCCATTGATTTTCTAAAATAAAATTGGTTGCATTTTTTGCTAAATCAAGATATTCATCATTTTCGAAAGTTATGTATGCGTCACACAAACCTTTTATAGTTAGCGCATTCCAAGAAGTTAAAACTTTTTCGTCGCGATGAGGTTTTATACGCTTTTCACGAATTTGATTAAGGATTTTTTTCCATTCAGAAACTTTAGCTTGAAGTTCTTTTTCTGAAATATTCTGTTTCGATGCAAAATCTTCATCATCTGTCAATCTCATCAAAATATTATTACCATGTTCCCATTCACCAAATTCATCAACATTATAATATTTTTGAAATAAGTCAAAATCATCTTTCAAAATTGTTTTCAATTCATCCGATTTCCAAACATAATATTTTCCTTCTTCGCTTTCAGAATCGGCATCAATAGCAGAATAAAAAACATTTTCAGGCGAAAGCATTTCATCTTTCAACCAATTAATCGTTTCTTCGACAACTGTTTTATATTCTTCTTCTCCAAAAACTTTACATGCATTTGAGTAAAGCGAAAGTAATTGCCCATTATCATATAACATTTTTTCGAAATGAGGAACTTTCCAATACGGATCAACAGAATAGCGTGAAAAACCGCCTTTTAGTTGATCGCAAATTCCGCCAAAAGCCATTCTGTCCAATGTAATTTTGGTCTGAATCAAACAATGTTCGTTGTTAGTTTGAATTCCATATCGCAAAATAGTTTCCCAAGCATTTGGTAACATAAATTTTGGTGCACGATTAAAACCTCCCCATTCATCATCAAATTGTTGTTGCCAAAATTCGAAAGTTTCATCTATTTTATCTGTTGAAAAAGTTGAAGAAGATTTCAGTTCAATTGTTTCCATTTTATTTAAACCATCTGCAATAGAGTTGACATATTCCATTGTTTTAGCTTGATTGTGATGATATAAATGATTAATGTTTTCTAACAATTCAATCCATTGAACTTTCGGAAAATAAGTTCCGCCATAAAAAGGGCGACCATCAGGCAAAGCAAAAACATTGAGTGGCCAACCGCCAGATTGATGAATTAATTGTGAGACATTCATATACAAAGCATCTAAATCAGGACGTTCTTCGCGATCAATTTTAATGCAAACAAAATTCTCATTCATCACTTTTGCGACTTCATCGTCTTCAAAAGATTGATGTTCCATCACATGACACCAGTGACAAGCAGAATATCCAATTGAAATAAGCAAAGGTTTGTTGACTTTTTTTGCATGATTCAAAACTTCGTCACTCCAACTTTGCCACCAAACAGGATTGTTTTCGTGTTGTTTCAAATATGGACTTGTCGCTGATTTTAGATTATTTTGTTGAAAATTCATGATTCTTGTTTAGAAATTTAAAGTTCGTACAATTTTTGTGGATGAAAAATTATATTTTCGACAAAAATTAAAACACATGAACATTTACGAATACATTTCTATTGGCGCATACATGGCTCTGATGATTGGAATCGGGATTTATTCCTACCGAAAATCAACAAGTAATTCCGAAGATTTTTTGATTGGAGGAAGGAAGATGGGAGCGGCTGTAACGGCGCTTTCTGCTGGTGCTGCTGATATGAGTGGTTGGTTGTTAATGGGTGTTCCTGGAGCAATGTATTTTACAGGTTTGTCGAGTGCTTGGATTGCAATTGGATTGACAACAGGATGTTTTTTGAACTATATTTTTGTCGCACCGCGATTACGAATTTATACAGAAATTGCTCAAAATTCGATTACTTTACCAGTATTTTTTGAAAATCGTTTCAAAGATAAATCTCGATTATTAAGAATTGTTTCATCGATATTAATCTTAGTATTTTTTACATTATACACTTCTGCTGGAATGGTTTCTGGAGGGAAATTATTTGAATCTGCTTTTGGATTAGATTATATGACTGGACTTTGGATGACAAGTTTTGTGGTTGTATTGTATACTTTCTTAGGAGGTTTTTTGGCAGTTAGTTTAACAGATTTCGTGCAAGGAACGATTATGGTTTTGGCTTTGGTTATTGTTCCTATTGTGGCGATTTCTGAAATTGGTGGAGTAGGAGAAACATTTTCGTTGATTAATGATAAAGGCGATAAATATTTGGATTTATTTAAAGGTACAACAACTATTAGTATTTTATCCTTGATGGCTTGGGGATTGGGATATTGTGGACAACCGCATATTTTGGTTCGTTTTATGGCAATTGGAAATCCGAAAGATTTAGCGAAAGCAAGAAATATTGGGATTACTTGGATGATTTTTACAGTTGGTGGAGCACTTTTAGTTGGATTGGTTGGAATTGCATATATGATGAAATTTGATCAAACAACAATGTTGAAATTTGATGGTTCTAAAACAGAAGCAGAAACAATTTTTATTTATTTTTCGCGTGTTTTATTTCATCCATTAGTTGGAGGATTCTTATTATCAGCAATTTTAGCAGCTGTAATGAGTACAATTTCTTCACAATTATTAGTAACATCAAGTTCGTTAACAGAAGATATTTATAAAGCATTTTTGAACAAAAAAGCAACATCGAAACAGTTATTAACAGCAAGCCGTTTATCGGTTTTAATTGTAGCAGTTATCGCAGTTTTATTATCCTTAACACCAAAAGATTCTATTCTAAATTTAGTTGGAAACGCTTGGGCAGGATTTGGATCAGCATTTGGACCAGTGATTGTTTTTTCACTTTTTTGGAAAAAAACTTCTTGGCAAGGTGCATTAGCAGGAATGTTGACAGGTGGAATTGTGGTGTTAACTTGGGTTTATACCAATCATGATTACAAAGATTGGTACGAAATGATTCCAGGGTTTATTTCTTCAGTTATTGCAATTTATGTGGTTTCATTATTAACTCAAAAACCGAATCAAGAGATTGATAAAGAATTTGAGGAAATGAAAGCTGTTTTGAAAGAAAATTAATGCATCCAAAAGAAATAGAAAATATATTAAAGCTAAATCCTTTTGATCGTTATCAATATTTTATTCGAAAAATTGCTGACTGGGAAATTGCTTATACATTGATTTTTCCTGATGGAAATTACGCTATTTCTAAAATTGATGATAAAAAACTATTTCCAATTTGGTCTGCGAAAGAATTTGCTGAATTATCTAAAACAGATGGTTGGGAAAGTTGTAATATTATTGAATTAACTTTTGATGATTTTGAAGAAACTCTTTTCGATTATATTGATGAAAATAATTTATTGCTAAATGTTTTTCCTACAGATAAAACAGGTTTTGTCGTCAGTTTAGAAGAATTCGCTAAAGATTTAAAAGATGAATTAGAACAATATCAATAAAATATAAATAAAAAAGGTAGACAAATGTCTACCTTTTTTATTGCTGAAAATTATCAATTTATTATTCAAAAGTTAAAACTTAAAACATCAACAATTGTTGATAAGTTTCACTTGTAGAGAATAAGGTCAAAAGAGAGATTTGTTTGTATATTTGTAAAGTTTGATTAAAAAATTAGTCAAAATTAAATCAATTTATACGAAAAGATGAACGATATTATTCAATTACTGCCAGATCATGTAGCCAATCAAATTGCCGCAGGAGAAGTTGTACAACGACCAGCTTCTGTGATAAAAGAATTGATTGAAAATGCGGTGGATTCTGGCGCAACTTCTATTCAGGTGATTGTAAAAGATGCTGGAAGAAGCTTGATTCAAGTGATTGATAATGGTTCGGGAATGAGTGTGACAGATGTCCGAATGGCTTTTGAACGTCACGCGACTTCAAAAATCAGAAAGACAGAGGATATTTATAATATTCATACAAAAGGTTTTCGTGGAGAGGCTTTGGCATCGATTGCTGCGGTTGCGCAAGTAGAAACGAAAACGCGTCGAGAAGATGATGAGGTTGGTTCTCAATTGGTGATAGAAGGCGGAGAAGTTCGCAACCAAGATCCTGTTGTTTGTCCAGTCGGAACGTCTATTTCGGTAAAAAATCTTTTCTATAATGTGCCTGCTCGTCGTAATTTCTTAAAATCAAATCAAGTTGAATTTCGTCATATTCAAGATGAGTTTCAACGTGTTTCGATGGCGCACGAAAATATTAGTTTCTTTTTACATCATAATGATGCAGAGGTTTATCATCTGAAAGCTGGAAATTTGAAGCAACGAATTGCTCAAATTTTTGGAAAGAAATTAAGTTCGCAAATTATTTCGGTTGAAGAAGATACAGAAATTGTAAAAGTAAAAGGTTTTGTTGGAAAACCAGATGCAGCAAAAAAATCTCGTGGCGAACAATTTTTCTTTGTGAATAATCGCTTTATTCGTAGTGGATATTTGCATAATGCAATCGTAGACGCTTTCGAGAGTTTGTTGCCAACAGGATATAGTCCTTCTTACTTTTTGTATCTAGAAATTGATCCTTCAAAAATTGATATAAACATTCATCCAACCAAAACAGAAATAAAATTTGAGGATGAGGCATTGATTTTTACGATTCTTAGAGCTGCTGTAAAACACGCTTTGGGACAATTTAATGTGATTCCTTCGTTGGATTTTGAACAAGATCCAAACTGGGCTTTTATTCCGTCTGCGACAGAAGATACAGAAATTAAAATGCCAGAAATTACGGTTGATTCAAGTTTCAATCCTTTCGAGCATCAACAAACAAGAGCTCCAAAACCGTCTGATATTCGTGCGAATATGGATTTTTATAAAGATGCTGTTGAGTTAGAAATCGAAAATAATCATGCGCATCAATTATTTGAATCTGAAGATTTTCATGACAGTTTTGAAGTCATTCAATGGATGAATCAATATTTGGTAGTGGAATACCGTGGCGAATTGTTAATCATTGATCAACATCGTGCGCATCAAAAAATATTATTCGAAAAATTTATACATTCAAATAATGGAAGTGCTTTGGTACAACAAATGCTTTTCCCGATAGAGTTGGAACTTTCGCCAAATGATCGTCAGAAATTAATTAATGTAGAACATCAATTGTTGAGTTTTGGTTTTGATATTTCGTTAGACGAAGAAGCGATACAGATTAATGCGATTCCTGTTGATGTGCAACAAGAGGATGTTGTGTCTGTTTTTATGGATTTTATCGAGGAATTGGAATACCAAGAATCAATTGAATTAGAAAATACGTTTGCAAAAATTTTAGCAAAAAATGCAGCTGTTAAAAAAGGAGTTTCATTAAAATCTGAACAAATGCAAACTTTGGTCGAAGAATTGCTAAGACTACCAAATCCGAATTATACGCCATACGGACGCCCAATTTTTGTGCAGATGAATACGGCTGATATCAAAAAAACATTACAATAAACGAATGAGACAATCTATACCACCGATTACAAAGAATCTACTTATTATAAACGGTTTGTTCTTTCTTGCGACTTTTGTTTTTGGTACAAAAGGAATCGATTTGAGCATGATTTTAGGTGCTTTTTATCCAGAATCTCCCAATTTCAAATTTTGGCAAATTTTGACGCATATGTTTATGCATGCCGATTTTTCGCATATTTTGTTTAATATGTTTGCGTTGTGGATGTTTGGTTCTGTGGTCGAACAAACTTTTGGACCAAAGAAATTTTTGACACTTTATTTGTTAGCAGGTTTAGGAGGTTTTATATTGTTTAATGTTGTAAATTATTTTCAAATAGAACACTTAAAAGATATATTAAATTCACAATCGTTTCCTATATCAAAAATACTTCAATATTCTGTTAGAGGTTTAGACGGCTCTTATTTTAGTAATGGTTTAATTGACAGTAATATTAATGCTAAAGAATTACAAGGTTATTACTTGAGTAATATGGTTGGTGCTTCTGGAGCTATTTATGGTTTATTGTTAGCATTCGCAGTATTATATCCGGACGAAAAATTAATGTTAATCTTTTTCCCAGTGCCGATTAAAGCAAAATATTTTATTCCAATTATGGTATTAATTGAGTTTTACATGGGATATCAAAACATCGGAAATGTGGCTCATTTTGCGCATTTAGGAGGCGGATTGATTGGTTTCTTGTTAGCAAGACATTGGAAAAAGAATTTATATAGATGGAATTAAAAAATGGCAAATAATATCTTAGACGATTTAAAATTAAAATATTCATCAGGAAATAGTGCAACGAAGTTAATTTACGTTAACGTTGTGGTGTTTTTCACCTTGTTGATTATTGATTTTGTTCTTCGAACGGTAGCAAATTCTACGATTACAACAACTGGTTTGTTTGCGTTGTCATCTTTCAATGATTTGATTGTAAGACCTTGGCAAATCCTAACCTATTCTTGGTTACATGGCAATCTTTTTCATTTGATAATGAATATGGTGTTGTTATATTTTGTTGGACAAATGTTTTTGCAACAATTTCAGAACAGAAATTTAGTTACATTCTATATTTTTGGAGGAATCGCTGGTGGAATTTTCTTTCTATTGTTTCAGAATGTTTTCAATTATTCACATATAGTTGGAGCTTCGGCAGCTGTTTATGCGGTATTTTTTGCGATGATTTCGTATAATCCGAAAATGCCCGTTCGTTTGTTGTTGATTCCAACTTCATTTCCATTGTTGTATGTTGGTTATGTATTTATTGCTTTTGATGTGTATAATATTATAGCTAATCAAAATGCGGGCGGAAGTATTTCGCATTTGGGAGGTGCTATTTTTGGTTATCTTTATATGAAACAATTTGAGAGAGGAAATGATTTTTTAGGTAACTTTATTTTCAAAATAGAGGAGTTATTTAAGAAAAAAGAGAAATCAACTTTCAAAACATATAAAAATACTTCTTCAACTTCTTCGCGATCAAATGTTCCGAAAGATGATTACGATTTTAATCATCAAAAAGTTGAAAAACAAAAGAAAATTGATGTAATTTTAGATAAGATTTCTCGTTCAGGTTACGAGAGTTTGTCCAAAGAAGAAAAAGATTTTCTGTTTAGAGAAGGTAGATAAAATGAGTATAATCAGTAAGTTTAAACTAAATTATTTCAATCGTTTAGTACTAACAATTAATATCGTTTTTTTGTTGGTGGCTTATTGTGTCTATTTAAATAAAATTTTTACGCCTACAGAAATTCCATATTTTAACTTTATTTCGATCGGTTTTCCAATATTATTTGCATTCGGAGCAATGTTTTTACTGTATTGGTTACTATTTAGCTGGCGACATTTTTTGTTAATTTTAGTTCTTTCAGCTGGATTGTTTTACCCAATTTATCTTTCATATCCAATTGTACAATTCAATAAAGTTGAAGATAAAAAAGCTGATTTATCTGTATTGACATATAATGTACATGGTTTTAAAGAAGAAGGAACAAAAGAGCTTTTGATTAAGAATAAAGCAGATATTATGTTGCTTCAAGAAGCGTATGAAGGTCAGCAGAAAAGTCTAAAAAATAAAGAATTTAAGAATTATTATTCAGAATTTTATGGTTTATTGACGATTTATAGTAAATATCCTATTATTCAAACCAAAAAAATAACGCCTGATGGTAATGAAGAATTGAATGGACTTGCCGCTTATGCTGATATCGATTTGGGAAATGATACGATTCGTGTGATCAATGTTTATCTTGAGCCAATGTACATTGATAAAGCGATGGTGAAAGAAATTATTCAGTCTGATGATTCACGAACTGCCGAAATTTCGAGTCGAAAAGTTGAGTTGAAATTGGTGCAAGGAATGCAAAAACATCAAAAACAGTTAGAAGCAATTATTCCATATATCACATCTTCGCGCCATCCTGTTATTTTGGGAACGGATCTTAATTCGACTCCAGTTTCGTACGAATATGAGAAGTTGAAAAAATATCTTCAGGATTCTTATATCGAAGTAGGAAAAGGAAATGGGACAACTTTTCATGGATTTAAATTTCCAATTAGAATTGATTATTTATTTCATTCTAAATCATTTAAACCTGTTGAAGCGCATGTTATTCGGAAAAAATTCTCGGATCATTATCCAGTAGCTGTAAAATATAAAATTTCAGAATAAATTTTTCCTATATTTATTCAATAATCAATCAAAATGAACCAGAAAGAAAGCTTTATTCAAGAGATACAAAGTCGTTATTCTTATAAAAACGATAAAATAATTTTAGGCAAAGCCAAATTAGATGGCGAAATTGTAGAAGAAGCTGAAATTTCAGTTGCGCTAAAAACAATGAATCGTCACGGGTTGATTGGTGGTGCAACGGGAACTGGGAAGACAAAATCTTTGCAGATTATCGCTGAACAACTTTCTCTGAAAGGCGTTCCAACATTATTGATGGATATCAAAGGAGATTTATCAGGAATTGGGGCTGCAGCAAATTCGGAAGATAAAAATGCGCAAGAAAGAATGGAAGCCCTTAATTTGCCTTTTGATCCGCAAGCTTCTCCTGTCGAATTTTTGTCTATTTCTGATGAACCAGGAGCAAGACTTCGTGCGACAGTAAGTGATTTTGGACCAATTTTATTCAGTAAAATTTTAGAACTGAATGAAACACAAGAAAGTATTATTTCAATCATATTCAAATATTGTCAAGATCGTAATTTACCTTTGATTGATTTGGAGGATATTCGACGAGTTTTGCAATATGTGACAGATTCTGACGAAGGAAAATCGGAGTTGAATTCAAATTATGGAACAATTGCGCCAGCTTCTTTGGGAGCTATTTTGCGTAAAATTGTTGCATTAGAACAACAAGGAGCAACAAAGTTTTTTGGAGAACCAAGTTTTGATGTTCAAGATTTATTGAAAACGAAAGACGGAAAAGGAATTGTAAATATTATTCGTTTGATTGATATTCAAAATCAGCCTAATTTATTTTCAACTTTTATGTTGAGTTTATTGAATAAAATTTATTCTCAATTCCCTGAATCTGGAGATTCTGATAAACCGAAATTGGTGATTTTTATTGATGAAGCACATTTGATTTTTAAGGAAGCTACGAAAGCTTTATTGAATCAAATTGAAACAATGGTAAAATTAATTCGCTCTAAAGGTGTGGGATTATATTTTGTAACGCAAGTTCCTGGTGATGTTCCTGATGCAGTTTTGAGTCAATTAGGTCTTAAAGTTCAACATGCGTTAAGAGGTTTTACTGCGAAAGATCGAAAAGAAATAACAAAAGCAATCGAAAATTATCCGACAACAACCTATTATAAAGCGGATGAGGTCATCACGCAATTAGGAATTGGAGAGGCTTTTGTGACAGCTTTAGACGAAAAAGGTATTCCAACTCCTTTGGCGTATACGTATATGCGAGCGCCAAATTCGAGAATGGATATTTTGACTTCAAATGAAATCGATACGATTACCTCAAATTCAGATTTAGTGATAAAATATGCAACTGATATTGATCGTGAATCTGCAAATGAAATTTTATCGAAAAAATTAGAACAACAAAAAAATATAGAGAAACCTGCTGCTAAAGCAACTTCAACAAGAAGTGTTCCTAAGGAAAAAGATTGGACAGATAATCCTGTTGTGCGTGATGTAAGTCGTACTGCAACTCGAAAATTGATGGATTTTGGAATGAAAATGTTAACTAATTTTTTAAAAGGAAAAAAATAAGCACGTGTACGCGATTTTAGATATAGAAGCGACTGGCGGAAAAGTAGGGGAAGAGTCAATCATAGAGATTGCGGTGTATAAATATGATGGAAAAGAAATTGTCGATCAGTTTATATCATTAGTCAATCCCGAAAAAAAGATTGACCAATATGTACAAAGATTAACGCATATTTCGGATAAAATGGTGCTGACAGCGCCTAAATTTCATGAAATAGCAAAACGTATTGTTGAGATTACAGATGATTGTATTTTAGTTGGACATAATGTAATGTTTGATTATAGAATGCTAAAACAAGAATTCGATCGTTTGGGTTATAATTACGAAAAAGAATGGATTGATACGTTCGAATATAGCGAAAAATTGATTCCAGGATTACCTTCATATTCTTTGGGAAAATTATGCGAATCGCTTGGAATTGTAGTCACAGATAGACATAGAGCTTCTGGAGATGCAAGAGCGACAATTTCTTTGTTTAAGTTATTATTAGATAAAGATTCGGAGAAAATAATCACGAAGAAAACAGGTTTGAAACAACCTAAAAAAGCACATTCTAAATATCAGAAACTTCTTGAAGGTTTACCTAATTCTATCGGGGTTTATTATTTATACAATAGTCGAAAACAACTTATTTATATTAGTCGAAGCAATAATATTGCACGATCTATTAATCAAATTTTTACATCAAAAACTCTAAAAGCAAATAAACTTAAGCGTTATACTCGTTCTATAAAATTCGAAGAAACCGGAAGTGGTTTTCTTGCAGCAATTAAAGAAAATAATGAGGTTTTGAATAATCAACCAATGTATAACCTAAAGTTGGTAGAGAATAAAGTTTATCCTTTTGGATTGTATTATTTAGAATCTAAACGTGGTTATTCGAGATTAGAAATAGGGAAAGTTAGAAAGACACAACCTGTTTTGAAATTTAAAACTAAAGAACGTGCAAAAGAGGTTTTAGAGAAAATTGTGAATGATTATAACCTTTGTCAACAAGTAAATGCTGGAATAAAATCTGATGATTCGTGTTTCCAATATAAAGTGAACAAATGCAAAGGAGCTTGTATTAAAGAGGAATCTAAGGAAGTTTATAATGAGCGAATTCAAAGTTTTATTAAAACAACTGAATATCCTTCCGAAACTTTTTTGATTATTGATAAAGGACGAAAAGGAATTGAAAAATCATTTTATTTAGTGGAGAATGGAGAATTTAAAGGATATGGTTATTACGAATATCATCATCAAATAAAAACGCTAGAGAAGATTCTTAATATCTTAATTCCGATTCATGAAACAGAGGAAATAAAAAATATGCTTAAATACTTTTTGTATAAAGTTTCTTCTAATCCTAATCAAATCATTATTCTTGAATAATTAATTTAAATAATATTCTTTAAAAGAAGAAAGTATAAAACAATAAAAAAGCTCAGTTATATTTAACTGAGCTTTTTTTGTATGATTAAATTTTAGACTATTTAATTTCTTTGAAAATTACACGTCTGTTTTCTAAGTTTTTCCAAGCAGGACAATTTGTAACAGGATTACATTCTGGCCATTTTAAATCAGATTTACCTTTTCCTACAGACGACAATTTAGTTGTGTCAACACCTTTGTTAGCTAAGTAACGAACAACAGAAGTAGCACGTCTTTCAGATAATTTTTGGTTATAATCAACACCACCAGCAGCATCTGTATGACCTTCTACTACGAATTTGAAATCTGGATTTGCTAACAATACCTCAGAAGCATGATTTAATTTTTCATAAGATTGCTCTCTGATACGATCAGAGTTGTAATCGAATTCGATACCCTCTAAGTATGCATTAATTGTTGTTGCAACATCTTCACCAGAAATTCTGATTACTTTCTCAGGACAACCACCGTTTGTAGGAGGTCCAGGAATTGTAGGACATTTATCTTCACTATCTGGAATATTATCTCCATCAGAATCTAAAGAACATCCTGATCCGTCTACGCGAATACCTTCTGGAGTTCCAAGACATTTATCCCATTGGTCACAAACACCGTCACGGTCTTCGTCAATACATTCGAATGGAGTTTGTTCTACAGGAGCTTTGTAAGCTAAAGGAGATACCCATTGTAATGCATCTTTGTGTTTACCAATTTTATAGTGTAATCCCAAAGAGAATGTTATCATATTGTCATCACGACCTTCTTCAGTATCAGCGGCAGTCATACCACCTGAGTTGTGATAAGGCATTGGTTTTCCTGATCCATCAAATTCTTCATCACCAGACATATAGTACATTCCACGTAACTCTAAATCAAATTTGTCATTCAATTTGTAACGTAAACCAGCACCAACTTGAGAATAAATAGATTTATCAGAGATATCTTGATCAGTTATTAATGTAAAGTTAGGATCTCCTTGAGGAGCATAATTATTTCTATAAGCTTTATAGCCATGTATTCCTACTCCAGCATATAAATGCATAGCCCATTTAAATTCAGTTCTGTTATCAACTCTTCTTAGTAAATTTGAAGCATTTAAATCAGCTAAAACTCCAATTGCTTGGTATTTAGTTTTACCATACGCATATCCATGATATCCACTTAAAGCAGAATCATCAATATTACCCTTTTGTCTAGTTTTACCAAATTCATATTGTAAACTAAGACCAAAAGCATGAGAGATTTGTTTATTAACTTGTAATTGAACATCATATCCTGGAGTGAAATATTTTCCCATCCAAGAGACTAAGTCAGTATTTTGTAATGCATTCAATCCACCAAAAGCAGAAACAGACCAATCGTTGAATTCTTTTTTACTATTGTTGAATGGTTTTTCATCGTACTTGGTCTGCGCACTAGCACATGC
This sequence comes from Empedobacter sp. GD03797, assembly GCF_029842105.1. NCBI lineage: Bacteria > Pseudomonadati > Bacteroidota > Flavobacteriia > Flavobacteriales > Weeksellaceae > Empedobacter > Empedobacter sp. GD03797. Next base: position 20,255 of record NZ_JAOCFS010000025.1, read on the forward strand.
CGCAGCACCTAAGATTAATAAAGATAAAAGTTTTTTCATAGGTTAGAATTATTTTTATAACTAATATAAAGCATATCTTAATATAATTTTACAAAACTAATGAATTAATAGTTAATATCTTAATAAAAATATAAACTTTTGATAAAATCTCTCGAGTAATTTTGAGGATGAGGAATTTTTAAATAATTGCAATTAATTAAAAGCTTATTATAGAATAATATATCAATATCTATTAAGCGATCAACGTAGCTTTCATTTTCTTTAGGTTGAGAATAGATTCTCCCCATTTTTTGTTCAATTTCTTTAATTTTCTTCAAAACCTCAAATGGAGAATAACTTGTATTGATTTCTATTTTCTGATTTAAGAATAAATGATCTGTTGTAAATCCTTCAGCTTTATTTTCAAGAATATTTGATTCTTTTTTTATTTCGCCTACCTCTTTGTTTATAAGGTTTTTAGCGGTTTCTAAATTATTTTTTTTGTCACCTAAGTTTGTACCGAGTAACAAAATGACTATATTTTGCGACATATAGAGCAAAAGTAATAATAAATTAAAAATGAAAAACTTTTTCGGGAGAGTATTCTCAACAATCATAGGAAATCTATTAACGATTAGTGTATTTGTCATACTGCTTTTCGTTTTGATATTTGTTTCAGCATTATCTGCTCCAACAAAAAGTGTAAAAGACGGTTCCGTTTTAGAAATTTCGTTAGAAGATCCGATTATGGAAAGTGATATGGATCGTTCCGTTTCTATTTTTGATATGTCAGAAGATCCAGATGTTTTTTTACAAGATATTATTCATTCGATTGAAGAAGCGAAGAATGATGATAAAATAAAAGGAATTAGTCTGAAATTGGATAAATTTTCTGGTGGAGCTACACAAGCGACTGATATTCGTAATGCACTAGAAGATTTTAAGAAATCTGGAAAATTTGTGTATTCATATTCTAATTCAGGAAGTCAGTTGTCATATTATATAAGTAGTGTCTCTGATAAAATTTATCAAAATCCTTTGGGTGGAACTTTATTGCAAGGTTTAAGTTCTAATATTATGTTCTTCAAGAATGCAGGAGATAAATATGGTGTAGATTTTCAGGTGATTCGTCATGGACAATTTAAGAGTGCGGTTGAGCCGTATTTGAGAACAAATATGTCTGATGAAAATCGTTTGCAATTATCAGAATTATTGAATGATGTTTGGGGTAATGTTTCAAACTCGATTACAAAATCGCGTAAAATTTCTCCTGAACAATTCACAACAGTTACAGACAGTTTGTATGCTTTTATTCCAGAAATAGGAAAAGAAAACAAGATTTATGATGTATTGGCGCAAGAAAATGAGTATCAAAAAATGTTATTCGCAAAACTTGGGTTGAAAGAAGAAAAATCAAAAACTGATTTTGAAGTTCTTGAAAAACATATCATAAAAGTGGAAGATTATTTCGAGACCTTATCAGATAAATCTGAAAAAGATAAAATTGCAGTCTTATATGCATCAGGAACAATTTCTGAAGGAGATGGTTTTGATGGTATTCAATCAAAAACTTATGTGGACGCGATTCGTAAAATCAGTCAAAACGATAAAATCAAAGCTTTAGTTTTACGTGTAAATTCTCCTGGAGGTAGCGCAAATGCATCAGAAGAAATTTTATATGAATTGATGCAATTGAAAACGAAAATGCCAATCGTAGTATCTTTTGGAGATGTTGCAGCATCTGGTGGATATTACATTGCACAAGCTTCTGACAAAATTTATGCTCAACCAAATACAATTACTGGTTCGATTGGAGTTTTCGGAATGATCCCAAATGCGCAAAAATTATTCAATAATTTTGGATTAGATTTTGACGAAGTAAAAACAAATGCAAACGCAGATCAGTTGAAAGATGTGATGACGCCAATGTCTGCAACGGCAAAAAATACAATGCAAAAATCGATTGTATTGATTTATGGAAAATTCGTAAATCACGTTGCAACAAATAGAAAATTAACATACGAGCAAGTTGATAAAATAGGTGAAGGACGTGTTTGGTCTGGAACTCGTGCAAAACAAATTGGTTTGGTAGATGATTTTGGGAGTTTAGATACAGCGATAAAAGAAGCTGCTAAATTGGCTAAAATTGAAAAATATTCGACAGAAAATTATCCAAAAAGAAAAGATTCTTTCGAAGAATTTATGGATAATCTTCAAGGAAAAAATACTGAGGCAGCAATTGCAAAAGAATTAGGTTCGGACGGAATCCGAATTTACAAAGAAATAAAGATGATGAATGAGCAAAAAGGTGTTCAAGTTAGGCTACCTTACGATATTCAAATTCAATAAAAATCATAAAAAAGGGTTAAAATATTTTTAACCCTTTTTTATTGTTAAAATCTTACTATTTTAGTAAAAATATTTAGATGATTAAAAAATTAAATTCTCTTTTATAATCATCTAAATTTATTATACTTTTGTACATTCATTTTTAATAATACTGAGACATAATCAACGATGGGATTATTTGATTTTTTCACGCAAGAAATTGCGATTGACTTGGGGACTGCTAACACTTTAATTATCCACAATAATAAAGTTGTAGTAGATAGTCCATCTATCGTCGCTATACATAGAAGAACAAATAAAGTTATTGCTGTTGGAGAACAAGCAAAACACATGCAAGGTAAAACGCATGATGATATAAAAACAATTCGTCCTTTGAAAGACGGAGTAATTGCAGATTTTGAAGCTTCAGAATTCATGTTGACAGAGTTCATCAAGAAAATTCCTGGAATTCAAGGAAAATTATTTTCACCTTCATTGCGAATGGTGATTTGTATTCCTTCTGGAATTACAGAAGTTGAAAAACGTGCCGTAAAAGATTCTTGTGCACGTGTTAATGCTAAAGATGTTCGTCTTATTTACGAACCAATGGCTGCTGCGATAGGAGTTGGAATTGATATCACTCAACCTAAGGGTAACATGATTATTGATATAGGTGGTGGTACAACTGAAATTGCTGTTGTTGCATTAGGTGGTATTGTTTGTGACAAATCTGTGAAAATTGCAGGTGATGTTTTTACAAATGATATTGCATATTACTTAAGAACCCATCATAATTTATATATCGGAGAAAGAACTGCCGAGCGTGTTAAAATTGAAGTTGGAGCTGCTGTAGAAGAATTAGAGCATGCACCAGATGATATGCCAGTACAAGGACGTGATTTGATTACAGGAAAACCAAAAGAAATTACTGTAAACTACCGCGAAATTGCACGTGCGTTAGATAAATCAATTTTACGTATCGAAGATGGTGTAATGGAAACGTTATCTCAAACTCCTCCAGAATTAGCTGCAGATATTTACAACACTGGTATCTATATGGCTGGTGGTGGAGCTATGTTGAGAGGTTTGGATCAACGTATTTCTAAAAAAACAGGTTTACCAGTTTTCTTGGCTGATGATCCTTTACGTGCTGTTGTTCGTGGAACAGGTATTGCACTTAAAAATATTGATAAATTCACTTTCTTAATGAAATAGAAGAGTAAAGAGCAATGCAATATATTCTGAATGCCATTAGAAGAAATGGAATGCTATTAATTTTTGTCTTTTTAGAGTTAATTGCGTTGTTTCTTGTCTTTAAGAAAAATATTTATCACGAAACTATTCTTGCCTCTGCAAGCACTTCGTTTACAGGTTATGTGGATGATAAAATTGCAAAGGTGACAAACTTTATTAATTTACCGAGTACCAACAAAGATTTGATGGACGAAAATGCCTTTTTGCGTGAGCAATTGGTGCATTTGGGGATTAAAGATGCGAAAACTAAAAAGTTTTACAAATCGGATACCTTAGGTTATCATCAAACGTATTCTTTTGTACCTGCTGAGATTGTTAATAACTCGATTATCAAAACGCAAAACCTTTTGACGATTGATAAAGGAACAAATGACGGAATAGAAAAAGGTGACGGAATCATTACAAATAATGGTGTAATTGGTATTGTAACTTTTGCAGGGAAAAATTATTCTCGTGCAATTTCGTTGTTAAACAAGGATATCAATATCAATGCACGTATCAAAGGAAATCAATATTTCGGGACAGTGAAATGGGATGGAAAAGATCCTCGTTTTGTCCAGTTATATGAAATTCCGAAATACATCGAAGTGAAAAAAGGTGATATCATCGAAACAGATGGTAAATCGCCAGTTTTCCCAGAAGGAATTATTATAGGTAAAGTTGTAAGCAAAGGAATTGACGAAACTGGAGAAATGAAAGTTCAAGTAAGATTGAAACAAGATTTCGCCAATTTAGCACAAGCTTATGTGGTTACAAACCTTAATAAAGTTGAAATTCAACAAGTAGAAAAATCAGATACAATAACAAGTCCAAAGAATGTTCAATAAAGATTTTTTAATCAATATTATCAAGATTATCGTTTTAGCTTTGCTACAAGTTTTTGTGTTCAATCACATCAACTTTTTAGGAAGTTATCAACCATATATCTATATTGTATTTGTATTATTTTATCCACCTTATCAAAATAAATATGCGTTATTAATCTTATCATTTATGTTAGGATTAATGATAGATATTTTCGAATATACAGGTGGAATTCATGCTTTCGCATTAACACTTATCGCATTTCTTAGAAATCCAATTATCAAACTTTTGGCAGGAAAACAAGATTACGAAATGGAATTTTTCTCTTTCAATTCGTTCAGTTTTGCGCAATGGTTATTTTATTTGATTATTCTAATTCTTGCACATCATATTATTTTATTACTTCTTGAGAATTTTAAACCATCAGGAATTGGACCTTTGATGCTGAAAGCATTAATCAATTCGGGAATAACTTTTGTGTTTGTCTTTATTTATAAAATTTTATTTAAAAATAAAGTTGGAGTATGAAAAAGTTGATGGTTGTTTATGCACTCATCCTGTTTATAGTGTTTCTATTTATAGGACGTTTGGCGTATTTGCAATTATTTACAGATCGTTATACGTTAAATGCATTTAATACGTCGATCAAACAAGAAATCATTTATCCCAATCGTGGTGATATTCTTGATCGAAACGGAAAATTGTTGGTGAGTAATACCTATTCGTACGAATTAGATGTTATTCCAGGAAAATTAATTGACAGTTATGGAGAATATATGAATGGTTTTGATAAGCCTAAATTCTCTAAAATGATTGGAATTTCTACACAACAATTTGATTCTATTTTAGATAAAATTGTTACTGCAAAAGATTACAAAAAATTATCTCCATATCCTTTTTTAAAGAATATTTCGCGCGAAAATTTTGCTCGTATGCAAGAGCAATTGTATCTGTATCCAGCGTTTAGTATCATCAAACGTCCTGAGCGTAAATACATGGTAAATTCTGCCGGGAATATATTGGGCTATATAAATGAGGCCAATCAAGCATATATCAAAACAGATTCTACCTATTATCAACCTGGAGATTTAGTAGGAATTGCTGGAGTTGAGAAATCGTATGAAAAAGATTTGCGTGGAGTAAAAGGTGTAAAAAACTGGATTGTAGATCGAACAATGAATGTTGTTGGTCCATATAAAAATGGTGACTATGATCGACCTGTAAAAAGTGGGAAAACAGTTCATTTGACAATTGATTATAGATTGCAAGAATTAGCAGAACAAATGCTTCAAAATAAGCGTGGAGCAATTGTCGCTCTTGATCCTAATAATGGTGAAATTTTGGCTTTAGCATCTGCTCCTACAATTAATCCAAATGATTATTTGAATACAAAGTTAAGAAGTTCATTAATCAACGATTCTATTGCTCGTCCAACTTATGATAGAGCTTTACAAGGAACTTATCCTCCAGGTTCTACATTCAAAATGGTAACGGCTTTGGCTGGTTTGCAAATGGGAACGATGACAGAAAAAACAACATATGTTTGTAAACACGGTTTCCGTTATGGACGTATGCACATTGGTTGTCACTGCGGAATGTATTATTCTCCACAAGGTTTAGAACATGCGATTGGAAAATCGTGTAACAACTTTTTCTCAGAGGCTTACCGAGATATTGTTCGTAAAGATCCGAATGATTATAGTGTCGGAATTAATGAATGGGCTTCTATCATGAATAGTTTCGGCTTAGGTAAATTTATGGGAACAGATTTACCTGTTGGTAGCAAAGGTCTTATTCCGACAGCCGAGTTTTACGACAATCGTTTTGGAGAAGGTGTTTGGAATCCTTATCGTATTATCTTTAATGGTATGGGACAAGGAGATATTAATACAACTCCGCTGCAAATGGCAAATTATACGGCGATTATTGCTAACAAAGGTTTTTTCTTTACACCACATATTGTACATAGTATTGATGGAAAACCATTGACGGATTCTACTTATATGGTGAAAAAAAATACATTGGTTGATCCAAAACATTTTGACATCATTCAACGCGGAATGCGTAATGTATTTACAATGGGTACTGGTCGTAGTTTCGAAACTAGTTTATTTACTCAAGCAGGTAAAACGGGAACTTCTCAGAACTCTCATGGACAAGATCACTCATTGTTTGTATTGTTTGCTCCGGCAGATAAACCAAAAATTGCGATTGCTGCAATTGTAGAGAATGGTTCTTGGGGTACAACTTATGCTGGACCAATGGCGAGTTTGATGGCTGAATTGTATGTAACAGATACAATAAAAAGAACTCCTTTATTGCAACGTATGAAAAATGGTAATCTACAAGGCGAATATCGTCGTCAATGGATAGATTATCTGAAAAGAAAAGGATTATACGTAGAACCTGTTAAAAAGGATTCGATCGGAAGTAAAATAGATAGTTTAAAATTAAAAAAAGATTCAACAAAACTAAAACATGAGCCAAAGCAGATTACTAAAAGGAATTGATTGGACCGTACTGATCCTTGGGTTTCTGATAGTAACTTTCGGGATTATGAATGTGTATAGTGTAAATCCAGATTTAGGTGTAAAACAGCTAATTTGGTTTGGACTTGGAATGGTGATGATATTGATTTTGATAATTGCGAGCGGAAACAATCGTAATTTCTTCGAAATTTATAGTCCTGTTTTTTACATTATTTCCCTCGTTTTGCTCGTCGGAGTTTTGATTGTTGGAAAAGAAATTAATGGTGCAAAAGCGTGGTATCGTTTTGGTCCTCTGAGTTTGCAACCAGCCGAATTTGCGAAGATTGGTACAGCTTTGTTGATTGCTAATTTTATCAATCATTCAAATGCAAATCTAAAAGACTTAGGTTTTATAGGAAAAATATTGTTGATTATCGCAATACCAGTAGTTTTAATCCTTCTTCAACCCGATTTAGGTTCAGTAATTATTTTCTGTTCATTAAGTATTGCTTTATACAGAGAAGGGCTTAATCCATGGATAATTTTAGCGCCAATCATATTATTAATCATTTTCTTGATTTCGATTGTACAAATTCCTTTTTACGTTTTATTAGTTTTTGGATTTATAATTCTTACAATAGCTTTATTAATTTTAGCTTTCAATTATAATCAGAATGTAGTTGATGCAATGCACGGTGTTTTAATCGGTTTATCAATTTTCTTTTTATTATTGATCGGAATCTGTTATTTAGTAGAAGATTTATCAGAAACAACAAGAGAATCTTTCGGACATTTATTTCCAATGCGTTCCTTATTTTTCTCAGAACCGATATTTTTTAATACAACTTTCTTTGGTTTAATAGGATTCTTTATATCAATTATTCCAGTTTTAATTTTAAAATTAACAGAACAAAAAGAAATTAATGATTCGCCATTCAAAACACAATCTGGATTAGCTGCAAATATTCTGAATTTTAGTATTATAGCGTCTATTGTATTGTTATTATTTGCAAGTACGGTTAGTTTTATTTCTCCTATTATTTTCGAAAAATTACCAAAACACCAAAAAGAACGTGTAATGGTTTTGTATGAAGGAGAAGCTAAATACCGCGATACTTCGGGATATAATTTGTTGTATGCAAAAACAGCGATAGGTTCGGGCGAATTATATGGAAAAGGATACAATCAAGGAACTATTAAAAAAGGAAGATTTGTACCAGAACAACAAACCGATTACATTTTTACAGCAGTTGGAGAGGAGTGGGGTTTCATAGGAAGTACAGCTTTGGTAATTGTCTACGCAATTTTTGTTGGACGATTATTTTTCTTAGCCGAACATCAAAAAAATAGATTTGCACGATTTTATGGATATGCAGTCGCCTCTATTTTATTTTTCCATTTCTTTATCAATATTGCAATGGTAATTGGGCTTTTCCCAACAGTTGGTATTCCGCTACCATTCTTTAGTTATGGAGGAAGTTCGTTGTGGGGATTCACTATTCTGATTGGAATTTTCCTAATCATTCATTACAAGAACAGTCAAGGATTTATTTAGAAAATAATTCAATAAAATAAAAAAGCTACATTGAAAATCAATGTAGCTTTTTCGTTATTATTTCGATACTTCTAACTCAGAAATATGATGAACTTTCTTAATTAATTTGTTGTCTTTATCAACCAAAATTAGAGTAGGAGTAGACTCTATTCCAAACTCAGCTGCGATTGGTGAATCCCATCTCAAAAGATCAGTATAATTGTACCAAGGTAAATCTTTTGTAGCGCTATTAAACGCTGTTTGATCGTAGTCTAAAGAAATGGCAACAATTTCTCCGCCTTTTGATTTAAAGTTCTTGTAAAACTCTTTAATATGCGGGATCTCTTGTTGACAAGCAGGACACCAAGAAGCCCAGAAAACAATTAATTTTTGATCTGCTTTGATATCATACAACGATTTTTTTCCGTTAATAGGTTGAGGAAAAGTGATATTTGGAACTTTACTTCCTGCTTGCATAGAAGCGCTTTGTCCTACTTTCTTTTTCAATTGATCTGTTACGTTAGAAGTCAAACCTTTTACTTTATCTACGTATTTTTTATGAAAATTTGCATATTCTTTTTCAGGAACAAAGTTTAAGATAGTTGTCAATACATTTTGACCTCTTGTGGTTTTGATATCTGTTTTAGCCAAAATTTCGTCTGTAGCAGCAATTAAATTTCCTTCTACATCTTGATTGTTAGCAACAGCTAATTTTCCATTAATATAAGCAAAAACTAAATCATTAAAGATTCCAGATTGCTCCAATCGTACATCATCTTTTACAAAATGATTTACAATTTCATTTAGGGTTTCAGTATCTTTATTTGTTTGAGCTTTTTGTTTCAAATCATTCAACTCATTAATATAGGTAATTAATGGTGAGAAATTTTCGTTACGTTTCAACTCTTTTATTCGTTTATCTTCTTTTACCATTGCTGTATAAAACTCGTCAGTCGGTTTATACATTTGCATTAAATAAGGAAAAACTTGGTTCTGAATTTCATTTAATGGTTGAAGAGCTAAAACTTTATTGTATTCTTTTTGTGTATTTCCCTCTAAAATTTCAAGCTTAGAAGACATTTCTTGTCCACTTACCGTTTTGAATTTTAGATTTTTGTTATCTGTTAATAACGAAAGATTTTCTCCAGTTGGTAAATCAATACGTACAAAACCATTGTATGCTTTCGGAACTTTTACAGAGAAATTTCCATTGTTGTCAGTAATCGCATTGTTGATTAATTTCATTTCGGCATTGTCGAAAATTTTAACCAAAACAGGTTTGTTTGCATAATTTTCTATTTGCCCAGAAACATTAAACTGCCCAAAGACAGAACTTCCTAAAACAACAAGCGGCAGTATAAATTTATTTTTCATAGTTTGTTTGATATAAAAAAAACCTCAATCTATTGATTGAGGTTTTAAAAGTATGAATTTATTTTTTAATTATTAGTCTTTGTTTATATGAAACTATTCCAGCAATACTTATAGCAGTAATGACTAAAAGAGGTACATAATCATCTATTGGAGTTGCTGGTTTACCAGGGACGTTTGTAGGGGGAGGCGGAGTAGTCCCTGTACAATCTGGATCATCTGGATCGCAATCCTGTGCATAAATTGTTAAAGTAAATATGCTAAAAATAAATAAAGTTAAAAGTAATCTATAATTTTTCATAAGGTTAGAAGTTTAATTAATTGTTTTTAGAGAGACAACTTTTCCATCTTTGTATGTAATTACTACTACATAAACTCCCGATGATGAAGCAAGATTTAATTTATAATCTGAGTTTGTAGTGATATTTACATTACGAGTAATTAATCTACCTGTTAAATCATAGATTTCAATATTTGCACTTGTATTATTTTTTTCAAATCGAATATATTTATTTTGATTGTCTTTAAAAATAAATGTTGTATTAGAAACATCTATGTCATTTGTACCAAGAGTTTTAGGTTCTTCATTCCAATATAGTTCAAATTGATTATTTATATTTGGATTTGCTACAAATTTAATCTGTGTATCTGCATTTACTTTAGTAACCTTATTTTTTGATTTATCTAATAAATAATATTCGCCTAATGATAAATCATTAACTCTATTTAAAATTGATTGTTCAAATAATCTTAAATTAATTGTATAACTATGGCCATCAATTAAATTATTGAATCCAACGCGAATAGGTTTACCAACATAATCATTAGAATTAAATTGGTTTAACAAAGTTTGAGCGTCAGTTACAACAGTTCCGTCATTCTTTTCTTCGTATAAAAAGATAGGATTTTTTTCTATATTACTAGTTGTTGAATTTCCTGTTTTATAAAAACTTGAATTAACAAGATATGCAGCATCACCTAATATATTAGTGTCATCTAATAAGAAAAACTCTACCTGAGTAAAATCATTTCCTGCTATTAATCCTTTTTGTTGTAAACTTTCATCATTCAATATATTTGTACTTGCTAAAGAATTACTTGATCTAGCATAAGCTCCATTTGAACCTTTAGTAGCAAAATCATAACTAAAAGTTTTCTGATTATCTGTTATATTAAAATTTGCTGTAACGATATTACTACCACCATTATTAGCTTTTAACATAGTATAGTAATCTATTTCAAAATATTCAAATGGTTTAACAATTAATGCATCAGGATTACCTGCCCAAAAATAAGGAGTAGTTCCAGGAGGAGTTGCTTTTTGAAGGTAAGCACTAATTCTAGTAGTGTTAGTATTACTTCCTCCTGTTTGACCATTCCAATCTACAGAATAATTATCAGCTAATTTGTTTATTCTAAATTTAATTGTAGTAGGCTCAAATGTTTCTGTAGGTCCTTTAGTTACACCATTAACAACAAATTTTATCCATGAAGTAGCAATAGAAACATCACTTAAGTCAATATTTGATGTGAAAGGATTTGAAAAACGGTGTAAATTTTTAGCATATCTAGCATTTGTATCTACATTAGTATTATTACCTAAATAAGAATCATAAGTTTCATTATAATTGTTAGTTAAGTTTTTCCATTGCCCCCAAGTTAATTCAGAAAATTCGGCTTTTGTTTTATTTCTAATTCCACTTTCAACATTGTTTAATACGATAGCCTTGTTATTAGGTTTACCATATGTTGAAAATTTTGTACCAGAAATTCCCTCAAGAAAAGTTTTAAAAGGTCCAATCATTGTATTAACAGTGTAGTTAGCTCCTGCAGTAACAAGTGTTCCTGTAGGAACATGGTCATATTCACTTTGTTTAATATCCCAACTTAATAATGTCTGTAAATATCTTGTGGTTCCACAATTAACATCAACTTTACAATCTCCTCTAAATGAATATGAATTTCCAATAATATTTTCGAAAATTTTATCGACATTATCTCCTTGATATGGTAAACCAAATGGAAAATAATCATTAGAAGAAACGTCTATTTTTGAGCGCTCAATAGACACTCGACCTGAAACAGTAGAAGCTCCATCAATTATTAATTGACCATATTGAGTTCCAGTAGTTCCTACAGCGTATCTATTAACAAAGTTTTTTCCAATGGTATTAGCATTACTAAAACCACCTTTAATTTGGATATTCCCTTCATTAATTATTTTTTCAGTAGTACCTCCAGCAGCATCTGTATCAACACTAACATTGCCTCCGTTGTAAAAAAGAGTGTTTGGATTAACTTTGACTATTACAGCGTCTTTGATATATGTATCTTGCGCAGAAGCACTATATATCGCACCTAATGCGAATAAAGCAAGTAGATTCTTTTTCATAAATTATATTATTTTGGTAGGTTTTTATTAAAATTAAAAAATAATTTCATTACAAATATAAAAATATTTATTAATAAGTTACTATACAATAGATTATATTATAACTTTTTCTGGTAAATCTTTAATGTTATACATTAAATCAGTAAAGATTTCTTCCGTAACTGCTCGCAATCCTCGAGCTCCTAACCCCAGTTCATTGGCACGGTCTACAATTCTATTTAGGGTTTCGTCCGTCACTACAAGCTCTTTTCCGTCTAGGGCAAAAAGTTTTGTATATTGTTTCATTAGAGAGTTTTTTGGTTCTGTCAAAATAGCTCTCATCGCTTCTTTATCTAATGCTTTAAGATACGTAATAATTGGTAAACGTCCAATTAATTCTGGAATGATACCAAAGTTTTTCAAATCTTGTGCATTTACTTCATCCAAAAGATTTTCGATTTCTTTGTGATCCTCATTCTTGAAACCAATTACGTGTTTCTTCAAACGATCTGCAATGTGTTTTTCTATTCCAGAAAAAGCTCCACCAGCCACAAACAAAATATCTTTTGTATTAACTTCTATAAATTTTTGATCAGGATGCTTACGTCCTCCTTTTGGTGGCACGTTAACAATAGTTCCTTCCAAAATTTTAAGCAAAGCTTGTTGTACACCTTCTCCAGAAACGTCACGTGTAATAGATGGATTGTCACTTTTACGTGCAATTTTATCTACTTCATCAATAAATACGATTCCTTTTTCGGCAAGCTCTACATTGTAATCAGCAGATTGTAAAAGACGCGTCAAAATACTTTCTACATCTTCTCCTACATATCCAGCTTCTGTAAGTACAGTTGCATCAACGATTGCAAATGGAACATTCAATAATTTAGCAATTGTTTTTGCTAATAATGTTTTTCCACTTCCTGTTTCTCCAACTAAAATAACGTTCGATTTGTCAATCTCTACATCATTTTCTTTGTCTAATAATATTCTTTTGTAATGATTGTATACGGCAACCGACAATATTTTTTTTGCCTGGTCTTGACCAATCACATAATCATCTAAAAACTCTTTAATTTCTTTCGGAGATTTTAGCGTTAATGGTTTTATCAAATCGTTATTTTCGTTAAATTTCGATTCTTCTAAAACTATACCATGAGCTTGTTCTATGCAATTATCACAAATATTACCGTCGATTCCAGACACTAAAATATTTACTTCGTTTCTGCTTTTTCCGCAAAAAGAGCACTTATTTTCTTCCAATTTTCTATACTTAATTAAGATGCAAAGGTATTTATTTTCTTTTAGATAGAAAATATTTATTTGTTAATTTCTATCAGTATAAATTATGGTAAAATAAAGGATAAAATTATCCTATTTTAGACTATTGTTTTTTATGCTTCATTCTTATGATTTTACAAATTTTTAAGTATTTGTAAACGAAAAAAAGGATACTCAAAATTTTGAGTATCCTTTTTTTGTATTTTATTGAATTTAAAATTATTTACGAGGTAATAATACTTCGTCAATCATTCCATATTCTTTTGCTTCTGTAGACGTCATCCAGTAATCACGTTCACCATCTTTTTCGATTTGCTCGAAAGTTTGACCAGAATGAGTTGCAAGAATATCGTATAATTCTTTTTTCAATTTCAAGATTTCCTTCAATGTAATTTCCATATCAGTAGCTTGTCCTTGAGCACCACCTAAAGGTTGGTGAATCATCACGCGAGAATGTTTAAGAGCCGAACGTTTTCCTGCTGCACCTGCACATAATAAAACTGCTCCCATAGAAGCTGCCATTCCTGTACAAATTGTTGCAACGTCTGGTTTTACTAACTGCATTGTGTCGTAAATTCCTAATCCAGCATAAACACCACCACCTGGTGAGTTAACATAAATCTGAATGTCTTTTGTCGCATCCACACTTTCTAAGAACAATAATTGCGCTTGAATAATATTGGCAATTTGATCATCGATTCCTGTTCCTAAAAAGATGATTCTGTCCATCATCAAACGAGAGAAAACGTCCATTTGTGCAACGTTCAATTTTCTTTCTTCAACGATATAAGGCGTTGTATTTTGGATGTAACTCTCCATATGTAAAGAGCTAATTCCTTTGTCTAACAGCGCATATTTTTTAAATTCTTCTCCTACGTTTTTCATTATTAAATTTAGATTTTAAATGAAAGGTATAAAGAATTTTTTAGAAGTGATTAAGCTTCTGCTAATTCTTTATTTTTTTCTGTAATAATGTCAACAAACTCGTCAAATGTTACTTCTTTCTCGTTCAATTTTACATTGTTTTTGAAAATGTCTAACATTTTGTCTGTAAACACTTGGTATGATAAACGGTTGTATTCTTCTTGATTCTGTAAAGCAGACATTGCAATTTGTTGTAATGTTTCTTCTGGAATAGAAGTTTGACCGTACATTTTTAATTGATCCTTGATTGCAGCAAAAGCAGCTTCTTTTACTTCCTCAGCATTTACTTCTACATTGTTAACTTCAGCAATTTTAGCTTCGATTAATTGGTAACGTAAACCTTTGTCCATTTTTACCAATTCTTCTTTTGCTTGCTCTTCAGAAGTTACATTTTCGTTAGAAGTGATTAACCATTTTGTTAAAAATTCTGTTGGTAAATCAAATTGAACTGTATCTAATAATTTAGCTACAACGTCATTGATAATTTGTTTGTCAGATTCTTTGTTGTACATGTTTTCTGACTCTTCTTTGATTTTGTTACGGAAAGCTTCTTCTGAATCTACAGCTCCTTCTCCATAAACTTTATCAAATAATTCTTGGTTAACTTCAGCTTTTTCAGCTTTGTTAATTTCTTTGATTGTATACGTAACGTTAGTTCCTTCTTCAGAAACTTCTGTGTTCAATTGTTGTGCAGCTTCTTCAGCAGTGTCAAAAATATCGTTAGAATTTACTTCTACAACATCACCAGCTTTTTTACCGATAAATGCAGAAGCATCTTTCAATTCTTCTAAACGGATAAATGTAGGTTTAGCTTCTTGCCCTTCTACAGCAGCTTCTACTTTCAATACAGCTTCAGCTTCAGCTTCAGTTAAAGATTTTAATGATCCAAAACGAGCAGCGAAATTATCTACATATTTTTGGATTTCGTCGTCAGCAACTTTTACTTTGTAGCTTTCAACTTCTACTTTAGATAAATCAACATCAAATTCTGGAGCTAATCCTAATTCGAAATCAAATGATAATTGATCAGCATCCCAATCAACGTCTTTCATTACAGGAACTGGATTTCCTAAGATTGATAATTTTTCTGTGTTGATGTATTCAGATACACTTTTTTGTAAAATTTCGTTAACTGTATCAAAAATAACAGCTTGTTCGTATTGTTTTTTTACAAAGCTCATTGGAACTTGTCCTTTACGGAAACCTTTGATGTTAGCTGTTTTTCTGTATTGGTTTAATACGTCAACTACTTTTTCTTGATAATCTGCCTTATCAACAGTTACAGTTAATACTGCGTTTAATTTGTCTGTTGTATTTTTAGTAATATTCATCTACCTTAAATTTGGAGTGCAAATGTATAAATTATTAATGATTTTTAATAGTAAAAAGTAATATTACAATCAATTCATTCACTATAAATTAACAATTCGGATTGAATCTTATCAAATAGTTTAGATTTTGATTTTAGATACAATGATTGAATTGATTATTTACTACTTTTCTGAGGTGATATTTTCAACAATTAAGCCATTTGATTTTTGCTGACACAATGACATAAAAAAATCCAGAACATTCGTTCTGGATTTTTAATATTTCGAAAATTTAATTTCTTATAATTCTCCGTAATTTGCGTAAGATTCGTCAAAAACAAAATCCTCCATAAATTTAGTTGTGTAGTTACCCGCGATAAAATCTGGGTGATCCATCAACTGTAAGTGGAAAGGAATTGTAGTTTTGATACCTTCGATATAGAATTCTCCTAACGCACGTTTCATTTTTGCAATTGCTTCTTCACGTGTTTGTGCAGTAACAATGATTTTTGCAATCATAGAATCGTAGTTTGGCGGAATTGTATATCCAGCATAACAATGTGTATCTATACGAACACCATTACCACCAGGAATATTAATATTTGTAATTTTCCCTGGAGAAGGGCGGAAGTCGTTGTAAGGATCTTCTGCATTGATACGACATTCGATAGAATGTCCGTTTGGATAATAGTTTTGACCAGAGATTGGCTCACCAGCAGCTAACATAATTTGCTCACGAATTAAATCGAAACCTGTTACTTGCTCTGTAATTGGGTGCTCTACTTGGATACGAGTATTCATCTCCATAAAATAGAAATCTCCATGTTTGTCAACTAAGAATTCAATTGTACCAACACCTTCATAACCGATATATTCACAAGCTTTAACTGCAGCATCTCCCATACGTTGACGTAATTCGTCTGTCATGATTGGAGATGGAGTTTCTTCTGCTAATTTTTGATTACGACGTTGAATAGAACAGTCACGCTCTGATAAGTGACAAGCTTTACCGTTTTGGTCACTTGCAACTTGAATCTCGATATGACGTGGTTCTTCGATCAATTTTTCCATGTACATTCCGTCGTTACCAAAAGCTGCAGCAGCTTCTGTACGAGCAGATTCCCATGCGTGTAATAAATCTTCTTCTTTCCAAATTGCACGCATACCTTTACCACCACCACCGGCAGTAGCTTTCATCATAACTGGGTATTTAATTTCGCGCGCAACTTCTAAGGCTTGCTCATAACTTTCTAATAAACCATCAGAACCTGGTACTACAGGAACACCAGCTTCTTTCATAGTAGCTTTCGCATTAGCTTTATCTCCCATACGGTCGATATTGTCTGCAGAAGCACCGATGAATTTTATTCCGTTAGAAGCACAGATTTTAGAAAAAGTAGAGTTTTCAGATAAAAACCCGTAACCTGGGTGAATAGCATCCGCGTCAGTAATTTCTGCAGCCGCGATGATGTTAGCCATTTTTAGGTACGAATCTTTACTTGGAGCAGGACCAATACACACAGCTTCGTCAGCGAAACGTACGTGTAATGAAGTCTCGTCTGCTTTAGAGTAAACAGCAACCGTTTTGATTCCCATTTCTTTTGCAGTACGTATAATACGCATTGCAATTTCACCTCTATTAGCGATTAATATCTTTTTAAACATAATTTTTTAGATGTAATTGATTAAGCTGGATCAATTAAGAATAATGGTTGATCGTACTCAACTGGACTAGCGTCGTCCACTAAGATTTTTACAATTTTTCCAGAAACTTCTGATTCGATTTCGTTGAATAATTTCATTGCTTCAACAATACATAAAACTTTACCTGGAGCAATAGCATCACCTACATTAATAAAAGGTTCTTTACCTGGTCCTGCAGAACGGTAGAAAGTACCAATCATAGGAGATTTAACTGTAATTAAATTACTGTTTTCTTCTTCTGTTGATGTTGTAGAGTTATTTGCTGGTGCAGCTGCAGACGCTTGAGTAGCGGCAACTGGAGCTACAGGAGCTTGTGGTACATAAATTTGTTGAGATGCAACTTGTGCAGGTACGCTTGCTAAAGTTTTGATTTTGATTTCAATGTCATCTTGTTTGATGCTCACTTCAGCAACTTCTGCTTTTGATACGAATCTAATTAAATTTTGAATGTCTTTAATGTCCATATAATGCGGTTTTTTATTTGACCTTTTATGTTTGTTTTCTATAAAACGATTTCAAAGGTATTGAAAAAAAAATAAAAAAAGCTGTTTCTTTTTAGAAACAGCTTCAAAATCTTTGAAGATTATATTATTCAGTAACTTCTTGTACTTTTTCTAATACTACTTTTCCTTTGTAGTATAATTTTCCGTCAGACCAGTGAGCTCTGTGGTATAAGTGTGCTTCACCTGTTGTTTTATCGATTGCTAATTGTGGAGCTTCGATTTTGTAGTGTGTTCTACGTTTATCTCTTCTTGTTGACGACTGTCTTCTCTTAGGATGTGCCATATCTAACTACTTTTTTTTCTTTATTTCTATAATTTATTTTAATAATAAAAACCAATTAAGGTTTCAAATCTTTCAATTTTGCCCAACGAGGATCAATGTCGTTATTATCGTCATCGTCATCATTGTTGTTGTCTTCATCGTAATGCTCGTCTTCTGCATCTTCGTCTAATTCGTAAATGCTGTATTGGTCTAACAATTCAATCATTTCAGAATCGCTTTTGCCATTCAAGACATCGGGATGAATTCGTTTTGTTGGTACTGATAGCATTGCCAATTCATAAAGAACTTGCGCAATATTGATTTGGTATTCTTCTCTTGGAATTACCCACATCTCAAAATCAGTATCGTCAAACTCGTCGCCAAATTTAACAATTAATTCTGCATTATTCGAAATTTCTTGCTGAAACAATTCTCCAGTCAAATCACAAGGAACTGTAATGTCCCCTTTTAAGCTGATTTCTAACTCAAGCATTGTAGATTTTTTATCTAAAATAATTGTTGCAATTAAATTAGGATTGTCAAAATCTTGCTCAATTTCAAATAAATCAAAGAACGATTGTGATAATTCGAATGTAAAATCACTCTTACCAAAAGGCAAGCTTGTAAATACAATATTATAATTTTTTAACTTGTCCATACCACAAAAAGGTGTGCAAAGATAATCTAATTTATTTAAAATTAATAGCTCTTTGCAACTTATTTTAAATTTTTATTCTTTATTATCGCCTTTTTCTAATTTTAGAGGAATATGTTGCAATACATTTTTTGTTAGCTCTTGGTATTCGTTTCGATTTTTATATAATTCGATTGCCGAAAAAATAGCTTCCTTAAATGATTCTTCGTTTGCAATTCCTTTTCCTGCGATGTCGTAAGCTACACCATGATCTGGCGAAGTTCGTACAAATTTTAATCCAGCTGTATAATTAACTCCTTCATCAAAACTAATTGTTTTGAAAGCCACCAATCCTTGATCGTGATACATGGCCAAAACAGCATCAAAAGCGTCTAAATTACTTGGATTGAAAAAACTATCTGCTGAATAAGGTCCGAAAACTAATTGATTTTCGTTAATGCAACGCTCGATAACTGGCGAAATAATTTCTTTTTCTTCTGATCCTAACAGACCATTGTCACCTGCATGAGGATTAAGTCCAAGAACTGCAATTTTTGGTTTTTCGATGGCATAATCTTCAATCAAACTTTTATGAATTTGTTGAATTTTTGCATAAACAGATTTTGGATTAATCTGTTTGGCAACTTCGCTAATCGGAATATGTTGCGTCACTAAACCGACTCTCAATTTCTCTGAAACTAAGAACATCAAAGGTTTTCCTCCCCAAACTTCTCCTAAATATTCGGTATGACCTGGGAAATGAAATTCTTCGGACTGAATATTATCTTTATTAATTGGAGCTGTTACCAAAACATCTGTAAAACCATCTGAAACAGATTTTGCAGCCGCTTTTAATGATTGATAAGCGTGTTCACCAGCTTCTTTGGTTACTTTACCATAATGTACATCAATTTGATCTTTCCAAAGATTAACCACATTGATTTTTCCGTCTACAATTTGATTTGCATCTTGAATACCTTGAAAATTGATTCGGTCAAATTTTAAACGATCTTTTTGATACGATAATAATTTGGTAGAACCGAAAATAACAGGTGTAAAAAACTCAGTTATTTCTTTTTCTTGTAAGGTTTTTAAGATAACCTCAATTCCGATTCCGTTATAATCGCCAATCGAAATGGCAACTCTAATTTTTCTATCTTTTTCAGACATAATGTTAGTTTAATATGATTGGCTGGATGGTTTGTATTTTTTGAAAAATTTCTTGTAAATCAAATCTACAATTAAACCTCCAATCCATGATGAAAAGAATAAAACTGGACAGATCGCAATTTCGTACCAAGTTGGGTGATAAGGCGTGAAAAGAACGTCGCCTAAAGCAACGATTAGCACAATAAAACCTACAAACATCGTGTAAGCTTGTTTAGCTCTTCTTACGATAAGTGCTGTTATGACACCTCCAACTAAAGCTGCAATTCCACTAATTGCTAGCATTGATCCAAAAAATTGAACTTCGAATTTTTTCCCTTCTTGGTGCGAAAAATATTTGATGATGTGTCTCCATTCCGGAAAAACTTTGTCGTCCCATCCTAATCTATCCGCGTTGTATATAAGACCAAATTGTATGATAGCATAGATTACAGCTAATCCTACTATTACAGCAATTGTGTTTCTTAATACAGTTTTGTCTTTTAGCATAATATTTTATTAGTCTGCAATGGCGATTACAGAAATTTCAACATTTACGTCGCGTGGTAAACGAGCAACTTCTACACATTCGCGTGCAGGATAATTTTCATCATTAAAATAAGAAGCGTAAACTTCGTTAACAGCATTGAAATCATTCAAATCCTTAACGAAAATAGTTGTTTTTACAACTTGATCAATTGTTGTTCCACCAGCTCCTAAGATAGCAATTACATTTTTCATGACTTGATGAACTTCATCTTGAATACCAGTCGTAACCAACTCATTTTTTTCTACATTGAAAGGAATTTGTCCTGATGTGTAAATAAATCCGTTGTATTTTACACCTTGTGAATAAGGTCCAATTGCTTGTGGTGCTTTTTCTGTATGAACGATTTGTTTTTTCATATTAATATTTTTTTTAGTAATTAAGTCTTGATCTGTCGTTGTATTTTAAATCTTGTAAGATTGATGCTTTGATTCCGATAAAGAAATCATAACTTTTATATGTTCCCATTGGCGTCCAGTTGAACGATAAGGTAAAGCTTCGTAAATCTCTTTCAAAACCAAAACGTACATAGGTAATTTCACTTTTGATGAAATCGTAAGTTGCATTTGCCGAAATTGCCCAATATGGTGTTGGCGAAATTTTACCATTCATTGCAATAGAACCTGTGCTACTTCCTTTTCGTTCTGTTCCTTTGCTATAATTATAACTTAAATTTGCTGTTAAACTCCAAGGAATAGCAAATTGAGCATAATTATCGCTGTCGTAATAGAAATTTTCGTCACGAACTGTTCCTCGCTTTTTATAGTTCTTGGCATCGAAACGTTTTCCACCAAATGTACTATTGTCAAAAGTATAACCAGTTCCTAATGTCATATTAGAAATACGAAGATTTCCTAAGCCAAGTTCATCAATGTATTGAGCAACTTCATTTCCTTCAGCATTAATGTAACGTTGAATTTTATATGGATTAACAGTTGACGAGAATTGCACATTAACTTTTCTATCAAACAAAGATGTCATTCCATTAATACTAATTGGAGAAAGTTTAAATTCGTCCGCAGAGAAATTATAAGATGAACTCAAACGTAAATATTCAAAAATCTTTACTTTTTTGAAACCTTTCGGATCGTTAGCATCCTTAATTTTCATCTCCAAGTTATTCGAAAGTCCAAAGTTTAATGAATTTGTTAAACCAGGAATTGATACACCATATAACATGTTTTGATATTGGTTGTACCAAACTTCTTCTTGATTTTGGTTTTGATAAGGTTTGTAATATCCCCAAGATTGACTTTGGAAATCTGGCGTATAACTATAACCAATAGATGGTGTAATTACGTGCTGAATTCCTAAAATCTTAGCATCTTTATTTGGATTAAGATATAATCCATAAATATTTGTTGAAACAGAAGCATTGAAATTAAATGTTCGATAAGAATTGAATCCTTTCAATGTTGTATCTTCTACTTTTCCGTTAACAGAATTGTAATTTTTAATCAAACGATTATCACCCCAAACTTCATTATAGTCAGAAGAAAGTGTTAATGGGAAATAATTAGCAAGTGTAATACCTGTTTGCAAACCAATTTTGTGATTCGCACCCATTCGCATTTGATCTTTCCACATTTTGTCCGTAAAGATGTCTTTGTCGTTGGTGTTAACTTCATTTCCAGCTTGCATACTATACGTTAAACCAAGATTCTGAATTAAACCTTCTTTTGGCATATTTTTCTTTGCAAATGGGAAAATACGAGACATCGTCAAGTTGAAACGAGGAAATGCAATGTTAATATCTCCAGTATTATAGTTTTGAGAGTGAGACATACTCAATTGAGCTGTTAGAGGTGCATTCTCAAAGTTTTTTGTTAAGTTGATAGACGAGTTAACGTTGTTTGTAAAAACTTGTCCAGTATTGATGTATTGATTTCGTACAGATTCACGGTAATATTTCGAACTCGAAAAGTTAACGTTCGCATTGAACAACCAATATGGATTTGCTTTTGGGTCTTGGCTATGCGACCACATTACACCAAACATATTTTGTTTAGAAAACGCATTAGAACCTTCGGTAAGACCTTTGATACCAGTTAAACGATTTTCTACATTCGCTGCAAGTCGTCCATTGTATTTATAACGTTTTTTATAGGTAGATTCGGCTCTAGCAGCCCAACTACCTTTTGTATAAACATCTCCCGAAAGTTTTAAATCAAAATTATCTCCAAATGGAACATAAAACCCTAAATCTTCGATAAAGAAACCAAGATTTGTACGCTCACCTGGGCGAGGCATCAAAATACCTGCGGCACGTTTTGCACCCATCGCTGGGATGTAACCAAATGGCAATGCTAAGGGCGTTGGTACGTCATAAATCCACATATTGATAGGTCCGGTAATTAATGTTTTCTTACCATTTTTATCAATCATTTTTCCTTCTTTGGCGCGAAGAAAATAATCTGGTCGAGTATCTTTTCCTTCTTTAAAATAAGTATCCGTTGTAAAATCGGCACGTTTTAACAACATTACCGAATCATTGACACGCTTCGCTTTATCAGCAATGATGATTCCATCTTCTTGCGTCATGCGAATGTTATATGCAATTCCAACTTTCGTTTTGAAATTTACTTTGAAAGCATCTTGCAAAATTTCTTGTTGACCTTGTGTAAACTTAGTTTTTTCAATAATATTCCCAATAGAATCGCGCTTACCTTCGGCATATACATCACCTGTATCCCAATTTAGTTCGATATAATCTGCATCAATAGTCATATCGCCGTAAACTACATGTGCCTTACGCAAAAGGTAAGTCATACGTTTTTTACGATTATGTATTTCGTCCTCGGAATTGTGCTCTACCACAAACTCTAATTTCTCTTTTACAGGGATAATAGTATCTAATTTTACTGAATCAGAAACTATCTTAGAGTGATCTTTATCGTTATTATTTTGCTTAACTTGTCCAAAAGAAACGGTGCAAACCATAACTGGACTAAAAAATAAAATCGATTTAATTGCCTTTGTAAACAAATTGAAAAACTTATTTTTTATAAATTGCGTCAAAATTAATCAAAAAAACAAACCTATAGTATGAGTTTAAAAATGATTAACATACAAAAGTATTTATTTTTTGCGATGATGATGGTATTTTCTACATTTTCATTTGCACAAAAAAAGCAAAATTTTGTAATTGTTATTGATGCTGGTCATGGTGGACATGATGCTGGAGCAAGGGGAGTCGCTGATTATGAAAAGAATATCACGTTAGATGTTTCGAAAAGATTGGCGGAATTAATTAAGAAAAATCACAAAGATGTTAAAGTTGTTTTAACACGTGATACAGATATTTTTTTAGAATTATGGGAACGTACACGAATTTCAAATGATAATCATGCGAATTTATTTGTCTCGATTCACTGTAATTCGGCTGATAACAAAAGCGCAACGGGAACAGAAACATTTGTAATGGGATTGAAACGATCTAACGAAACAGATGAAGTTTCTAAACGTGAAAACTCGGTTGTGTTTTTAGAGAAAGATCAAGAACGTTACGAAAAATTTAATCCAAATGATCCGGAAGCGGTTATCGCTTTTGAGATTATGAATGCAGCTTATAAAGAACAATCTATTCGTTTTGCAGATTTGGTAGAAAAAGGTTTCGTAAATCGTGATTTCAGAAAAAGTAGAGGTGTTAAACAAGCAAATTTTCACGTGTTGAGAGGAAATGCTTCTCCTTCTGTTTTGGTAGAGTTAGGATTTATTTCGAATTATGATGAAGGAACATTTTTAGCATCAGACGAAGGAAAAGATAAAACGACGACTACAATTTATGAAGCTTTTAAACAATTCAAAAAAGAATATGATCGTAGAAGTGGAGTAGAGGACGAGGACGAAAAACCTAAACCAGTTAAAAAAGTTGAAAAACCTGTAGAAGGAAAAAAATTGAAGGTAAGGGTAATGGAGTCTAAAATGAAATTTTCTTCAACTTCGCCGCAATTAAGAGGTTTAACAGATTTAGATGTAATTCAGGAAGGTGATAATTACGTGTATTATTACGGAGAAACAGATTTACAATCTCGTGCAGATGATTTGTTGCAAACGGTAAAACGTAAAGGATTTTCTGGTGCAAAAATTGTAGAATTTGAAACGAATAAAAAATTAGAAGGTGGTAAAAATTATCGTGTTCAGTTTATGACATCAAATAAAAAATATAAAGACAAAGACGAAAAATTTAATGGATTGACAAATGTGTTGCGAGTAAAAGAAGGTGGACTTCAGAAATATTATTATGGCTCTGATAAAACAATGGAATCTGCTCAAAAAACATTGAAACAAGTACAAGACAAAGGTTTTAGAAACGCCTTTATCGTTACATTTAATGGTGAAGAACCAATGTAAACGTAATATAAAATGTTTCTTTACAAATTAAATTTTATTTTTGCATAAAATCATAACAAGTGAAGTTATCTAAAGAATTAAAAATAGGAGTTGTTACCATCTTAACCTTAGTAGGTTTTTTCATGCTATTCAATTTCTTAAAAGGTCAAAATATTTTTTCATCAGGACGTTTGTTTACTGTAAAATACGAAAATGTAAGCGGATTAGCTCCTTCTAAACCTGTTTCTGTAAACGGTTTGAGAGTTGGTCAGGTGAAAGAAATTAAAATTATAGATACTGCAAAACCTATCTATTTTGAAGTCGTGATTTCTGTCGAAAAAGATATTCAATTTTCGAAAAAAACAATTGCAGAAATTTACGAACCAGGAATTATGTCTGGACCAGAAGTTAGACTTTTATTAGACTATGGACCAGATGTAGCAAAAGATGGTGATTATTTACAAGGTCGTATTGCAGGCGGAATGTTAGATGGTTTGACGAAACAATTAACGCCAACACAAGCAAAGTTAGATAGTGTTTTATTAAGTTTTAATCAAACATTAGGAAGTGTAAACAATGTTTTGGATCCGTCAACTCAACAAGATATTAAAGCAATGTTGAGAAACTTGAATCATACAATTGATTCGTTCGACAAAACAGCGCAATCGTTGACTGCAACATCAAATAGTGCAAATAATTTGATCAAAACAAACGAAAAGACATTGAACACAACGCTTAACAATGCAAGTGCTACAATGGCTTCTGCAAAAGCTACGGTTGACAAATTTGGAAAAACTGCGGATAAATTAAACGCGTTAGAATTAGATCAAGTGATTAAGAATTTTGAAAATGCGTCTAAAAACTTAAATACATTGTTAGAAGATATGAACAATGGAAAAGGTTCTTTAGGAAAATTAGCAAAAGATGAAACGCTTGCTAACGAACTTGAAGCAACAATCAAAAATATGAATGAATTGGTAACAGACTTAAAGAAAAACCCAAGTCGTTATGTGAACATCTCTGTTTTTGGTAAAAAGCAACCAGTTCAGCCATAAAATCAAAACTAAAATTTAAATACTCAAAACTCAAAAAAAACTAATAAAAAATGATGAAGTACATTCCAAATGTAATCTTTCTTCTAATTATGATAGGAAGTATTTGGTTCTTTGCGCAAAACGTAAAGAAACTTATACGTAACATCAAATTAGGGAAAGAAATAGATCGTTTCGATCATCCTGCGGAAAGGTGGAAAACGATGGCTCGTGTGGCTTTAGGACAAGGTAAAATGACTGTTCGTCCTCTTGCTGGTATTCTACATGTTTTTGTTTATGTAGGATTTGTTTTAATCAATATCGAAGTATTAGAAATTATCATCGATGGTGTATTCGGAACACACCGTATTCTAAGTTTCTTAGGAGGTTTCTATAACGGAATGATAGGGTTTTTCGAGATTTTAGCCTTTTTGGTGATGGTTTCGTGTATCATTTTCTTCTGTAGAAGAAACTTTGTAAAAGTTGGACGTTTTTGGAAACCAGAAATGAAAGGCTGGGCAAAAGACGATGCTAATTATATCCTAATTATGGAGGTTGCATTTATGTTGGCTTTATTTACAATGAATGGTGCAGATCAAGTGTTACAAAAAATGGGTGCACCTCATTATATCGAAACAGGATCTTTTCCAATTTCTTCTTGGTTAACAGCACCAATTATTAGTCAATTCAACGACATCACATTTATTACAATTATAGAAAGAGCAGCTTGGTGGTTTCATATCATCGGAATTTTCTTTTTCTTAAATTATTTGTATTATTCAAAACATTTACACATCATTTTGGCTTTTCCAAATACATGGTTTTCTAAGTTAGAACCAAAAGGAGAATTCAATAATTTACAATCTGTAACAGATGAGGTAAAAATGATGATGGATCCAAATGCAGATCCTTACGCAGCACCTGCCGAACCACAGGGAGAGCCAGAAACATTTGGAGCAAAAGATATTTTTGATTTAAACAGAGTACAATTATTGAATGCCTACACATGTACGGAGTGTGGGCGTTGTACATCTGAATGTCCAGCAAATTTGACAGGGAAAAAATTATCTCCTCGAAAAATTATGATGGATACTCGTGATCGTTTAGAAGAAGTAAGTAAAAACATCGATGCAAACGGAAGTTTTGTGGATGATGGTAAAATGCTTGTCAACGATTACATTTCACCAGAAGAATTATGGGCATGTACATCTTGTAATGCATGTACACAGGCTTGTCCAGTAAATATCGATCCGTTATCAATTATTGTTGATTTACGTCGTTATTTGGTAATGGAACAATCTGCTGCACCAAACGAGTTGAACATGATGATGACAAATGTCGAAAACAATGGAGCTCCTTGGCAATTTAACAATGCGGATAGATTGAATTGGGCAAACGATTAAAATTGTAAAATACAATTACTCATTCTCAAAGAACTATTAATTTTTATACATAACACACAAACACAACACACATGGAAAATTTCTTAGAGGAAAAAATTGAAAACGGAGAAAGAGTAAGTCCTATTTTACCAGAAAATGTCAAGAATTATTTAATTGACATTGATGGAACAATTTGCGATGATATTCCTAACGAAGAACCAGAACGTATGCTAACAGCGGAGTTATATCCTGATGCTTTAGAAACGTTAAACAAATGGTACGACGAAGGACATATTATCACATTTTTTACATCACGTACAGAAGAACATCGTGAGTACACAGAAATTTGGTTGAAAAAACATGGTTTCAAATATCATGGACTTTTAATGGGAAAACCTCGTGGAGGAAATTATCATTGGGTAGACAACCATTTAGTGAAAGCGACACGATACAATGGTAAATTTACAGATTTGGTAGAAAAAAATGTTTCGATTCAAGTTTTTGATGATGGAAAACATTAAACCGAATCCATTCAAATAACACAAAGACTACAAAAAAATATGTCAAATATTACAGTTAAAACAATGGCTCAATATATGGCCGAAGGCAAACAACCAGAAGTTTTGTTTTGGGTTGGATGTGCTGGAAGTTTTGATGATAGAGCCAAAAAAATAACACGTGCATTCGTTAAGATTTTAAATAATATTGGCGTAGAATTCGCCGTTTTAGGAACAGAAGAATCGTGTACAGGTGATCCTGCAAAACGTGCTGGAAACGAATTTGTTTTCCAAATGCAAGCCATAATGAACATAGAAGTTCTGAATGCTTACGAAGTGAAAAAAATCGTTACAACTTGTCCACATTGTTTCAATACCTTAAAAAATGAATACCCAAGTTTAGGTGGAGAGTATGAAGTTTTGCATCATTCTCAATATTTACAACAGTTAATCAACGAAGGTAAATTGAAATTAGAAGGTTCTGAAACGTTCAAAGGAAGAAGAATCACTTTCCACGATCCTTGTTATTTAGGACGCGGTAACGATGTGTACGAAGCGCCTCGCGAATTAATCGAAAAATTAGATGCCGAGTTAGTCGAAATGAAACGTTGTAAAACACGTGGATTATGTTGTGGTGCTGGTGGAGCGCAGATGTTCAAAGAACCAGAAAAAGGAAACAAAGACGTCAATATCGAGCGTACAGAAGAGGCTTTAGAGAAAGAGCCACACATTATCGCAACAGGTTGTCCATTTTGTAATACAATGATGACTGACGGTGTAAAACACTTCGAAAAAGAATCAACGGTTATGGTAAAAGACTTAGCTGAGTTGATTATGGAAGCGAAAGATTTATAATCGAATTTTTAAAAATAATACTGAATAAAGCCATCTCAACGAGATGGCTTTTTTTGTACTAAAATTTTAACTTTCTAACATCTAACATCTAACATCTAACATCTAACATCTAACATC
>NZ_JAOCFS010000026.1:0-46895 GCF_029842105.1 Empedobacter sp. GD03797
AGAATGACTTTACTTTTTTCCTTCAACCAAGCCTTTGCAAATGTTTTTTACAACAGCAGGGCCTTCATAAATAAAACCTGTATAAACTTGTAACAAACTTGCACCAGCTTCCAGTTTTTCTTTAGCATCTTCAGCGGTATGAATTCCACCAACTCCAATGATAGGAAATGCTTTGTTCGATTTTTCAGAAAGATAACGAATCACTTCTGTTGAACGATTTTTAAGTGGTTTTCCCGAAACTCCACCAGTTTCTTTTACAATTTCAGGATTAGATTTTAATCCTTCTCTCGAAATAGTTGTATTTGTGGCAATCACTCCTGCAATTTTAGATTCTAATACAATATCTATAATATCGTCTAATTGCGAATCTGTTAAATCTGGTGCGATTTTCAGTAAAATTGGTTTCGGTTTTTCGTTCTGATTATTGTATTGTTGCAAATAATTCAGAATGTACAATAAAGGTTCTTTTTCTTGCAAATCTCGTAATCCAGGCGTGTTTGGAGAACTAACGTTAACTACAAAATAATCTACATAATCAAACAATGCATTGAAACATTTGATATAATCATCAACAGCATCTTCGTTTGGCGTCAATTTATTTTTACCAATATTTCCACCAATAATATAGTTTTCACGATTTTTTAATTCTCTAATTTTCGAAACAGCAAAATCAACACCTTTGTTATTAAATCCCATTCGGTTGATAATCGCTTCATCTTCTACCAAACGAAACATACGCGGCGCATCATTCCCTGGTTGAGGTTTTGGTGTAACGGTTCCAATTTCGATAAAACCGAATCCGAAGTGGTTCAATTCTTCAATATATTCAGCATTTTTATCAAAACCTGCAGCTAAACCAATTGGATTTTTGAATTTAATTCCAAAAACTTCTCGTTCTAAACTTGGATGATTGTATTGATAAAATTTATCTAATAATTTTCCAACTCCAGGAAATGCAGCATAATTTTTTAGATTTCGCGTAACGAAATGATGTGCATCTTCGGGCTGTAATTGAAATAAAATGTTTTTGAATTGTTTGTACATGCTGCAAAATTAAGCATATCCGATAAATAATTTACCTACTATTCATCAGTTTTACAATATTTTGAAACTTATGAATTAGATTTTAATAAACAAATTAGAAATCGTACTTTTGCAGACTAATTAAAATAAAAAAATTATGCAATCAAATTTTGTTGACTACGTAAAAATAAATTGTAGAGCAGGACATGGAGGTGCTGGTTCAGCAAGTTTGCATCGCGAAAAATATATTGACAAAGGTGGACCAGACGGTGGAGATGGTGGACGTGGAGGAAACATCACGCTTCTAGGAAACTCAAATCTTTGGACTTTGTTAGAATTTCGATTCAAAAGACATTTCCGTGCGCAAAACGGTGGACGTGGAGGTAAATCTCGTTCTACTGGAGCTGACGGTGAAGATATTATTTTGGAAGTTCCGATCGGAACAATTGCCAAAGATGAAGAAGGAAATATTATTGGCGAAGTAACAGAAAATGGGCAAGAATTAATTATTGCGCAAGGAGGAAAAGGAGGTTTAGGAAACTGGCATTTCCGTTCTGCAACGCGTCAAACGCCTCGTTATGCCCAACCAGGTTTGGATGGTGACGAGCGTCAAGTTACATTGGAGCTGAAAATTTTGGCAGATGTTGGTTTAGTTGGTTTTCCAAATGCAGGAAAATCTACTTTATTATCAGCTGTTTCGGCTGCTAAACCAAAAATTGCAGATTACGCATTTACAACGTTAACACCTAACTTGGGAATTGTAGAATACCGTAATCATCAGTCATTTATTATGGCAGACATTCCTGGAATTATCGAAGGTGCGGCAGAAGGAAAAGGTCTTGGACATCGTTTCTTGCGTCATATTGAGCGTAACTCTAATTTATTATTTTTAATTCCTGCCGATACAGAAGATTATAAAAAAGAATATGAAATTCTGTTGAATGAATTGAAAAAATTCAATCCTGAATTGTTAGATAAAGAACGAATTTTAGCAATTTCTAAGTCAGATATGTTAGATGATGAATTGGAAGCTGAGATTAAAGCGCAATTACCAACTGATATTGATACGATATTTATTTCGTCTGTTTCTGGAAAAGGAATCACAGAATTGAAAGATTTATTGTGGAAAAAACTACACGAATAACTAATTATTAAAGATAAAGACAAATGTTTGGAAATTTTGGAGACATCATGGGAATGATGGGAAAAATCAATTCATTTAAAGATAAATTTTCTGATTTGAAAAATGAATTAGATGGAGAAATTTTTACAACGACTTCTAACGATGGAAAAGTAAAAATTACAATGTCTAAATTGGCAACAGTAAAAGATATTGAGCTTGCCGAAGGAATGGAAAAAGAAGAAATTGAAGATTTGTTAGTGATGACGTTAAACAACGCGTTGGAACAAGTAAAAACAGAAGCAATTGACAGAGCGAAAAAAACGGCTCAAGAAAACTTACCAAATATTCCTGGAATGCCTTTCTAAGAAGAATTTGAAAAAAACAAAACCCCTGAAAAATAATTTTCAGGGGTTTTTGTTTGATATCTAATTAAAAATAGAATTATTTAATAATCAATTTTGATGTTGATTGACCTTCATTAGATGAAACTTTTATGATATAAACTCCTGATGGTAAATTCGTATCGATTTGTTTCTTTAAATTTCCAGAAGCATTTTCAGAAATTGAATAAACTATTCTTCCATTTACATCAACAATCTCAATATTTACTTTTCCAGAAGCTTTTTGTTCAATTGTGAATTGCCCATTAGATGGATTTGGATATATTGTAGATTTAGTTGTGTTTAAATCTTTGGTAGCTAATAATCCTGTAGAGAATTTTTTTACAGCTAAATAAACATTATCAACAGCTTCAATCATAATATAACCTTCTGTAACATCTTTAGCGTTACTAGGCATTTGGAAATTAGCTGATCCTGTATTATCAACAATTCCTAATTCTTCGAATGTTTTTCCTGCATCCCATGAAATTGAAACTTTAACTTTTGTAGTTTCGATAGGAGCTTCGTTAGTTTTAGCAACATCCCATGTGACATCAAAATTAGAAGCATTAATTGGTAATTTGTTATTTGTTGCGTCTGGAGTAAGAACAACAAAAGGACCAACTCCAGCGGTAGCCATTACTTTTACACTTCCGTTTTGAGTTTGGGGACCTTGTACGTTATAATCTCTCGCAGTTACAGTAAAATCATATGTTCTTGCAACAGAAGTTAGAGATTCCCAAACTACATTTCCTGTTCCAGTGTGTAATAATTTACCTGCTAAAATAGAAGTGAAATTAGGGAAATATCTGTATGTTTCTTTAACAGGAGAAAAAGATCTAAAGTTAGGACCAGATGTTTTTGTTTCCTTCACTCTACTATTCGCATTTGTTGTAGCGCTTGTTCCAGAATTGTTTTGTTCCCACGTAGTTAAAACAGCATCATTTTCAGCATCAGTAATTGTAGCATTTAATTTGAATGCTGTTCCCACAGGGATTCTGTATAAAGCTTTTTCTAATTGTATGTTTGGAGGAGTGTTTAGAATTGGTTTTTCTACACCACAACTTTTAGTTTTTAAGTTGTTCTGAACTTGAGCTATACTTCTGTATGTGAAATAATCATCAGAATTTGATTGAACATTATAAGACGTAATACCTGCATATCCCATTACCGTAGAGCCACTTCCAGGTTCAACATTAACTCCTGTACCTTCATAAATGTGAGAATAAGTATGATTAGCTCCCATTTGATGTCCAATTTCATGAGCAACATAATCGATATCAAATTTATCTCCAGAAGGAATTTTGTTTGCAGGAGAAGTCATACCACTCCCTTTTCCATCAGGAAATGCTGTATCACATACACATCCAATACACCCTGCATTTCCTCCTCCTCCTTGAGAGCCGAAGAAGTGTCCAATGTCATATTTATCTTCACCAAGATTATTTGTTAAATAAGTTTGTAATTCAACTTGCCATGTAGATAAATAATAAGGGGCTGAACCATATGTAGGGTGATCTGCCATTCCTTGTGCAGGAGCTGAATATGGATCAGTACTTGCATCTGTAAATATTAAATCATCAATATTATCAATGAATTGGAAATTAACTGACATATCTTTTTCAAATACTCCATTTACACGTGTCATGGTATTTGTCATAGCTGCCAAAGCTTTTTCTTTTGTACCACCAAAATAAGCCGAATATTCTCCAGGAACAGAAAGTGCTAATCGATATGTTTTAAAAACTTGATTATTGGCTTTGTTCTGTAAGTTAGAAGAATCTTCTTTATTAGCTTGATGTTTTGAAATTAGTTCATTTGTTGAACAAACAAAATTACTTACAGCTTTACTAGAACTATGAACTTCGTAATATGTTGAACCTTCAACATCATAAGATTCAATAAAGTCTGATTTTCCTTCATTTCTAAATATAGAAGAACTCAATCCTAAAGGAGTTACACTAAATCTTAAATAAACAGATGGATCATCTAAACTTTTTCCAACGTATGAGCGAATATTAGGATATTTCTCTTGTAATTTTGGAGATAAGATTGAAGCTTCCCATATCATGTATTTTTGAATACTACCATCAGATGTAGGCATGTCAACAACCACTCCTGATTGATTACTAGTATTCGATGGGGCTAATGTTAATTTATTTTTCAAAGTATTGATATCCATTGAATATACTTTTGAATTTTGATATTCAGTAGTAATATTTTTACTTTTTAAAAAATAACTAGGTACTTCCTTCCAATTTTGTGCGTTAGCATAACCGAATAAGGATAAAACTGATAGAGTGAATAAAAGTTTTTTCATTAAATATTGTTAATTATATTTGTTAATTAATGATAAAACTAATAAAATTTTATGAGAATAGCTTTTTATCTTTCAATATTTTTAGGAATTATTACTTTGCTATCGTGTCAAAAAAATAATTATTCTAACCAAAATAAACAAGAAAATATACTATCTGTAGAAAGAATAGAATCGTCAAGAAAAATGCACTATGACTTAATTGTAGATAAATCTACTATTGTATTAATCAAAAATGAAAACGATACAATAAAGATAAAAAATACTACGAAAGAATGGGAGAATTTAACAAAACTTATGGATCAAATCTTGTTAGAAAAATTAGAAAATATCAAATCTCCAAGTCAAGCTTTTATGCATGATGGTGCTCCAAATGTAGTTTTGAAATTTCAAACAAAAGATTCAACTTATTATTCAAATCCATACGATAAAGGTAATCCAGCAAAAGAATTAAAGAAAATTGATGATTATTTGACAGAGTTATCAACTTCTTTATCTAAATAAAATTCATCATCTTCATTTTCCAACGATTCCAAATATTCTGCTTTCAAACGTTCTTGTTCTTGGTAAATATCCCATAAACGTTCAGCTTGCGGGTCATAATAATTTTCTTGATCCCATTTCGGAACTTCTTTTTGTGGACCAATATTTCTAAACAGATAAGCGAAAAATGCACCCGAGATAAATCCACTCAAATGTCCTTCCCAAGAAATAGAATTGCTACTTGTATCTGTTTTTAACTGCGGTAAAATTTCTTGAGGAACCATTCCCCAAATCATTCCGCCGTATAATAAAATAATGATTAACGAAATTGCCATTAAACCACGTTCTTTTCTGATTATTCCACTGAAAAATATAAACGAAGCTAATAAGTAAACGATAGAACTTGCTCCAATATGACAGCTTACATTGTCATCTAAAAAAGGTGGGTTTCCAATGATCCAAAGAATAATTCCTGATAAAATCCAACCAAAGAATATCACGTAATAAGCCAATCTATCGTACATCAATAGTGCGATAAAGCTAAGAAAAGCTAATGGAAAAGTATTGCTGATAATGTGTTTCCAACCCGAGTGAAATAAAGGTGAGAACAGAATACCTTTCAATCCTACGAAAGTTCTCGGAATAACGCCGTAACAACTGTCTAAATTGTATCCGTTTTGTTGAAACAAAAAGATAATCCACATTGGGATAAGTAGTAAGAGAGGAATTATAATAGTTTTCTTTGGAAAAGGATAACTCATAAAATTGGTTTCGAAAACATCTTTCAATCTTTATTCCTTTCCAGAAAGTCTGCCAATTTTGGTCAAATTAAGCTTGATAGCGTTTTAATAATTCTTGCGCAAGCAATTTCCAATCGGTCCATTTTACGCCTAATTGATGATTTTGAATAGCAATTTTATGTTGGTAATTTAAATGCTTAATCACTTCTTTATAAGCTTTTATCAAATTAAAATTCGGATCGTAAATATGAGTAGCTTCAGAATTTGCACCATTAATTTCGAGTATGACAAAATTTCCGTTCTGAAAATCCTCTAAGCTTTTTGCTTTCAAATCGATTCGTCCATAATAAAAACCATCAATTTTTTTTGCAATTTGATCTATAGTTTCTTCTAATTTAGATGTTTTTAGAGAAGATCCATCCAAAAAAGTTGTACCTCGACTATGATTTCCAATTGGTTCAACCAATAATTTTTCATCTTTTTGAAGAACTGAATTTAGTTCGTTTTGAAAACGTTTAAACAAATACTCTTTTCGGTAAAAAGCTCTTAAATTTTGTTCGATTAATTCTTTCAATGTTGATTTTCCATTACCTGTAAACGTCAAAAAATCTTTAGCTGTAATCGAAAGTATTTTGCCATTTTTTTCTTTTGGTAATCGAACATAGAAAATACCAAATTCAAAATTAGATTGAATATATTCTTGTAAAATTAAATCGCGATTATTTTGTTCTAAATAATTTTTCCAATCAATTTCATTTCTGATTAATTCAACACCAATACCACGTTCACCCAGATTTGGTTTCGCAATAAAAGGAAAATCAAACGGAATTTCTTGTGTTGTAAATTCTTTAAAAAAACTAGTTTTTGGCTTATAATTTTCATCAATTTGATTGAGCAAATCAATTTTAGAATAATCAATAAATCCGCCCCATTTCATTGTAGGATTTGCCGAACAAAAGTAGGCTGGAGCACCTGCTTGAAAGATTTTATAAATGTACCAAGGCGTCAATGGCGCATAAAATAACCAGAATGGCCAAAATTCGTATCGTGTCCATTTCGTTATTTTTGGGTTCATTTCTCTTGATTTTGAAAAGCAATTGTAGAAGATGCAATTCCAAAATTTTGTGGAATTTTAATCGTTGGAAAATGAGTTTCTATAGCAATTTTAATCAATGCAAAATGATGAACGCTGTGATCAAAACAATACATTAATTCACGATAATTTGTGGTATTAATTGTGAAGTTTTCTCCGTAGTAATTCTGTTTTAGCCGAATTGTTTTTTCTAAATCTAAATGTTCTATTTGAGATTTTAACTGATTCAACGTATTCAAACTTTCGACAACCGAATTTTCTAAAGCACGATTTCGTTCTCTATCATCATAACAAATGCAATTATTTTTTTGCGCTTGTAAAAAGCACGAATAAAATTCGATAATATGGCGAAAATGTTGACCAACAGAAGCATCAGAAATGATTTCTAATTCCTTTTGAAAAGACATATCGTCAAATTGCAAAAGAATCGATTTCATTTCATCAAAAGAATGCGCTATAGTTTTCTGAATACTCATAATTCTTTGCAAAGATAAATTTTTACATTTGAACTAAATTGAAAAATGAGATGTGTATAATCAGTTTTTACAGAAATGAGGATGAATTTGTGTTGACGCATAACCGAGATGAGGAAATAAATCGTTCCTCTTCCAAAGAAATTGTGGAGCAAAAGCGTTTTGATAAAACCTATTTTTCGCCTGTAGATGAGCGTGCGAATGGAACTTGGATTTTTTATTCGGAGCAATATGTTGCGTGTATTTTGAATGGAGGAATAGAAAAACCAACGCTTTTCAAAGAAAAATACAGAGAAAGTAGAGGAATTATCTTGTTAGATTTATTGAAATATAATTCTGTAAATGAGTTTATTGATTCGGAAAATTTGTCAGAAATTGCACCTTTTACAATTTTTGTTTTTGAAAGAACAACTAAAAATGCTTACCTTTTGTTTTGGAATGAAAATAAACTGAGCGTAAAAGATGTTTCGCAAGAAAAAATTGTGACATGGTGTTCGTCGACATTGTACAGTCCTGAAAGAAGAAATGAAATTGATGAAATTTTTAACCAAAATAATGAGTTAAATTCCGAAGAAATTTTAGAACTTCACGATGATTTGAAAATGAATAAAGGCGATTTGTACGATTTTTTAGCAACGACATCTATCTCTCAAATTATTATGAATTCTTTAAGAATTGATATGAAATATTGTCAGCTATTTTGAAATTAATAGACAATAATTCGTTATTTTAAGGAATCATCAAATCATTTCGGACATAGGCATAATTTATGCTATAGTCTATCAGAATAATTATATTTGTTAAAGACAGCTTAAATAATAAAATGAACGATAATTTCTCACAACAAGTAAAAGACGTTATTTCTTACAGTAAGGAAGAAGTGTTGAGATTAGGCCACGACCAAATAGGAACGGAACACCTTCTGTTGGGGATTATTCGCGACGGTGAAGGGAAAGCCATTTCTGTCTTAGAAGCATTGAATGTCGATTTAGACGAAATGCGTCAAAAAATAGAAAACCTAAACCCAGCAAAAGAAACTCCAGGTAATAATATAAAAAATTTGAGTTTGACAAAACAAGCTGAAAGAGCGTTGAAAACAACTTTCTTAGAAGCAAAATTGTTTAAAAGTCCGACTGTAAATACAATCCACTTATTATTGTGTATTCTTCGTAATGAAAACGATCCGATTACAAAATTGATGAATAAGTTGGATATTGATTACAATACAGTAAAGGAAGAATTCAAATTTCAATTTCAAGATGAGGAAATTCAATCTCCTCGTGCAGAAAATCCATCTTTTGATGGAGGTGATTCTGATAACGATTTTGAGCGTGCATCAACAAGTAAATCAACTTCAAAAAGTAAAACGCCAGTTTTAGATAATTTTGGAAGAGATTTAACAGCAATTGCGCAAGAAGGAAAATTGGATCCTGTAGTTGGACGTGAAAAAGAAATAGAACGTGTTTCTCAAATTCTTTCTCGTCGTAAAAAGAACAATCCATTGTTAATTGGAGAACCAGGTGTTGGTAAATCTGCAATTGCAGAAGGTTTAGCTTTAAGAATTGTACAACGTAAAGTTTCGCGCGTTTTGTTTAACAAACGTGTAGTAACATTAGATTTAGCATCACTAGTTGCTGGAACTAAATATCGTGGACAATTTGAAGAGCGTATGAAAGCTATTATGAATGAATTAGAGAAAAATGATGACATTATTCTTTTCATTGATGAGTTACATACAATTGTTGGAGCAGGAGGAGCTACAGGTTCTTTAGATGCTTCTAACATGTTCAAACCTGCTTTGGCGCGTGGAGAATTACAATGTATTGGAGCAACAACGTTGGACGAATATCGTCAATATATTGAAAAAGATGGCGCATTAGTTCGTCGTTTTCAAAATGTGATGGTTGAGCCAACAACTCCAGAAGAAACATTACAGATTTTACATAACATCAAAGATAAGTATGAAGCGCATCACAATGTAAATTATACAGATGAAGCGTTACAAGCTTGTGTTAATTTGACAACACGTTATATTACAGATCGTTTCTTGCCAGATAAAGCAATTGATGCTTTAGATGAAGCGGGTTCTCGTGTGCATATCAAGAATATAAAAGTTCCTCAAGAAATTTTAGACCTTGAAGCAAAATTAGAAGAAGTTCGTGAAGAGAAAACGAAAGTTGTAAAATCTCAAAAATACGAAGAAGCAGCTCGTTTACGTGATTCAGAAAAACAAATAGAAAGTGATTTGAAACGTGAGCAAGCAAAATGGGTACAAGAATCGAAAGAGAATCGTGAAACGGTTACAGAAGAAAATGTAGCGGAAGTTGTTTCGTTGATGTCTGGTGTTCCTGTACATCGTGTAGCTGAGAAAGAATTGAAAAAATTAGCTCAGATGAATGAGTTAATGAAAGGGAAAGTAATAGGTCAAGATGAAGCGGTAACGAAAGTTGTGAAAGCAATTCAACGTAATCGTGCAGGATTGAAAGATCCAAACAAACCAATTGGTTCATTCATTTTCTTAGGAACTACGGGTGTTGGTAAAACACAATTAGCGAAAGTTTTGGCGAAAGAAATCTTTGATTCTAACGATGCATTAATTCGTATCGATATGTCAGAATACATGGAGAAATTTGCCGTTTCTCGCTTAGTTGGGGCACCTCCGGGTTACGTTGGTTACGAAGAAGGTGGACAATTAACAGAAGCAGTTCGTCGTAAACCATATGCAGTAATCTTATTAGATGAGATTGAGAAAGCACATCCAGATGTATTCAATATTTTATTACAAATTTTGGATGATGGTCATGTAACTGATAGTTTAGGTCGTAAAGTTGATTTCCGTAATACGATTATCATTTTAACGTCTAACATTGGTACAAGACAATTGAAAGAGTTTGGAGATGGTGTTGGATTTGGAACTTCATCTAAGAAAGATTCTGCTGATGAACGTGCAAAATCAACAATTGAAACAGCTTTAAAACGTGCTTTTGCTCCAGAATTTTTGAATCGTATTGATGATATTATCTTCTTTAATTCATTGACAAAAGAAGATATCATGAAAATCATCGATATTGAATTGGCAAGTTTAATAGAGCGTTTAACAGCTTTAAATTATCATATTGAATTAACTGAGGAAGCAAAGAATTTTATCGCAGACAAAGGATTTGATAAAGATTATGGAGCTCGTCCGTTGAAACGTGCGATTCAGAAATACATCGAAGATCCGATGGCAGAAGAAATCATCAATGCTGTAATTAGTGAAGGAGATGAATTAATCCTTGATTTAAATGAAGCAAAAGATGGCGTTAAAATTTCTGTAAAAGGAAAAACGAAAGAAGAAAAATCAGAATAATTTCTAAGTTTCTATAATAGAAAGGCTTGAACATTTTTGTTTAAGCCTTTTTTATTTCGGTAACTTTTGCCGTACATTTGCGCTCAGCAAGCCACTTTGTCGCTTCATGTATGTGAAGAGGAAAGTCCGGGCTCCAAAGAGTAAGCATAGCGGGTAACGCCCGTCCGTCGAGAGGCGAGGACAAGTGCAACAGAAAGTATGTACAGTTCGGCTGTAGTGAAACCAGGTAAACTCTATGCGGAGCAATGCCATGTATACCAGCAGTTAAGAGCTACTCGTTCGTTGCTGGGGGGTAGGCAGATTGATGTTTTAGGTAACTAAAATACTAGATAAATGACAAAGCGTCTTAATTTATTAAGATGACAGAACCCGGCTTATCGGCTTGCTTTTTTTCTATTTTTTGAAGTAAAGACTAAATAATTCTGAAGTATTAGAACAATCATTTTTCTTCAAAATATTTCTTCGATGTGTATCAATAGTATGTTTACTTAAGCCAATTGCATCAGCAATATCCTGACTTGTGTAACCTTTGATCAGAAATTCTATAATCTCCGTTTCTTTTTTTGTAAGTTGTAAAGATGAATTTGTTTTTGAATTAAGAAGATTATTCAATCCATCTTTGATGTTGTAAATATGCATGGTCGGTTTCCCTCCAACCTTTATTTGTGTGATGTCAGTCGCTAAGCAAAAAACTCGATTTGGTAAAAAATTCTTACTTAATTCGTAAAAGAAATGTTGCAAATGAATTTGATGAATTTCACCTTTTTTATCTATCACACGAAAATCATAGGTGAATTTATAATTGATTCTTTCTTCTGGAACAATTTCCATACTGAAATTTGAAATTCGTTGCTGAATATCAATTACATGTTGCAAATCATCTGGATGTACGATTTCTACGCATAATTCAGCAGTGTATTCGTTAGGTAGATAACCCAAAATATCCTCGCATTGAGGAGATACATATTCGAAAGTTGCAGAATTAGGACTGATAAAATACATGAAAGATTCACCAAGAGCAAGACTTCCTAAAGTTTGTAAATAATCATTAATCGATTGAAAACTCTCATCTTTTTCGTTAAAGGTTCTACTATCTGTATTTTCACTCCACAATTTTTTTACAATACTTGCATATTCAGTTATAGATTTTTGATTTGCTTTTTTCATATGCTTACAAGTAAAAGATTAATAAAATACCATTAAATGAGTATTTTTTGAATTAGCAATATAAACTAATTTTGCAAAATATCTATAGGATTAAAGCAGTTTTGCTTTTTTCAACCAACCTATTTATATTTAACCTATAAAAAAAGGAGCTAAATTTTTAGCTCCTTTTTAATATTATAATGGAATTAAAGTAAAGATTTTACTTTCTCGATTACAGCAGTAGAATCGATTCCATATTTTTTCATTAAATCTGAAGGTGTTCCAGATTCACCAAATTTATCATTAACCGCAACAAAAGCTTGTTTTGTTGGTAATTTTTGTGCTAAAACTCTTGCAACAGATTCTCCTAAACCACCTAAAATATTGTGTTCTTCAGCTGTTACAATTTTTCCTGTTTTCTTTACAGAGTTTAAGATAATTTCTTCATCCAATGGTTTGATAGTATGAATATTGATTACCTCACAAGAAATTCCTTCTTTTTCTAACTCAGCAGCAGCAACTAAAGATTCCCAAACTAAATGACCTGTCGCAACAATTGTTACATCAGAACCTTCGTTCATTAAGATACCTTTACCAATTTCAAATTTTTGGTCAGCTGGCGTGAAAACTGGAACAGCAGGACGTCCGAAACGTAAGTAAACAGGACCTTCGTATTCAGCTGCAGCAATTGTAGCCGCTTTAGTTTGATTGTAATCACAAGGATTGATAACCACCATTCCTGGTAACATTTTCATCAAACCAATATCTTCTAATGTTTGGTGAGTTGCACCATCTTCTCCTAATGTTAAACCAGCGTGCGATGCAGCGATTTTTACATTTTTGTTAGAGTAAGCGATAGATTGACGAATTTGATCGTACACACGAGCTGTAGAAAACTCAGCAAACGTTCCTGTGAAAGGAATTTTACCTCCAATTGTCAAACCTGCAGCAATTCCCATCATGTTTGCTTCTGCAATACCAATTTGGAAAAAACGCTCTGGATTTTCTTTGATAAATTGATCCATTTTCAATGAACCAATCAAGTCAGCACACAATGCAACAACGTTAGGATTTGTTCTTCCTAACTCTGTCAATCCGTCTCCGAATCCACTACGTGTATCTTTTTTTTCTGTGTATGTTAAGTCTATCATTGTTTTTGTTTTTTGTATTCGTTTTTGTATTTTTCTACTTCTGTTTTTTCATCAAATTGATAAATAAAATCATTTGGCGAAACATTAATTTCTTCTTCCTCTTCAGTGCTCTTTTTGATCCATTTTTCTAAGGTTTCAACATTTTCTAACACAATATTTTGTCCAACTCGATAAATCAAGCCTTTCAAATTTAGTTCAGAATTGATAAACGGAACGGTGTTGATGTTAGAATTTGTATCGATACAAATTTCTGTACCATTATCGTTGTCATTATCTTTTCTAAAAATGTTATATACTTCACATTGTTTATTCAGAATCGTTTCTTTTTGACCAGTTCTATTCGCAACATAACTATTTCCGATTGCGGAATTCGTTAAACTTGGATTATCAGTCGCTAAAAAAGAAGTTCCTAATAAATCTTTAGTGCCTTCGAAATCTATTTTAAAAACCTTCGGATTTTCTTCTTCGCTGTAAACAGAATACATATTATCGTTTATTTTTAATGAAGCGAAATTTCCCATCGGTGTTCGCGTAATCATTAAATGCGCTTTATAATCTTTGGTTGATAAAATATCCAGAAAATCTGAATAGAAATCACTTTTGATACGATATTGAATAACGTTTTCGAATTTATACGATTGCATTTGAGCAAAAGTTAAACTTGTAAAAAGCGTTAATATTAAACTGATTGGTTTTTTCATTATCGATGTATTTTGATCAATATTAATCCAAAGAATTCAAGAAAGTAGTTAACTTATCCTTGTCTTCTTTTTTCAGTTTATCATATTTATTATTGATTTCTAAAATACTTTTTCTCATCGCATCAATTGTTCCCGAAAGAGCAACACTTCCACTTTGATAAATGTATAAATCGCACACTTGTCCTGCGTAATTGTAAACCAAATTTCCTAAATCTTTATCAGTAAAAGTCGGAATTTTAGCTTTCAAGTTTTTGCAATGTTCTGGTGCAACTTTCATGAAATCTTGAACGTCTGGATTGTCGATTGCCAAATCGATTTTGCTAATATCTGTCGTTTTGTAAGTAGAAGTATACGGGTCATAATAATCTGCAAGATCATAAGGCATAGCAGCAACAGAATCTACTGCTACAGCCGCTTCATCATAATCTGTTGAAACTTCTGTTAATTTAAACTTTTTAGCATCATCGAAATACGTTTTGAAAAGGTTATTTAATTCTTTTACTTCGCTTTTGTTTGCTAATTTATTCTTTTTGAATTGTTTTACCAATTGATTTGTAGAACCTTGAGCAGCTGCCAAAGCTTTAGAACGCTCGATATCAGGATTTCCATCATAATCGCTATCATTATAAATCAAACTATAATTTAATGAAGCAACAGTCCCAAAAAGACTATTTACGTTATCACTTTCTGATGTTTGATAATTGTAATAATTAACAATAGGATCCTCGTAACGATTGTCTGGTGAATAAGCCGCTTCCGCTGCATAAGCTGTATCTACAGACGACATCATGTTCTCGTATTCTTGTTTCTTTTTTGCCAATTCGTTAGTAAAACTTTCGATTTCTTTTTTCTCATCAAAAGTTACTTTTACGTTAGAATTTGCAATATTTTGAATTGTTAATCCATTAAA
This sequence comes from Empedobacter sp. GD03797, assembly GCF_029842105.1. NCBI lineage: Bacteria > Pseudomonadati > Bacteroidota > Flavobacteriia > Flavobacteriales > Weeksellaceae > Empedobacter > Empedobacter sp. GD03797. The sequence continues at coordinate 14,890 of NZ_JAOCFS010000026.1, forward strand.
ATCTCCTGCGTCATATCGTATCAAAAGACCTTTCAGTTTTGTTTGAGGAAACATAATCGCAACGTTATTAATTGCATTTTTTTCATCAACACATAATGTAGAAGATTTTGTTTCGAAATCTGTTTTAGATGTTAATTCGTATTCATTACACTTGTATCCATTGATCGTTGTAGATGAATTTAGATTTTTAACTGAAATAAATTTCTCGAACAAATTATCCGAATAAGGTTTTAAACTATCATCCGACATGCCTTCATAATAATAAGGTGCTTTTATCGATAATTGATTTTCTAATGAATTGGCATAGACTTCGAAAAACTTGCTGTTGTTGATAAAGAAAGCATCTTTACTGAAGCTTCCTGAAGTGTAAGGACCTCCTTCCGAAGTTCCTAAAACAGCGTCTTTAGAAATATAGGTTACAAAAGATAAATCTTTTTGACCATCCAAATAAGTTTGATATTCTTCTGGTAAATTGATTTTGTACGATACTTTTTTGTCAAAAGAATATGTTTTTTCCTGCCCAAAGGCTGTCAAAGAACAAAGCGTAAGTATAGAATAAAATAACGTTTTCATAGTATTGTGGTTGTATTCAAATTATTAATAATCTGTCAATTCAGTTTCAGGATTTTGCTCTAATGCAAATGCTAATTGCTCATCGTTAGGCGCTTTTCCGTGCCAAGAGTGGCTTCCCATCATATAATCAACTCCATTACCCATTTCTGTGTGTAATAAAATTGAAACTGGTTTTCCGTTTCCTGTTAATGTTTTAGCTTCTTCTAAAATAGCAATTACTTTTTCTAAGTCATTTCCATTTTTTTCTTCTAAAACAATCCATCCAAAAGCTTCTAATTTAGCTTTCAAATCTCCTAAAGGTAAAACGTGGTCTGTGTCACCATCAATTTGACGACCATTGTAGTCAATCGTTGCAATTACATTATCTACTTTTTTACCAGCAGCATACATAAAAGCTTCCCAAACTTGACCTTCTTGTAATTCACCATCACCGTGTAATGTGTAAACTAATTTATCGTCGTTGTTTAATTTTTTTGCTTGCGCAGCACCTAAAGCAACAGATAAGCCTTGTCCTAAAGAACCAGAAGCGATACGAATTCCAGGTAAACCTTCGTGTGTTGTTGGGTGACCTTGTAAACGAGAATCTAATTTTCTGAATGTAGCTAATTCGCTTACTGGGAAAAATCCTGAACGAGCTAATGTGCTGTAGAAAACTGGTGAAATGTGACCGTTTGATAAGAAGAATAAATCTTCTCCTTTTCCGTCCATAGAGAAGTCTGTAGAGTAAGTCATGATTTTACCGTATAATGCAGCAAAATATTCTGCACAACCTAATGATCCACCTGGGTGTCCACTATTTACGGCATGTACCATTCTCAAAATATCTCTCCTTGTTTGTTGTACTTGTGTTTGAAGTTCTTGAAGTGTCATTGTTTGTTTATAAAAATTTGAACAAAAATAATCCTTTTTTGTAGGGCAAAAAAATCGTAGAACATAAATCACTACAATTGGGGAGGAGATTTTATGCGATTTTTAAAACAATAAAAAAGACGAAGCTAAACTTCGTCTTTTTTATTTATTCTTCTTCCGAATGCCATTCGCCACGGTGAGGGATCAAAGCGTCACGAACTTGTATCATTTCAGATTCTACCACCACCAAATAAGCAACTGCATATTCTGGTTCAACCTCTACAAATTCAGAAAATGTACTTTGTAACTTTTCTTTTTCTGCGTATTGTTTCAGGTGAACTGCATGATGTTTTGCAGTTGGTATAGCATCGGGACCATAAAAATCCCAGATTAATTTTAATTTCTTTTCCATAATTATATTTTATCAAAAGAAGTTTTAATTCCTTTTATTAAAGCAGAACTAAATCCTTGATGTTCCATTTCATTTAATCCAGCAATCGTACAACCTTTTGGTGTCGTCACTTTATCAATTTCTTGTTCTGGATGCAAACCGTTTTCTATTAATAATTCAGCAGCTCCTTTTACAGTTTGTGTCACAATTTTTGTAGCAGTTTGTGTGTCAAATCCAATTTCGATTCCACCTTGAATCATTGCTCTTATAAATCGTAAAACATAAGCAATTCCGCAAGCGCCAATTACAGTCGCTGCATTCATCAACTCCTCATTTATAACAACTGTTTCGCCAATTGGATTGAAAATCGTTTTGATTTCATTTAAAATGTTTTCATCTTTCGAATTTCCACAAATACATGTAATCGATTCTTCCACAGAAGCAGCTGTATTAGGCATTGCACGAAAAATTGACATACCTTGTGATAAAATATTTTGATACGTTTGCAATGAAATTCCTGTTGCAACTGAAATTAATATTTTATTGGTCGTAAAATCGTCTTTTAATTGCGTCAAAACTTCTTCCACTTTGTACGGTTTTACACACAACAGAATATAATCAGCTTCTTTTACAGCAAAATGATTATCATTTGTAATCGTTACACCAAGCTTTTTAAGATGTTCAATTTGATTCAAATTATTTCTTGTAGCGATAATTTGATTTGGATCGAATGCTTTATTCTTAATTAAACCCTCTGTTATAGAAATTCCTAAATTTCCTGCTCCAATAATGGCGATTTTTTTCATAGTTGTAGAGTGTTAATTGTTCTGATTATGAATGAATAATTGTTTCTTTTTGACGATTAGAACTTACCAACCATAGACCGATAAAAGTTAATAAACCATTCAGAATGATTAATTCAACACCAATTTTGTAATCGGTAAAATTGATCACTAATTCGTTGATGATATAGGTAAAAATAGGCGCTAAAATCGCAACTGTAATAATTGAATATTTTTTGTAAATGTTACGTTTCGTTAAAATTCCGAAAGCAAATAATCCTAATAACGGTCCGTATGTATAACCTGCAATTTCCATCACAAGATAAACAATAGATTTGTTGTTAATCGCTTTGAAAACCATAATCAAGATAAAGAAAACTACCGTGAAAATCAAGTGAACACGAATACGAATCTTTTTCTTCTCTTTTTCTGACTTTTCTTTGTCCTCGTTGATGTTTAATAAATCGACACAATATGAACTTGTAACCGCTGTTAAAGCTCCGTCGGCAGAAGGAAATAAGGCAGAAATTAATCCAATAATAAAAATTACAGAAATAATCATTGGGAAATGATGTCCTAAAAGCGAAAGCGCAGGAAACATATCATCACCCATCATATTTTGTCCGCCTTGTTCCATAAAGAAACCATCAGCAGTATAAAAACCACCTTCACTCATTGCGTATAAATAAAGCAATCCACCCAAAAATAAGAAGGCTAAATTCACAATCAATAATGTTCCAGCAAACGTCAACATATTCTTTTTCGAGTTTTGAAGATTATCAACCGAAATATTTTTTTGCATCATTTCTTGGTCAAGACCAGTCATTGCAATTGTGATAAACATTCCGCCCAAAATTGTTTTTAAGAAATAAGTTTTCGAATTTGGATCAAGATTAATGAAATGCGTATAATTTTTGGCTTGCATCATATCGTAAGCTTCACCAACAGATAAGTTAAGATGAGAAAGGATAAACCAAATACAAGCAATCAAACTAATGATCATAAATGATGTTTGTAAAGTGTCGGTTACAACAATTGTTTTTACTCCACCTTCAAACGTGTACAATAAAATCATTAATAATAACACAAATGTTGTAGCCCAAAATGGTACGCCTAAATTGTCTAATAAAAATATTTGTAACACATTTACAACTAAATATAAACGTGCTGTTGCGCCAATTCCACGTGAAATAATAAAGAAAACCGATCCCATTTTATGTGCTTCAACATTGAAACGTTTTCCTAAATAGGTGTAAATTGAGGTTAGATTCATTCGGTAATAGAGTGGAAGTAATACCCCCGCGACGATAAAATAACCAAGAAAAAATCCGATAACCATCATATAATATTCGAATCCTCCATAAATATATTCGGAACCAGTTAATTTTCCGACCGTACCCGGAACCGAAATAAACGTAACACCACTAAGACTTGTCCCAATCATTCCGAAAGCCACCAACCACCATTTACTTTTTTTGTTTCCGTTAAAAAAAGATTGATTGTCAGAATTTCGACTGGTGAAGTAAGAGATCACTAAAAGTCCTACAAAGTATACGATAACACAAAGTAGTAAAATTGTTGAGTTCATAATTTATTTAGTAAATAAGCCCAAATTTAATATTTTTGAGTGAATGATGATAGATTAATTTTCCGAAGATAAAATTGTAAATTTGTTGTCTATAATTTTTTGAACGAATGAATTACCCAAGCAAGGTTTTAGAGCGAGCTGTAGAAGAGATGTCAAATTTGCCAGGAATAGGAAAGAGAACAGCTTTGCGACTTGTTTTACATATGTTAAATCGTCCCAAATCTCAAACGACGGCTTTATCCGAAGCGCTTTCTCATTTGGTAGATGATGTTAAATATTGTCAACATTGTCATACAATTTCTGATGATGAGGTTTGTGATATTTGCAACAACCCATTGAGAGAAGAAACTATAATTTGTGTCGTGGAAGATGTGCGTGATGTGATGGCGATTGAAAATACAGGACAATTTAAAGGACAATATCACGTTTTAGGAGGAAAGATTTCTCCAATGGAAGGTATTGGACCTGGTCAATTGAATATCCAAACGTTGGTTGATCGTGTTCAAAATGAAAATGTGAAGGAAATAATTTTTGCTTTAAGTTCGACAATGGAAGGAGATACAACTGTTTTCTATTTGTACCGACAATTAAAGAATGCCGAAATTATTTTTTCTACTATTGCGCGAGGTCTTGGTGTAGGAGATGAGTTAGAATATGCGGACGAAGCAACGCTAGTTCGTTCTATACAACATCGAATACCATATTCAGAAAATAAATTTTAGATGAAATTATCGATAATTATTGTTAGTTATAATACGCCAAAACATTTAGAGCTTTGTCTTGATTCGTGTCAGGAAGCTTTAAAAAATGTAGATGGCGAAATAATTGTAATTGATAATGATTCATCGGAAATTGATTTTATATTCCTAAAAAAAACTTTTCCTACTGTAAATTTTTTACTTCAGAATGAAAATCTTGGTTTTGCAAAAGCGAATAATATTGGGGTTGAGAATGCTTTGGGAGAATATATTCTGATTCTTAATCCAGATACAATTATTCCAGAGAATTTATTCGAATCTTTGATTGAATTTCATCAGTCAAAAGAAAAAATAGGTTTTGTGGGAGTACGAATGATAGATACAAACGGAAATTTTCATCCAGAATCAAAACGTAATATTCCGACAGCTAAAAATTCATTTTCTAAGTTGTATAGTCGATTTAATCATTCAAAGAAAAATAATTATTACAAATTAGAAGTTGATGAATTTGAAATTGCTCCTTGCGAAATTTTAGTTGGTGCTTTTATGTTCACCACGAAGAAAATCTATCAGGAAATTGGAGGATTTGATCCACGTTATTTTATGTATGGAGAAGATATAGATTTGTCTTTTAGTGCAGAATTGGCTGGTTATAAAAATTATTATAAAGGAGATATAACGGTTTTACATTACAAGGGAGAAAGTACGAAAAAAGATAAAAAATATTATAAACATTTTTTTGAAGCCATGATGATTTTCTTAGCAAAATATTATCAAAAAAATTGGTTGCATTATCAACTTTTACGTTCGGGAATTTTGATTAAATATTTAATTCAATTATTTAAATTTTCTTTACATTCACCTAATAATACTTCTAAAATAGAAGTAAAAGCAGAAAATTTATTTTGGATTGATAAGAAATCAGATTTCAAATCTTTATCAAATAATGAAATTGCAATTGATGCAAGTTTTTTTACTTATCAAGAGATATTATCAATCATTTCTGAAAACAACTCTTCTTCACGTTCATTTTATATTCGCCCTAAAAATAAAAATTATTTAATAGGTGATGATAAACTGATTATAAATCTATAAAAACAAAAAAAGCTGAATCTTAATGACCAGCTTTTACAGTATCTTTTTTCTCAACTTTCGGAGTTTCTGCCGTTTTTGTAGAATCTTTCACTTCTTCGTGTTTTTCTTCAACAGCTTCCTCATGTTTTCCGTGACCTTCGTGAGTAGCTTCAGATTTGTGGTGCATTTCTTCTGCAGTAGCTGGTTCGTGAACAACTGGAAGAACTCCGTGATTTACACTTGCTTTAGAGTTACAAGAAGTAGCGAATGCTGCAACAGCTACTAAAAGAATTAATTTTTTCATGTCTTACAAAATTTATTGTATGGGTATATTATTATAATTGTTTTGACAAAATTAGTTAAAAACATTGAGTTCAACTAACTGATTTATTTCAATTGTGCAATTTTCTGAATTCCACCTTTTGTTTTATCTCCAACCTTTACACTGATCTCTGTATCAAGTGGTAAAAAGATATCAACACGCGATCCGAACTTGATGAAGCCATATTCTTTACCCGCAACAGCATCGTCATTCTCTTTACTGTAACAAACAATTCTTCGTGCAACTGCACCTGCAATTTGTCTGAAAAGAACTTTTGTATGATCTGCATTCTCTACAACAACAGTTGTTCTTTCATTCAATTCTGATGATTTTGGATGAAATGCAACCAAAAACTTTCCTGGATGATATTTCGAATAAATCACTTTTCCATTCACAGGATAACGCGTTACATGTACGTTAAGAGGCGTCATGAAAATTGATAATTGAATACATTTTTGATTCAAAAATTCGCTTTCAAATACTTCTTCTAATACAACAACTTTTCCATCAACTGGTGCGATTACGCAATTTTCTGACGAATCTGATTCACGAATTGGGTTTCTGAAAAACCAAACGATAAATCCGTAAAGTATCCATAATGGTAAGGCAAAGTAAAAACCATATACAGGAAAAAAGTAATGTAATACTCCTGTAGCGATTGCAAATAAAATTAAGCAACCTATCAAAATTGCTGTTCCTTCTCTGTGAAGTTTCATAAAGTATATACTAATAAATAATATAAATAAACAAATGGTACGACAAATATAAAACTATCTAATCGATCTAAAAAACCACCATGTCCTGGAATAAGGTTAGAGCTGTCTTTTACATTGAAAAATCGTTTTAATTTAGATTCTGTCAAATCTCCTAATGGACCTAATGCAGCAACGATTAAACCAATAATCATCCAATTTCCGTGCAAGTTTTCTCCAAAATATTTCTGAATTAAGAATCCAGCTAATAACGTAAAAACTATTCCTCCAAAAAAACCTTCCCACGTTTTTGCTCCCGAGATTTTAGGTGCTAATTTGTGTTTTCCAATTAAGTTTCCTGTTAAATATGCAAATGTATCACTACACCAAAGTAATAAGAATACGAAAAATACTTCGTAATGCATCAATTTTTCGCCTAAATTATAATCAAAACTAGGTAAAGTTAAGGCTAAGGCAAATGGTGCGATAACGTATGTTAAACCTAAAGTAACTTTTCCAAAATCGTTCAATAATTCATTGGTTGATTTGAAAATAATATAAATACTAAAAACAAATAAAACTGGAATGATGAAGTACAAACTTTTTAAATGAAAATAGTAATGAGTATTTGTTTCGAAAGCTTCTAAAAATTCTTTTCCATAATATCCAAAAACAATTAAGGCAGCTAAAAGTGCTCCTAATTGATAAAGTTTATTGGTAAGATTAGTGATTTTAAAAAATTCGTACAAACAAAAAAGTCCAAAAACCATCATCAAAACAATCAAACCTTTTGGGTTTATCGTTGTCCCGAAAAATATAATAAGTGCGTAAATAAGTCCAGAGAAAGCTCTAATTGCTAAATTTTTCATGGCTAATCTTCAACCAATAACAAATAAATATTCTTCGCGTTGTCTACGTTCGGAAATTTGTGCATATTTTTTCCACGAATCGAAGTTATTTTAGATGGAAGGTTGTCTTTTTTTAATGTTCGTAATTTCTGTAATGCCACGCTCACATTTTCCACTAATTGTGACGGGCGTGCATAGATAATAAAATTTGATGGAAAATCAGCAATATTTCTTCCATAAGTTTGATGTGCCGATAACATAATACTTCCATCAAAAGCAATCAGAAATTCGCAACTAAGAAAACTAAGCGTATAACGAGAATCGCATGGATTTTCGACAAAAGGAATATTGACTGAATTAAGAATTTGTTGTAAGCGCGGATCAGGACAAATTAATTCGGTCACATTTTCGTAATTGACAATTTCTTTCAGATTTTGAGAAGCCTCTTCTATATTTTCACAAAATAAAAAATGTCCACCACCTACATTAAAGTTTGTAGCAAAGACTTCGTCCATAGAAATCTTTTGGTCAGCATAATTTGGATGAAACAAATCAATGTGATTATCATCTGAATTCTCTGCTGATTTTTCAGTAGCTTTTTTAAGTAGGTTTTTAATTGCTTTCCACATGAAAACTCATGATTTTATATGAAATTAATCAATTACAGCCTAAAGGTAATAATTTTTAACAATATAATAAGAAGTAAAAAAAAAATCGTCCGATTTGGACGATTTTTTCTATTATTTTGAATGAATTTGATTAAATATCATTTCCAGCTTCTGGTTGAATCACTTGTTCTGGACCAGCTTCTATAGCTTCTTCTTGTTTTTCTTCGATTTGATCCAATTCGCTTACAAATTTTCTTGGTCCGAAAATTTCTTCCAAATCTTCTCTAAAGATAACTTCTTTCTCAATTAATTTTTGAGCTAAAACATCTAATTGATTGCGATGTTCACGTAAAATATCTTTTGCTCTATCATATTGAGCTTCGATCATTGTTTTTACTTCTTTATCAATTACCTGAGCAGTTTGTTCTGAATAAGGCTTGCTGAAACCATACTCATTTTGTCCAGATGAATCATAATAAGAAACATTACCAACTTCTTTGTTCAATCCGTAAATACTTACCATTGCAGAAGCTTGTTTTGTTACTTTTTCCAAATCACTTAATGCACCTGTAGAAATGTTATTGAAAACAACTTCCTCAGCAGCACGACCACCCATTGTCATACACATTTCGTCTAACAATTGTTCTGTCGTTGTAATTTGTCTTTCTTCTGGCAAATACCAAGCGGCACCTAATGAGCGTCCACGAGGAACGATAGTTACTTTAACCAATGGCGCAGCGTGTTCTGTTAACCAACCAATTGTAGCGTGACCTGCTTCGTGATAAGCGATACGTTTTTTCTCAGAAGGTTTAATCACTTTACTTTTCTTCTCTAATCCACCAATAATACGGTCAACAGCATCTAAAAAGTCTTGTTTTTCTACGACTTCTTTGTTTTTACGAGCAGCAACTAAAGCCGCTTCATTACAAACATTGAAAATATCTGCACCAGAGAAACCTGGCGTTTGTTTTGCTAAAAATTCGATTTCTACATCCTCACCTAATTTTAATGGACGTAAGTGAACCGCGAAGATTTCTTTACGTTCGTTTAATTCAGGTAAATCAACGTGAATAATACGGTCAAAACGACCTGGACGCATTAATGCTTTATCCAATACATCAGCACGGTTTGTTGCAGCAATCACAATTACGTTAGATTCTGTTCCGAAACCATCCATTTCTGTTAATAATTGGTTTAATGTATTTTCGCGTTCGTCATTAGAACCTGTAAAGTTTGATTTTCCACGTGCACGACCAATTGCATCAATCTCATCAATAAAGATAATTGAAGGAGATTTTTCTTTTGCATTTTTGAATAAGTCACGTACACGAGATGCACCAACTCCCACAAACATTTCTACGAAATCTGATCCTGATAATGAGAAGAAAGGCACTTTCGCTTCTCCAGCAACAGCTTTTGCTAATAAGGTTTTACCTGTACCTGGAGGTCCTACTAATAAGGCTCCTTTAGGGATACGTCCACCTAATTTTGTGAATTTTTCTGGGTGTTTCAAGAATTCAACGATTTCTTCAATTTCTTCTTTTGCACCTTCTAAACCTGCAACATCTTTGAAAGTTGTTTTGATATGATCATCACCTTCAAATAATTTCGCTTTCGATTTTCCGACAGAGAAAATTCCTCCGCCACCTCCAGCAGATCCACCTCCGCCCATTCGTCTGAATAGTAAGAAGTAGATTAATCCGAAGAAAATCAATGAAATGAAAAGATTCATAAACAAACTTCCAAAACCATTTGAAATTTGTGTGTTAAGAACGGCAGTTTTATTTGGGCTCTTTTCTACGTTAGCATAAAAATCTTTTTCAAAATTTCCTGCATCAGCAACATTGAAAATAAAGTTTGGAGCACCTGTAGCAAAAGGATTTAAAGTCTCGTTTGATTTTTTAAACTTTTTAAATTCTTCAGTATTGAGAGCTGCGTCCGTTAAATATACACTTACACGTCCTGATTCTTTTTCTAGATTGGCTTCTTTTACGTAACCTTTTTCTACATAAGAAAGGAAAGTCGTACGGTCTATGTTTTTAGTAGTTCCGCCGGCACCTCCAATATTATCAGAAAATAATAGAAAGGCAATCAGCAATAATCCAATAATGGCATATATCCATGTAGGATTAAACCCCGAAGGTTTAAAATTATTTTTTTTCAATTTTTTTTGGTTTCAGTTATGATTAATATTCCATTTCGATACGCGTCTCTACAGCATCACCCCAAAGACTTTCGATATCGTAATATTCTCTGTATTCTTTTTGGAAAATATGGACAATAACATTAGTGTAGTCCAACAAAACCCATTGATTATTTTGCGTTCCTTCTACATGAAAAGGTCTTTCTGACATTTCTGTTTTTACAGTTCTTTCAATCGAACCAGCTAAAGCACTAACTTGTGTATTCGAGTTTCCGGTACAAATAACGAAGTATTGACAAAATGCATTTTCAATTTCGCGTAAATCTAGAATTGTAATTTCTTCTCCTTTAACATTTGTAATTCCGTCAACAATGCTATCTAGCAAGTCTTTTGTATATTGAGTATCTATCATCTTTTATTTTGTAATTCGCAAATTTAGTGAATCCTTATTAAAGTTTAAACTTTTTAAAATAACTTTAACCACTCTATAAAAATAGTAAAAAAAATGTATTTAATTAGTTTTGATTCTTTGCCTAATACGAATGAGTTCTTGGTGGATTTGTCCAAAAAAGATGCCAATAGTTGGACTGTCATACATGCTAAAAATCAAACAAAAGGAAAAGGTTACGCAGGAAATGAGTGGAAAGTTGTCGCAGGAGAAAATTTAACCTTTAGTTTTTTGCTGAAAACGGATTATAGTTTTCAAGAATTAATTTATTTTAATGAATGGATTTCAAATGTTATTTGTCTATTTTTAAAACAATTTCATCCAAAATCTAACGTAAAATGGCCAAATGATATCATTTTAAATGATAAAAAGGTTTGCGGAATTTTAATCGAAAATCATCGTTCCAATGGAATAATGAATTCTGTAATTGGAATAGGAATTAATGTCAATCAAGCTGATTTTAATCACTTACCAAAAGCAACATCTATTCGAAAAGTAACTGACAAAGAATATGACATCGAGGAAATTTTGGCAGATTTAATGCATCATTTCGAAAATGAATATCCAATTTTAGAACAGAAAAATTTCGAACAAATTCATCAAACATATTTAGATAATCTTTTTAGAAAAGATGAAATCTCGCATTTTAGATTGGATGGAGTAGAAGTGGACGGAATTATTAGAGATGTAAATGAAGCGGGAAATTTACTGATCGAAATCAATCAAGCATTGCGAGAATTTAAGCACAAAGAAATCGAACTTCTTTTTTAATCCTACATAAATGGTTATTTTTGTTTTATGGAAGAATTTGTAGTTTTAGTTGATCAGGACGATCAAAAATTAGGATTGATGGAGAAGCAACAGGCTCATGTAGCTGGTTTGTTGCATCGTGCATTTTCTGTTTTTGTATTCAATTCCAAAGGAGAATTGATGATTCAGCAACGAGCTGCGAGCAAATACCATTCGCCAACGTTGTGGACGAATACATGTTGTAGTCATCCGCGCGATAACGAAACATACGAACAAGCGGCGCACAGACGTTTGGAAGAAGAAATGGGATTTGATTGCGAATTAGAATATAAATTTAATTTCATTTACAAAGCACATTTAGAAAATGATTTGATTGAGCATGAATTAGACCATGTTTTTATCGGAACATTTGATGACGAACCAAAGCTAAATCCTGATGAAGTGATGGCTTATCGTTGGGTAGAATTGGATGATTTGAAAAAAGATATGGAAAAAAATCCTCAGAATTATACAGCTTGGTTCAAAATAATTTTTGAACATTACGTTTCGTATATCGAAGAATAAAAATTTATACAGATGAAAGTTACTGTCAACAGAAAAGCACATTTTAACGCTGCGCACCGATTGTTTAACAAGAATTGGAGCGATGAACAGAATTTTGAAGTTTTCGGAAAATGTTCTTACCCAAATTATCACGGACACAATTATGAAATTATTGTGGCGGTGAAAGGTGAAGTTGATCCAGAAACAGGTTTTGTGATGAATTTGGACGAATTACGAAAAATTATCGCGGTTGAAGTTGAAGATTATTTGGATCATAAAAATCTGAATGTTGATATTGAAGAATTTAAAACTATCAATCCAACTGCCGAAAATATTGTGATTTTGATTTGGAATAAAATTAGAGCAAAATTAGCGACTGATTTAGAATTGAAAGTAACCTTATACGAAACTCCACGTAATTTCGTAGAATACGCAGGCGAATGAAATTAGGTGATCACATTCCAACTTTTTCGTTGGAGGATAATAAAGGAAATTGGTTTAATTCGGACGAGTTTTTGTACAAAAAATATTTTGTTTTATTCTTTTATCCAATGAATTTTACGCCAATGTGTACAAAAGAAGTCTGTCAATTTCGTGATGTAAATGCAGAATTTAATGCTTTGGATGCTGTGATTGTTGGAATAAATGGACAATCAACATCTTCTCACGAAAAGTTTTATACAAAACATCAACTCAACTTTCCGTTACTTTCTGATAAAGGCGCAAAGTTGTCGAAATTGTTAGGAATTAAAAAGAAATTTGGCTTAATCACACCACGAGAAACTTTTGTATTCAATAAACAAGGAAAATTAATCAAACACATTGTTTCAAATGTTGCCGAAACGCACATCGAGGAAGCGATGCAAGCAATAAAAAAAGACCAAGAAAATTAGTTTTCTTGGTCTTTTTGTTTGTATAACATTTTTCTTACAACAACGCGATAAATAAAAAAGATAACCGTTCCAATTGCCGAATAAACCAACATTGTTTGTACATCGCTTTTATCAAACAGATATTTTAGTCCAAACAACACGAAAAAGAAAATGATACTATAAATGATATTTTGTTTCATGTGGTAAAAGTAGGGATTAATCCCATTTCATATTAGTTTTTTTCATGTCATCTGTTGGTTCATCAATTTCAATAATATTTACTGTTATCCAAATAGAATAATCACAGTTTCTAAATATTTCATTTTCTTTCTGTTTTTCTTGGGTTATTACTTTCGCATTGTCTAAATCTTCTTCATCTAAAGTTAAATGTATTGTTGATGAATTATCAGTAAAATAATATGATCCAGTTTTATCTTTTAAAACTTTGCCATAATATACTTTTATGTCATCTTCTTTATTTGAATTTTCTAGGATTAGGCAGATAGATTTGTCTAGTAGTTTTTTACGATTTCTCATTTATTAATTTATAATGTTTAGGGTTGTCTTAAAACTTCAACTCTCTAATTCGAACTTCGAAACTTGTTTCTTTTGCGGTTAATGAAAAGTAAAGGTTAGAAACTAGATATTTGTTATTGCTTCATATTATTTTCTAATATAATATCCTTTTTCATTGGTTTGATTATTTTTTATAATTAAAATATATCCAAAACAATACTGAGTTTCATTGTTAGAAACTCCTTTAGATTTTTCCAAGATATCTCCAATATGATATCCATTTCTATATTTCCAATTCTGATTATTTATATAATAGTTAGAATTAAAATAGAGAAATGTGCAGCATATTATTAGAAATACAATTTCTATTATTTTTTTCTTTTTCATAAAGTTATTTCTCCAATCCTAACTAATTTCTCAGAAGTTGCTAATTGATTTGGATTTGTTCCTGGTTCATTTTGTGGAACATCTTTTCCTTTTTTACGATAAAAATCTATCCAAAAATCATCAATAATTCCGGTTCCTTTGTTTTTAAAATTCATAGGAATTAGTTCAAAAACGTTATCATCACGAAAAGCTCTTTCTATAAAATCGGAACAATATAATTCGTCATCATTCAGAATATATAACCAATTATAAGGCTTTCCGAGCATTGTTTTAGCTTTTTCAATTGCATGAGGAATCGTAGATTGATATTCATTTTTGAGACGATAAATGACAATTTTATTATTTTTTTCGGTTTGAGAAGTATAAAAATGATGTATTTCTTCTCGTTGCGATCCGCCCATTGGAGCAGCATGTAGAACAAAAATAGAATCAGCCGTTTTTTCGATCAATCCAACATGATCAAAATTGGTTTCATTATTTATTTTTGTCACTCTATTTATCGCACCCGAAAGTTCTTCGGTTTGCGCACCAACAAAAATCAAATCTCCATTTTGAATATTTTGTAATGAAATTGAATGTTTTTCTTTTAATATTTTTGATTTTGTACAACTATTCATTGTCAATGTAAATAGGAGTAAAAAGATAGGAAATAAAACGAATATTTTTTTCATTCGGAATGAATTATTACTTTTAATCCACGAATTAACCAAAAAGATGGATTTTAAAAAAATTTTAACCATATCAATTGTCGTTTTATTGATTTTAGTTGGTGCTGCAATTATTATTGGAAGCAACAAAGATCGACGTGTTTTCTTTATTGAGAGCTTCGATAAACCAATTGAAAATGTTATTAATTCTCGTTTGGATACAGATTATTCGTACGAAATTGTAAAAGTAAAAGGTAAAACAAACGATACCATTTTGATTATTCCTTGCGAAGGTTGTCAACCATTGAAATTATCAGGAAAAATAAACGAAAAGTTTATGAACAAATTTGGTAAAGGAAAATCGGTTATGCGTTTCGAGCCGTATAAAGCGACGGAAGGGAATTTAAAAATTATTCACAAAATTAGATAATCTTCTATTTAAGAAATTTTCCTAACAATTAATTCCTTATTTTTGGGAGAATTATAAACTTATCAAAGCAAACAAACAATGAAAGTAACTGCATTAAACCAAAAGCACAAAGATTTAGGTGCGAAAATGGTTCCTTTTGCTGGATATGAAATGCCAGTGCAATACGCAGGTGTTAACCAAGAACACTTTGCTGTTCGCGAAAAAGTTGGTGTTTTTGACGTTTCTCACATGGGACAATTTTTTGTAAAAGGAGAAAAAGCAACAGACTTATTACAACACTTATTGACTAATGATGTAACGAAAGTTGCAATTGGTCAAGCTCAATATAATGCAATGCCAAACGAAAAAGGAGGAATTGTAGATGATTTAATTATTTATAAAATCTCTGATGATGAGTGGATGGCAGTTGTAAATGCATCTAACATCGATAAAGATTGGGAATGGATGAACAAACACAATACGTTTGGTGCAGAGTTAACAAACAAATCTGATGAGATGTCTTTGTTAGCAATCCAAGGTCCAAAAGCAATTGAAGCAATGCAATCGTTGACAGATGTTAATTTAGCTGAAATTCCGTTCTATCATTTCGCAATTGGTACATTTGCAGGTATGGAAAATGTGATTATTTCTGCAACAGGTTACACTGGTTCTGGAGGTTTCGAGATTTATTTCGCGAATGAACAAGCAAACGAAATGTGGGATAAGGTGATGGAAGCTGGAAAATCTTTCGATATCGAGCCTTGTGGTTTGGCTTCTCGTGATACATTGCGTTTAGAGAAAGGTTACTGTTTATACGGAAATGATATCAACGATGACACAACTCCATTAGAAGCTGGTCTTGCTTGGGTAACAAAATTGGATACAAATTTTATTTCTTCTGATATTTTGAAAGCTCAAAAAGAGGCTGGAGTTGAGAAAAAATTAGTTGGTTTCAAAATGATTGAAAGAGGAATTCCTCGCCACGATTATAAAGTTGTAGATGACAATGAGAATACAATCGGTATTGTAACTTCTGGAACGCAATCTCCAATGTTGAAACAAGGAATTGGTTTAGCATATGTTCACACAGATTTTGCTAAAGTTGGAACAACAATCAGAATTCAGATTCGTGATAAAAATGTATTAGCAGAAGTTGTAAAAACTCCTTTTGTTTAAAACAATATAAAGTCAAAATATAAAAAAGCTTTCGAGAATTTCGAAAGCTTTTTTTATGAATTCATATTAATTGATACTTTTATAGATGTCTTTTTTAGATAAAATCAATAAAATAGATTATTAACTACGAATATTATAAAATTGTTAATATTTCTTAAAAAAAACACAACTTAGATTTGTTTAAATATGATATATGTTATATTTTTGAGATAACAATATTACTAATCAGTAATACAATTAACACTAATTATGATTTTAAGACCTCTTATTTAAGAGGTCTTTTTTTATTGAAACTTTTGAGAATCAGAACTTGGTCCATAACTAGAAGGTAAATCTATTCCCAATAAACGATAAAATACCCCTAATTGAGCGCGATGATGTGTGATTTGATTTAGTGCATGACGAATTGCTTCATATTTTGTAAAATCTGCGAAGACTGTATCACCAGCAACAATTTTCCAATTATTATTCAATTCTTCATCCGTTGCGTTTTTCAAGGAATTTTCACCCGCTTCGTAATCTTCGTCTAATTTCTTTTGTAAATCTTGCACAGAAGTAAAACTTGTCGGTTTGTAATCTCCTGTAGCAAAATCTAATTTATCAGTTGTTAAAATCAAAGCTGGCCAAGCAAATATTTCGACAATATGATTCGTCAACATTGTAATGTCCATACTTTTTTCATGAGGTTTGTATGTCGTTTTATCCTCAGGGAATCTTGCAATAAATTCTTTGGTAATTTGATACTCGTTTTGCAATTCTTTTGCTAATAATTCTACTATTTTCATGTTGTTTTGATTTGTAGTTAAAAGGTACAAATTTTTGAAATAATTCATAAAAAAAACTGCTTTACTAAATTGTAAAGCAGTTTATATTTTTAGATATCGTCTGTGTATAAATCAATAATTGGACGAGGTTTTTTTCGCTTGATTTGAGTCAGCCAATAGACAAAAATTCCTATTCCATTTCCAAAAATAATAATCGTAATCCAGACCAAGCGATCATCACTTTTTATCAAATTTGGATTCTTTAAAGCATGCACAATAAAGTATACAAAAGAAATCACGCCAGTGAAAAAACTCATCAATACCAAGAAGATAAAAATGATAAGATTTCCTAATAACGCACTCAATAGCGATTTAGAACTTCCTGAATGTCCTAGCTGCACATCGAGCGTACTAAACATCGAATAAAAAATTCCAAAATAACTTAACAAGCCAAGTACAAATAAAGTGATAGGAACAATTGCCAAAGTGGCTTGTAGCTTTGGATTGTTCAAAAGAGACGTTAAATCTCTGTCAATTAGTAGATTTTTCATCATTCGAAAAATAATCTTTTATTTTTTTTGCTTTAGATTTTCCTATACAATCGGTTAATTCTAACAAAGATGCATTTTTTATTCGTTCGACCGATTTAAATTTTGTTAATAATTCTTTAATTGTTTGCGGACCGATACCTTCTATTTCTTCCAAAACCGAATTATAAGCATTTTTACTTCGTCGATTTCGGTGACGTGTAATTCCAAATCGATGCGATTCATCTCGCACATGTTGAAGCACTTTCAAGGTTTCAGAATTTTTGTCTAAATATAACGGATAAGGATCATCTGGATAATAAATTTCTTCTAAACGCTTCGCAATTCCAATCACCGAAACTTTTCCGCGCAATCCTAAACGATCAATAGATTTTAGAGCCGAACTTAATTGCCCTTTTCCACCATCAATCAAAATTAATTGAGGCAAAGATTCTCCTTCAGCCAAAACTCTCGAATATCGTCTTTCAATCACTTCTTCCATCGTCGCAAAATCGTTCGGTCCTTCTACGGTTTTAACATTGAAAATGCGATAATCTTTCTTACTTGGTTTTCCATTTTTGAACACCACACAAGCCGAAACAGGATTCGTTCCTTGAATGTTAGAGTTATCAAAACCTTCAATATGTCGAGGTTCTGCAGGTAAACGCAAATCAACTTTCATCTGATTCATGATACGATTTGTATGACGATCAGGATCGACGATTTTGGTTTGTTTGAGCTGTTCTAAACGATAAATTCGTGTATTTTTTAACGATAAATCGACAATATGTTTTTTATCGCCAATTTTCGGAACGGTAATTTTTCTGAACGGAATTTCTAAACTCAATTCGAACGGAACATAAATTTCTTTCGAAGTTAAATTAAATCGATCCGAAAAATCAATAATTGCGCGTTCCAATAAATCTTCGTCCGTTTCATCCAATTTCTTTTTCCATTCCTCTGTATGGGACTGTATAATTGCGCCATGATAAATTTTCATAAAATTGACATAGGCATATTCTTCGTCCGACGTAATCGAAAAAACATCAACATTGGTAATCGTAGGCGAAACAATTGTAGATCGAGATTGATAATTCTGTAACACTTCGATTTTTTCTTTAATCATTTGCGCTTTTTCAAACTTCAAATCCAATGCATATTTTGTCATTTGGTTAATCAAATATTGCTTTGCTTCGTTAAATTCTCCTTTGATAATATTACGAATTGCCGAAATTTGCTCGTTGTATTCTTCTTCTGTTTGATAAGCTTCACAAGGTCCAAGACAATTGCCAATATGGTATTCCAAGCAAACTTTGAATTTATGATTTTCGATATTTTTTTCACTCAAATCATACGAACACGTTCTTAGTTGATACAATTCTTTTATCAAACCTAACAAAACTTTCATCGCTTTTCCGTTAGAATATGGTCCAAAGTATTCCGAACCATCTTTGATAACATTTCGAGTCGAAAAAATACGAGGAAATCGTTCATTTTTGATGCAAATCCAAGGATAGGTTTTGTCATCTCTTAACAGGATATTGTATCGTGGTTGATGCTCTTTAATCAAATTATTTTCCAACAACAAAGCATCATATTCAGAATTAACGTTTATCGTTTCGATGTTATCGATATTGCTCACCAAAACACGCAAACGTTTCGAATCGTGTTGTTTATTGAAATACGAATTCACGCGACGCTTCAAGTTTTTCGCTTTACCAATGTATAACAAATCTCCTTTTTTGTTATAATATTGATAAACACCGGGCGTTTCGGGTAAACTCGCTAATTTTAATTTTACATTTTCATTCATCAAAATACCTCTACAACATTTATTTTTTGCTGTTCATCATCAATATAAATCAAGATTTTGGTCTGAATATTATAACCTAAATTTCTAAAAAAATTGGCATATCTATTTACTTGAAAATGATGATCTAAATCGGGTTGACCAGTTTTATAATCGATAATCGAACAATTATTTTCTGCATCAATTACCACACGATCGGCTCTGAAAATTTGTCCATTTTCATCAATAAAATCGCGCTCATTCAAAACCGTTAAACCTTCAGCAAAATATGGAACTAATTTAGCATCTTGTAATAAATTTTGCAAGGTTTTTTGCAGATGTTCTACATTTTCGGCTGAAATTGTACCACGTTGTTTTTCACTTTCAATGATTTTTGGCAAATCATTTTGTGTAACAATTTGCGATAAAATGTTATGAACTGTATTTCCAAATTCGGTGAATTTCAACTTTTCTTGCGCTTTTTCCGAATTGGTATTAATTACTAAACGCGTATTCCAATCCGAAGAATAAATTTTTAATTCAGCCGAAGAATTTTCTATGATTTTTGGAGTTGAAATTCGTTCAGGAGAACCTTTCAAAATAATTTCATCCTCAGAAAAACCTTTATACGAAACAAACTCGTGTAAATAATTTGCAATATTTTTTGATTTCGAAGATTCTTTCGGTTTTAGCGCAATCATATACAATTGCTCTTTTGCACGCGTTGTTGCAACATAAAGCGTATTAATTTCATCCAATTGAACCAAATTTTCTTCTTCGTCAATCTTCGATTTTATCGCTTCGTTTTTGATTGATTTTAATTCATTATTAATTCCAACATAAAATGTTTCGAACGGATTTTCTTCATCTTTTTGTAATGGAATCCAAATTTTAGAATTCTTACTTTGCCAATCTAAAAACGGCAAAATTACAACTGGAAATTCCAAGCCTTTTGATTTGTGAATCGTCATAATCTGAATCGCATCAACACCTTTTGGCGTTTTGATACTCGCTTTATCTTTGATTGTTGACCAAAACTCAAGAAATGAATTCAGATCTGATTCATTTTTCGATGAATACTCTAAAATAACATCCAAAAAACTTAAAATATAAGCGGGCGAACGCTCTTGTAAATGTAAAGTTCGAATCGCTTTTTCTGTAAAATCATACAACGAAAGGTTTTGATCTTGAATAAAATCTAAATCTATCCCAACTGATTTGGTTAATTTTAAAAACTTTGGCAAATCTCCTTTTAAAGCTTTTTCAACTGTGATTGTTAAATCATCCGTTTTGAATAATTCTAATTCATAAGCCACCATCAAAAAACGAATTTTTGATTGCTCGTCTTGAGGATTTGAGGTGATTTTGAACAAATATTCAATCAATTGAATTTCGAATGAATTTTTTAACAACAAAGCTTCATTAGAAATCACAACCAAATTATTTTCGGTCAAATATTTCGCTAACAAAATCCCTTGCGCATTACTACGAACCAAAATCGCAATATCATTTAATGAGAAACCATTTGCTCGACAATCTTCAATTGTTTTAAGAACCAATTCTAAATTTTGTTCTTTAAATAAATCTTTCGAACGACCTTCTTGCTCAATGAAATTTATTTTGACAAAACCATCTTTTTGATGATTAGTTAATTGTTTATTTCCGATTTCGTACAAATATTGAAAACTCGGCAAATTGAGTTGTGGCGCGATAAACGAATACAATTCATTGTTAAATTGAATAATATTTTCGTGACTTCGCCAGTTTTTTTCTAATTCTTCAACTTTAATATTTTCTTCCTCTTTTCGATCAATTAAATCAATCATTTGTGCAGGATTTCCACCTCGCCAACGATAAATGGACTGTTTTGCATCACCAACCAACATAATCGTATCAGATTGCGCGCGTGCATTTTCGACCAACGGATTCAGATTATTCCATTGTAACGTCGATGTATCCTGAAATTCATCAATAAAATAATGATTGTAACGCGAACCAATTCGCTCATAAATAAAATTGGCAGGTTGTTGTTGCAGATTTTTACTGATGATAGTATTGAATTCGTTAATCAACAAAACATTTGAATCTTTTTTGATCGAATCCAATGATTTTTCAACTTCATTAATCAACGAAATTGAGGATATATTTTTCTGAATGGAGGTTAACAAAAGTAAGTGATCATTGATGTTCGCAGCTTTTTCGAACAAATCTTTCACTTGAGGAAAAATAGATTCTGCTATTGCCTCTTTCACTTTCGAAAGGTAACCGTCTTCCAAAATATCTTTTGTATTCGCATCGGTTGGTAAAATTAAACCAAAACCATCAAAGTTTTTTAATTTCTGGAAAAAAGCAGCAATTCCTCGACTTTTTCCTGGTAATTCATTTACCGAAATTCCATTGTTTGCAAGCAATTCGAAAAACTCATTTCCAATTGTAATCAAACCATCTTTCAAAGTTTTTATATCATCAAAAATAACATTTCGATAACGAATAAATTCGTCTAACGAAATGTTTTTTAATTTTTCTAAATCTTGCAAATGACGATCATTAGAAATGTCCGAAGTGTCTGAAGAAAGTGTTTTTCGAATATCCCACGATTTATTTTCGTCCATATTATCCAACGCAATTTTGATCATTGTTTGCGTTAGTTTTTCGTCTTCTCCAATTTTTGAATACAACAAATCAACCGATTCATTAATGATTTCATTTGTATTCATTTCGACATCAAAATTCATTGATAAACCTAAATCTTGCGCAAAAGATTTCATCAATCGAAGATTAAATTTATCAATTGTGGAAATCGAAAATTTGGAATAATTATGAAGAATCGCAATCAGAATATTGTATGCTTTTGTCTTGATGATCTCAGGCTTCAAATTCAATTCCGAAGCTAATTCCAGAATATATTGATTTTCTTTTGGATTAGGATTTTTGGCGATTTCTTCTAACGTTTCGATGATACGTTCTTTCATTTCACCAGCAGCTTTATTGGTAAATGTGATGGCTAAAATATGTTCGAAATGATAATCGCTTTCATTGGTTAATAACAACGAAAGAAATTCTTTCACCAACGTATAAGTTTTACCTGCACCAGCGGATGCATTGTAAATTTTGAAATCGCCTGCTTGTAACAAATTCTGAATTTTTAGGAAAGTTAAACAATCTTCTCAAAAATAAGAAATCAGAATGCCAAAACATGACGTACTAAAAAAGGAAACCCGAACGAGTTTCCTTTTTTTTGAATATGTTATATATACTATGAAATTTTGATTATTTCTTAATTTCTTTTTTTAGCTGTTTTTGCCTTTTCTCAATCTATTTTAGCATTTTCTTAGTGTTTTTTTCTTGTAATTCAAGTTCTTTCTTTTTTTCTTCAAGATGTTTACTCATTTCTTTAGGATCTTCAGAATAGAATGTTTTTACAGTAAATGAACCTAATTTTTGTATTTCGGGATTTTTAGTATCAGTTTTTATAGCTGTAATATCATAACCTCTTGCTTGTGCTTCTTTTAATTGTTTTTCTATTTCCGCTTTATCAACTCCTTTATTTTTTGAAAAACTTAGACTATAACCATTATCAATTTCTTTTGATTTTAATTGATTCTCTAAATAAACTCTATCAATTTCAGAACTAATAATTTTGTGCTCAACGCCATTTTTGTCCGTGTAAATTGAATAACCGTTTTTCAACTTAATATTATTTTTTACTGTTGGCATTTTAGCTGTTTTTACTTTTTTATTGATATTCGGAATGTCTTTTTCAGAATTAAAAATTTTGATGATACTTGAATCTTTTTTGATAATTTCTATCAAACCTTCATTACTTCTTACAAAAACCTTGTCTATATCTTTTGGATCAATTTTTTGCAAAATTTTTCCGTCAGTTCCATATAAAATCGTTGGAGACAACTCTTTTTTCAAGACAATATCTTTTATTTTGATAGAATCATTCAGAATAATATCTCCAGCATCATTCAAGATAATTTTGTTTTGCGCATTACTTTTCAAAATCGTTTTTAACTCATCTTTCGTAATCACTTTTTCTATTGGAGTTGTTGTTTTAGCTTGATCTGTTTTGAGAAGCGAATCTCTTAAAGTAGTTGCTTGATCAAGTAGAATTTCGGCTTGCGATTGAACAGGTTTTTCCAACGCTTGTTCCACTTTTTGAGCTTTTTTCTCAACTTCTTGCGCGAACGATTTTTGGCTAAAAAGTACAAAAGCACTCAATATAAAAGGCAACGAAGCAAAAGACAGAATTTTTACTTTTCGTTTTGATGTATTTTTTGTCATCATAAGTAGGCGTTTTTTAGTTAGAATAAAATTGAAATTACTTGCCATCATAGATGGATTTTGCGTTGCAATACAATCCAAAATTTGATGTTGGTAAGTTTTCAAATCTGAGTTTCTTTGCAAAACATATTCATCTGCCAAAAACTCATGATTTAGTTTGATTGATTTTTTATAGAAATAAATAAACGGATTGAACCAAAAAAGAATTTGAAAAATCTCTATCAACAAAATGTCCAAACTATGTTTCTGAATACAATGCGCTTTTTCGTGATCAATTAAGTTTTGATGCAAACTTTTCAGTTGCTTTTTCGGAATAAAAATATATTTCCAAAAACTATATGGTTGATTCGAATCTAAATCGAGAATATATGTAATTTCTTGATCTTTGATTTTTTCTTCAGTTTTAATTTTGAACATCAATTCGTACAAATTGTAGATAAATCTTACAAGAAATATTAGACCAATCAAAATGTAAATAACATTCAAAATATCACCAAAATTGATTCCTTTTTCTTGTTGCAACAATTCAGGATTTTGCATCAAAAAAGCCAATAATTCGGGCGAAATATTCGTTTCCGTCGCTGTTATAGGCAAATCAATTTTGTACAAAGGCGCGATTAACGAAAATATCAACGAAAACAACAGATAAAATCGATTGATTTTATACATGCTTTCACGTTCCAAAAAAAGTTTATAAAAAGAATATAAAAATCCGGAACAAAGAATAAATTTTATAAAAAACGCAACCATAGGCTATTTCTTTTTACGGTCTATTTCATTGTCAATTATGTCACGTAATTTTTCTAATTCTTCGACTGACATATTGTTTGATTTTGCAAAAAATGAAGCAAATTGCGTTGCCGAATTATTAAAGAAGTTCGAAATCATTCCTTTTACTTCTTTCGAAAAATAATCATCTTTTTTTACCAAAGCATAGTATCGACGCGAGTTTCCCATTTGCTCGTAATCAATATAACCTTTGTCATGCATCCTTTTTAATAAGGTAGAAATTGTAGTATTCGCTGGTTTTGGATCGTCGTAAGAATCGATAATATCTTTTGCAAAAACTTGTTTTCCGCTCCAAATAACTTCCATCACTTCCTCTTCTCTTCTTGATAATTTAACTTTCATATCTACAATTGTATTTTTATTACTACAAATATAGAATTTAATTTAACATGACAAAGTTTTTTTAGAATTATTTAACGATAAAGCACAAAAAAAAGGAGCAAAAGCTCCTTTCTATATTTTTGATTTGAAATGAATTACATTTCTGCCAATTTGTACGCTACACCTATACTAAAATATGTGTTTGTTGTACTTTTTGCAGAAGGATTATGATTGATATCTGTTAATCCTTTTGTGATACGAGCATTAATTTCTAACTCGTCAGTTACTTTATATCCAGCACCTAAATTTAATCCAAAATCAAATGTTTTGAAATTATCAGTAATTGGTTCTTTAGTTTTGATATTATTGAATTCTGTTTTTTCTTTTGCAGAAACCAAGAAACCTAATTGAGGACCAAACTCAACATTTAAACCTTCCATAATTTCGTAACGTCCCATTAAAGGAATATTAATATTATGTGTTACAATTTTGTTATCGCTTCCGTCGTGAGTTTTGATTCCTGCTCCTTGTTTAGAGTATAAAACCTCTGGTTGAAAACTGAATTGATCTGTTACTTTGTAGTTTGCATAACCACCAACATAAAAATCAGTTCTGAATTTAGAACTTTCGGTTCCAGATAAAGTTGGGAAGTTAAGACCTCCTTTTACTCCTAAATCAATTTGCGCGTTTGCTGCACTTAATCCACCAAAAAGTGCTATTCCTAAGATTAGTTTTTTCATTTTTTTTTATTACTTAAGTCTGAGTTATAATATTTAATTCAAAAGTAAAGTTTTATCCATACAAAAGATTGATTTAAATCTTTAAAAATCAATAATGCTTTTTTGACTCACAATTTCTGTGCCTTTTTTGTTAAAAATTGATAAAATTTTAAGATTTACAAAATATCATTTAAATATTCTAAAATAATTTTAGTCGCATTTGGTGAATTTTGAACAAAATCTCCAGCTTTTTTTCCACTTTCTTTTCGGAAATTTTCATCATTCATCAAACGATTCATAATTGTATCAAATTCAGTTTGATTAGCAATAGAAAATCCTCCGCCAACTTCTATTAAATCCACAGCTTCCTGAAATTTCTTGTATTTAGGGCCAAAAACTACAGGGGTTCCAAATGTCACCGCCTCTAATGTATTATGAATTCCTGCACCAAAACCTCCGCCAATATAGGTAATATCTGCATAAGAATAGACTTTTGATAAAATACCAATTGTGTTGAGAATAAATATTTTAGAATCGATTAAATCTTGTTGTGATAATTTTTCTAAATCTGAAAATTTAACTGCTTTTTGATTGATTTTACTTAGAAAAGAATTGATTTCACCATCATTCAAATTATGTGGTGCAAAAACAATTTTCCAATCATTTGTTAACCTTTGATTGATTAAATTCATAAATAATTCTTCGTCTTTTGGCCAAGAACTTCCAACCACAATTAATTTCGAATTTTGTTTAAAATCATTCATAAAATCCAATTGATTATCTTGATGAATGATCTGTTTGACACGATCAAATCGCGTATCGCCCGCAATTGTATTTTGTGTGATATTGATTGAATCTAATAAATCTTTTGACTTTTGATTTTGAACAAAGAAATGATTTATCAAACTTAATTTTTTCGCAAACCAATTTTTTCCATCTTTCTTGAAAAAGTTTTGACTTTCTCTAAAAATAGATGAAACCACAATTGTCGGAATGTTTTGCTGATGTAATTCGGTAATCAAATTGAACCAATATTCGTATTTCACCAAAATCAAAATCTCTGGATGAAGCACTTTTATCAGCTTTTCTACATTCGATTTTGTATCCAAAGGCAAATAAAAAATAACGTCTGCGCCTTGATAATTCTTTCTAATTTCATAACCAGAAGGCGAGAAAAACGAAACAGCAATTTTATGTGTCGGATATTTTTCTTTTAACGCTTCAACAACAGGTCGACCTTGCTCAAACTCGCCTAAAGATGAACAATGTACCCACAAAGCTTTATCGGTTTCAGAAATTTTAGAAGCTATTTTTTCTTCCCAATTTTTTCTTCCATCTACCCAAAGTTTTGCTTTTTCGTTAAAATTCGAAGCCAATT
This sequence comes from Empedobacter sp. GD03797, assembly GCF_029842105.1. Lineage (NCBI taxonomy): Bacteria > Pseudomonadati > Bacteroidota > Flavobacteriia > Flavobacteriales > Weeksellaceae > Empedobacter > Empedobacter sp. GD03797. The sequence goes on from NZ_JAOCFS010000026.1 coordinate 41,783, forward strand.
TTAGCGCCATTCCGTACGCCTTAATTGATGTGTTATAAAATCCTTGCACAATGTTGCAAAGTTAAAAATTTAGAATGAGCTTTTTTTGTACATTTGTTGTAATAATAACGACTTTTTAAAGTTGTAGATTTTGAAAGATTCATTAAGTTATGAAAAAAATACAAATGGTTGACTTACAAAGTCAATATCAAAAAATAAAAGGAGACGTTGATGCAGCAATTTTGAATGTTTTGGATTCGGCTGCTTTTATTAATGGACCAGAAGTAAAACAATTCGAAACTGAATTGCAAGATTACTTAAATGTAAAACACGTAATTCCTTGTGGAAACGGAACTGATGCGTTGCAAATTGCTTTGATGGCGCTAGGTTTAGAGCCAGGTGACGAGGTGATTACGGCAGATTTTACATTTGCTGCAACAGTAGAAGTTGTTGATTTATTGAAATTAAATTCAATTTTAGTTGACGTTGATTATGATACTTTTACAATTGATACAGAAAAATTGAAAGCGGCAATTACGCCAAAAACTAAAGCAATTATTCCAGTTCATTTATTTGGTCAATGTGCGAATATGGACGAGATTATGGCAATTGCAAAAGAACATAATTTATATGTTGTAGAAGATACTGCGCAAGCTATTGGAGCGGATTACAAAGGTCGAAAAGCTGGAACAATTGGTCATATTGGTTGTACATCTTTCTTCCCTTCAAAAAACTTAGGTTGTTATGGTGATGGTGGAGCAATTTTTACAAATGATGATGATATTGCGCATCGTTTACGTGGAATTGTAAATCACGGAATGTACAAACGTTACTACCACGATGAAGTTGGTGTTAACTCTCGTTTAGATTCTGTTCAAGCAGCAGTTTTACGTCGTAAATTACCTTTCTTAAATGATTATAACGCTGCTCGTAACAAAGCTGCGGCTTATTATACAGAAGCTTTTAAAGATATTGATGCATTATTAACGCCAGTAAAAGGAGCAGATACAACTCACGTATTCCATCAATATACGTTACGTGTAACAAATGGTAAACGTAATGAATTACAAGCTTTCTTGACTGAAAAAGAAATTCCTGCGATGATTTATTATCCTGTTCCATTACGCAAACAAAAAGCATACGATAACGGACATTATAATGATGTAGATTTCCCAAATACGAACAAATTGGTAGAAGAAGTAATGTCTTTACCAATGCACACAGAGTTGGATGAAGAGCAATTAGCTTATATCACTTCTGCTGTTCGCGAATTTTTTGGAAAATAATTTATCCTAAAAATAATACGAAAAAGCTTCTGATTAGTTTCAGAAGCTTTTTTTATTTTCCTAAATTTGATTTCACTGTAAAAACTAAATATTAAAAATGAGTAAAATATTAGTAACTGGAGGTTTGGGTTATATTGGCTCGCACACAGTTGTAGCTTTACAAAATGCGGGTTATGAAGTTGTGATTATAGACGATTTATCGAACACAGAAATTGGTGTATTAGATAAAATTACTTCTATTATTGGAACAAAACCAACTTATTTTGAGATTGATTTAAAAAATCAAGAAAAAGTAAACGAATTTTTCAAAACAAATAAAATAGACGGAATTATCAACTTCGCAGCGCATAAAGCAGTTGGAGAATCTGTAGAAAAACCGTTGATGTATTACCGTAATAATCTTTTAGGTTTGATTAATCTTTTGGATGCAATGAAAGATTTTGATGCTGATAATATTATTTTCAGCTCGTCTTGTACAGTTTACGGACAAGCGGATAAAATGCCTATTGATGAGCAAACTCCGCTGAAAAAACCTGAATCTCCTTATGGAAAAACGAAACAAATGGGAGAAGAAATTTTAGAAGATTTCTCAGCAGCATTTGATAAAAATGTGATTTGTTTACGTTATTTCAATCCCGTAGGTGCGCATCCAACAGCTAAAATTGGAGAATTACCAAAAGGTATTCCAAACAATCTAATTCCTTATGTTACACAAACGGCGGCTGGAATAAGAGAAGCATTATCGGTTTGGGGAGATGATTATCCTACGCGTGATGGAACGGCAATTCGTGACTATATTGATGTAAATGATTTGGCTGATGCACACGTAAAAGCCGTAACTCGTTTGATCGAAAATAAGAATAAAGCAAAGCTAGAATTCTTTAATCTTGGAACGGGAACAGGATCTACGGTTTTAGAAGTTGTTCACGCATTTGAAGATGCGAATGATTTGAAATTGAAATACGAAATCAAAGAGCGTCGTGCAGGTGATATTATCGAAGCTTATGCAAATAACTCTTTAGCAGAAAAAGAATTGGTTTGGAAACCTGAAACAAAATTGTCAGAAAGTATGCGTACAGCTTGGGAATGGCAAAAAAGTTTAGAAAAATAAAAGATGATTGATTTACCAACAGCGGGTTTATTAGTTATTAAAAATAATAAACTGCTTTTGACATTTAGCAAAAATAAAAAAGCGTGGTATTTACCAGGTGGAAAAATTGATAAAGGTGAAAATTCTGAAACAGCTTTGGTAAGAGAAATAAAAGAAGAATTGAGTTTGGATTTGGTAAAAGAAGAACTCAATTTTTATTGTCATATTACGGCCGAAGCGTATGGAGAGCAAAACCTTTTGATGGAACAAGATTGTTTTTTGTACGATTTGAACGAAGAAATAAAACCAACAAACGAAATTGAAGCTTACAACTATTTTTCTTTTGAAGAATATTTACAAGAGGAAATTCAAGTAATTGGTGTGATCAAAGTTTTTGAAAAATTGACAAAAGATCATTTATTGAACTAAAAATAATTTCAAAAATAAAAGGCAATCCGTAATCGAGATTGCCTTTTATTTTTTATTATTTAGTTTTTTTCAAGATGTATTTATCTTTTAAATTTCCTGTGATCTCTTTTCCTTGTTGATCCAAAACTTTCAATCTATTTTCTTCAACTTTCAACACTAACGGACTTACATTCGAATTTAAATGTAATACATTTCCAGAAGCATCCCATTTATAAAATCCTTCGTCTTGATAAACTGTTTCTTTTCCTAAATATTCTTGCTCAATAAAAAAGTTTCCATCTTTTTTCAATTCAACAATATATTTTATTCCCTCACAATCGGCGCAAGGTAAAGTTCCTTCATATTTTCCAGCCCAATCCAACGAATTCATAGAATTGTGTTCTTTTTTTACAGCGTCTGTAATTTCTTTAGAAGAATCTGTATTTTTTTGTTCTTGTTGAACACCTTTTGATTGGCAAGAGAATATAATGAAAGATGCGATAATACTCGCGAAAATAGATTTTTTCATAAATTAATTTTATGATATTTTTAACAACAAATTTGATACCAAATTACGACTATATTTTTCTAACTTTCAACTAAAATTTTATAAAATGTTTCACTCAAAAAAAATACAAACACCTCTTGGAGAAATGCTTGCAATAAAGTCGGAAAAAGGACTTTGTATGTTAGAGTTTTTTGATGGAAAATCGACTGAAAAACAACTCAAAGAAATAGAAAACTTGGGTGAAATTTTGGAAAAAGATGATGAAGTTTTGAATCGTTTAGAAAATGAATTGAACGATTATTTTAAGGGAAATTTAAAAGAATTTAGCATTCCACTTGATTTGATTGGAACAGATTTCCAGAAAAAAGTTTGGAACGAATTAATTAAAATTCCATTTGGAGAAACAAGATCATACAAAGAACAATCGATAGCTGTTGGAGATTTATTAGCGATACGAGCAGTTGCAAATGCGAATGGGAAAAACAAAATTGCAATTGTGGTGCCTTGTCATCGCGTAATTGGCTCAGATGGTTCGTTAACTGGATATGCAGGCGGAAAGAAACGCAAACAATTTTTGTTGGAATTAGAATCGAAACAATTGAATCTGTTTTAGAAAAAATAATTGTAAATTAGCCAATCAGAAAAGTAATGTATGAGTGTTGAGCTATTACCAGATGGAAGAGTAAAAAAACCTGAATGGTTACGTGTAAAATTGCCTACGGGGAAAAAACATCGCGAATTAAGGGGTTTAGTAGATAAATATAAATTGAACACCATTTGCCAAAGTGGAAGCTGTCCTAATATGGGTGAATGTTGGGGTGAAGGAACTGCAACATTTATGATTTTGGGAAATGTATGTACGCGTTCATGCGGTTTTTGTGGTGTAAAAACTGGTCGTCCAGAGCAAGTGGATTGGGCAGAACCAGAAAAAGTTGCGCGTTCTATCAAATTAATGCAAATAAAACATGCGGTTTTAACTTCTGTTGACCGTGATGATTTAAAAGATATGGGATCGATTATTTGGGCAGAAACAATACATGCTGTTCGTAGAATTAGCCCAGGAACAACGATGGAAACATTGATTCCAGATTTTCAAGGAGTCGAAAAACACATCGATCGTATTGTAGAAGCTGCTCCAGAAGTGCTTTCTCATAATATGGAAACGGTTCGTCGTTTAACGCGCGAAGTTCGTATTCAAGCAAAATATGATCGTTCGTTAAAAGTTTTACGTTATGCAAAAGAAGCAGGTCAACGTCGTACAAAGACAGGAATTATGCTTGGTTTGGGTGAATTTGAAGACGAAGTTTTCGAAACAATTCAGGAAGTTGCTGATGCAAATGTAGATGTCATTACAATTGGTCAATATTTACAGCCAACGAAAAAGCATTTACCTTTGAAAGAGTTTATCACGCCAGAACAATTCAAAAAATACGAAGATTTCGCACGTGGATTAGGATTCCGTCATGTAGAATCTGGACCCTTGGTTCGTTCTTCTTATCACGCAGAGAAACATATTTTATAAATAGATTTATTATCATATTTTAAAGAGACACAAGTTATTGTGTCTCTTTTTTGTTATATTTAAATCTTAATCACTAAATATGAAGAAACTAATCGCACTAATCATTTTAATTTCAAGCTATACAAATGCTCAATTTTATGAGGTAGAATATGAGACTCAGATTAAAGTAAAATACAATGAAAAAGGTTTAGATTTTTATAAAGAGATTTCTGATCCTGAAGTAAGAAAACAAAATATTGATCAGAATGAAAATCCTCCTGCTTTAGATTTTAAATTTATTTTCAATAATGATGAAGCAAATGTAATTGAATTACCAAAAG